>SHOI01000021.1 GCA_004294855.1 Sphaerochaeta sp. | reverse complement strand
CATTCCTTCTTTCGTTCTTTATTCTTCTTTGACGCAAAAGAGCTCCAATGACCTGATACGTCACCGGAGCTGCTTGCTATCGATTCCCCATCACCTACTTTCTCAGGCCGAGTTCGGCGATCAGGGTGCGGTACGCTTCAATATCGCGGTTTCTCAGGTACTTAAGAAGACGGCGGCGTTGTCCGACCAGCTTAAGCAAGCCGCGGTTACCGGCATGATCCTTGGGGTTGTTTTTAAAGTGATCTTGAAGATCGTTGATTCGGGCGGTCAAGAGGGCGATTTGCACCTCGGTCGACCCGGTGTTCTTTGCATCGCCGCCAAATTTTACGACGATCTCTTCTTTCTGTTCTTTCGTAATCATGTACGACTCCCCTTAGCGTAGAGGCTAAGATATGATATACCGTCCGCATTCAATTCCGCCATGCTGCTCAAAAGAACACCCTCTGCCATAACATGAGCGACCAGGTCGACCTCACGGGAATCGGCATACGCAAGGGTAGCGTCATAGACGCCCTCTTTCGGTAACAACTGGCTGAAGGATTCGGTACGGTACAGCAGACCTTTTACCGTGGATATAGGGGTATGGGAGACTAAATCCAACGTATAAGGCCGGCCGAGCATACTTTGGACTCCTTCCAAAGCGCCCTCAAGAAGTTTTTTACGCACCAGAGAACTGCTGATGATCTCCCCATCCTCTGTGAGCACGAACGGAGGGATTTCAACAAAGGATCCCGGTGACAATCGATTCAGATGTTCCGGCAGCTGAACAGATCCGACTGATGACGTCGGGACACCGCAGCGGAAATCTTCGCCGACAACCATCGCCTCAAGGCGGCAAAGGCCACTGATCAAAGCGAGGAACTCCTCCCCTGTGAGTTTACTGAATTCCGGGCAAAAGTCAATAATGGCAAGATGATCGATCCCCAAGGAGGCAAGAAGCTCATTCCGTTGACGGTCGGTCATCAATTGATCGTGATGTTCGATCGATTTCGCAGCCATCTTCGGATTGCGATCGAAGGTGATGACCATTGACTCCATCTTGTTGGAATCGGCGATCTCTTTGACTCGCCTCAAGATGGAGAGGTGTCCTTCGTGCAATCCGTCAAAGACGCCAACCGATACGACCATCGGAACGTCTTTGAGAATCTTCGTTCGACTGAGATCCATAAACATATGAATCTTCACACTGCCCCTCCCCTGTACACCTGAGCGATGAGGCGCCGCTTCGTCTTGTTGCCCACCGCTCGCAACACTCCATCCCCGCTGTAAAAGGCGATGTAGTCGCTTCCATCTTTATTGAGGTCATAGTGATCGGGATAGCGACCGTTTGCAAGGGGGAACAGCTGATCATCGCTGACGGTGGCGAGCGCCATCTGTTCGAGGCGGCCGAGGTAGTCGTTCGTCAAATCAACATGTTCATCGACTTCAGTCGCTTCAGAGAGGGCAAAGGGACCAATGGAGGTCCGGACCAAGGCAACCAGATGAGCCCGCGAGGAGACTGCGAGGCCCAGATCGCGGGCGATTGAGCGGATATAGGTTCCCTTTGAAACACGGATGTCGGCGATCAGTATTCCATCTTCATAGCTCACGACCTCGAAGGAGTCAATCCGAATCGGTCGGCTTTCCAATTCGACAAGCTTCCCTTTTCGGGCCAGAGCGCTCGCCCGCTTGCCTCCGACGTGAAGAGCGGAGTAGATCGGGGGTGTTTGAAGCATCTCTCCATCAAAGCTTTGTATCGCTTTCCTGACGGCTTCGAAAGAGGGGATCTCTCCGGTAGCGATGACCCTTCCCTCCGGATCGAGGGTGTCGGTTTCGCTGCCAAAGAGAATGTGCGCCCGATAGCTCTTGTCCATCGAGGAAAAGAGCGGGTTGAGCTTGGTCATCGCCCCGGTGAGGACAATCAATAAACCCTGGGCAAACTTGTCCAGGGTCCCGGCGTGGCCGACTTTCCGTCCAAAGGTCTTTTTTACCTTGTTGAGGGCGGTAAAGCTCGTCACCCCGCTTTCCTTATGAAGCAGGATGATTCTACTTGCCGTGCTCATCGTTCATCAACGAGTCGATCAGGGTGTTGATCTTATGTCCATCCGCCAATGAGTGATCCGCCTTGAACGTCAAGACCGGGGTGTTCCGAGTCTTGAGGAAGGCTCCGACGCGCTTTTGGATAAAACCACCGGCTCGTCTGAGGGCTTCGACACTCTGGTTAAGCGATGCATCATCCAACACACTGGAGATGTAGATCGTTGCGCTGCCGTTGCCCGGGGCAAGCTCCACTCTGCTTACCGAAACCAGAGTGGAGAGCTCGGGGCTTTTGATCTCCCCTTTCATGATCAACGTGGAGATCGCTTCCGCTATCTTTGCCTCAAGGCGTTGTCGTACAAAGTCACTCATACCTGTCCATTAAGCTCCAGTTTTCTGGCAATTTCCTTGTGTTCATAAATTTCGAGGATATCGCCTACTCTCAGATCATGGAAGTGTTCGAGACCGATACCGCATTCAAACCCTTCGATGACCTCACGGGCATCATCCTTGAAGCGTTTCAGGGAAGAGATCTTAAGCCGCTCGGGACTGATCTGGACACTGTCTCGAATCACCTTTACATAGCTGTTTCGCTTGACCTTTCCCTTGGTGACCATGCATCCGGCGATCAGGCCGACCTTCGGCACTTTGAAGGTTTCGCGAACCTCGACCGTACCGATCTCAATCTCTCGAAGCTCGGGAGCCAACATCCCTTCCATCGCGCTGCGGATGTCATCGATCGCATCGTAAATGATGTTGTATTTCCGGATTTCGATCTTCTCCTGGTCGGCAAGCGCTTGGGCACGGGGAGTCGGTCGAACGTTGAAGCCGATGACCAACGCATCGGATGCGCTGGCTAAGGTCACATCGCTTTCAATGATCGCTCCGGCGCTGGCTCGAATGACGTTGAGCCGAATCTCATTGTTGGAAAGCTTCTCCAGCGATTGTTGAAGCGCTTCAACCGAGCCTTGCACGTCTCCCTTGATGATTACGTTGAAGTCTTGAATTTCACCCTCTTGAATCTTCGAATAGAGTGATTCAAGGGTGACCTTCTTCACGTTTCTGCTTTCACCCAAGCGCTCCAGCTCTTGCCGCTTGGCGCCGACTTGGCGAGCTTGGCGTTCATCCTCGGTGACTTGGAACGGATCGCCCGCTCCGGGAATATCGGAGAGACCGATGATCTCCACAGGGGTGGAGGGACCGGCTTCTTCGATCTTGTTTCCGGTATCGTCAAACATCGCCCGGACGCGGCCGGCATAGATGCCCGCAACGTAATAGTCTCCCTGACGAAGGGTTCCCCGTTCAATGAGGACGCTGGCGACGATACCCCGACCTTGGTCGACCCGTGATTCAAGCACCTTGCCTTCGGCGCGGCAGTTCACCGCCGCTTTCAGTTCCAGCATCTCCGCTTGGAGAAGCACGGTATCGAGCAGCTCCTCGATTCCGAGCTTCTGAAGAGCGGAAATCTGGCAGAAGAGGGTCTGTCCGCCCCACTCCTCGGGCATCAGGCCGAGGTCGGAGAGCTGCTGCATCACCCGTTCGGGCTTGGCATCGGGAAGATCGATCTTGTTGATGGCGACAACGATCGGGACGTTGGCCGCCTTGGCGTGGTCGATCGCCTCGCGGGTTTGGGGCATGACGCCGTCATTGGCCGCAACGACCAGAATGACGATGTCGGTCAGTTGAGCGCCGCGGGCCCGCATCATGCTGAATGCGGAGTGCCCGGGGGTATCCAGGAACACCACATCTCCTTTCCCCGGCAGATTCACTTTATACGCACCGATATGCTGGGTGATGCCGCCGTACTCCCCTTCGGCCACCTTTGTCGAACGAATCGCATCAAGCAGCTTCGTTTTTCCATGGTCGACGTGTCCCATGACGGTGACGATCGGAGCCCGCTCGACAAGTTCCTCATTCTCATCCTCATCGCTGGCGATGATCGTCTCGTCGTAGAGGGAGACCAATCGGACATCACAGTTGTATTCATTACAGATGATCTGTGCGGTTTCAAAGTCGATTTGCTGGTTGATCGTTACCATCATTCCCATCTTGAAGAGCATCGCGATGATTTCCGCGGCTTTCAGGTTCATCTTCTTGGCAAGATCCGCAACGGTGATCACCTCCATCATATCGATGGATTTGGGAACGGCTGCCAGCTTGGCGGCGGCTTGTTCCTTCCGCCGCTGAATCTGGAACTCGCGCTCTTCTTCAGCATCGCGGCGCTTGTAGGTCTGATCCTTTCGTTTTGTGAAGGTTTTCTTCTGCGGGCGCTGATGATCCTGTGGCGGGAGCTCCTCTCCCATCGGCGAAGGTCTGAACCCGCCCGGTCGGCCACCTTGGCGCGGAGTGAAACCGCCACCCTGAGGCGGTCGCTGGACATACCCGTCTTGGCGCTGTCCGCCACCTTGGTAGGGAGGGCGTTGAGAAGATCGTTGTCCACCGCCTTGCCGGGGCGCTCTTGATCCCTCCTGCTGTCGAGCCGGTCGACCTCCGACGGTTCCATACACCCGTCGACCCTGCTGTGGCTGGGGCGGACGTTGAACCCGCTGGGGAGTGTCATTGATCGTAAGACCTTGGTTGGGTACCGGCGGAAGGTTCGTCGGACGAATCACTTTCGGACCGGTATGGAGTGGCGAGGAACCCAGCCGCTCGGAGACGACGGGCTCTTTGCGGACGATGGTGCGAGCAGCCGGAGGAGCCGCGCTCTTCTCATCCTGCTTTTTCCGCGGTTCGCTCTTGCTTGGCACCGGCTTGGGAGCGGGCTTCGCCTTCACTACTTTTTTCTTCACCACCACGACTCGGCGTTTTTCGGTGGTCTTGGGTTTTTGTTCGCCTTCCTTATCCGGGGTGCTTTTCGTCTCCTCAACGGGTTCGTTGGGGGCGACTACTTGCTTGATCAGGGTGATTTTAGGCTTTTTCTTCTCTTCCGTCATTCTTTCCTCTATGAGTTACTCTTCCTCAAACGCCAAACCGGTGCCGCAGTGGGGGCATATATCCATATCCTCAGTGATGATGCCACCACAGGAAGGACAAATGTACTGCATCTCTTCATCATCATCTTCGACGATATCAACGTGTTCGGTGATGGTATCCTTAATGCGAATCAACTCTTCAGCAGTGAGATTCTCCAGTGTCGCCAGTTGTTCATCACTGATATTGATGAACTCTTCAACGGTATATATATCGTAGAAGTGCAACTTCGTAATCAACTCTTCCCCGAGCGGCAATTCAGTAAGGGCGATCTCGTCTTCATCGATTCCAAGATCCATCCTCTCCTCTTCGGCAAACATCGGTTCTTCGAAGTGAACAGGCTGCTCGTCGCTGTAATACTGTTGGCCGTCTTCGTCGATGAAGATCGATTCCGCTCGATAGCGAGCTTCTTTGGCGATATCCATCTCTTCGAACTGCTCTTGGGTCTTCACGTCGATCATCCAGTCTACCAGCTTGTTGGCGAGGCGGACATTCAAGCCTTGTTTGCCGATAGCCAGAGAGAGCTGGCTCTCATCGACGATGGCCACAGCGTGATAGATGTTTTTGTCAATGATCACGACATCACGGACTTGGGCCGGGGAGAGCGCATTGCGGATGTAATTGACCGGATTGGGATCATACCGCAGGATGTCGATCTTTTCCCCTTCTATCTCGCTCATGATAGTCTGAATCCGATTTCCCTTCAACCCGACGCACGCACCGACGGGATCGATCTCATCGTTGCGGGAGGCCACTGCGACTTTTGACCGATAACCGGCTTCCCGAACGATTTTTATGATGTCGACCTGATTCTGGGCGATTTCGGGAACTTCCACTTCAAAGAGCCGGCGCAGCAGCTCTGGACTGGATCGGGAGAGGATGACCCTCAGGCCCCGTTCCGCCTTTTCAACTTTTTCCACGTAGCACTTGATCTTATCGCCGCTTTGATAGCTTTCCCGACTCGATTGGTTCCGCTTGGGAAGGAGACCTTCCGTATTGCCGATATCGACGTAGATGTCTCCATTGGGGAGTTGGCGGCGGAAGTATCCGATGATCACCATTCCCTCTTTCGCTTTGTATTCGCTGTACAGGGTGTCCTTTTGGATATCGCGAAAGCTTTGATGAGCGCGCTGCTTCGCCGACTGGACGCTGATCCGGTCAAAGTCTTTCAAATCGACCGGAATCAGGAGCTCGTCGCCGATTGTCGCTCCTTCGTGCAGACCAACCGCCTCGGAATATGGGATTTCCGTAACTTCGTTATACCAATTGTCATCATCGACGACGAGGCGGCGGCTGGCCAGCTCAACGGTGGAAAAATCATCGCTGAATTGAATCACCGCATTCTCATCGGTACCGAATTTTCGCTTGAATGCAGCACGAAGAATATCTTCAATCGTGGAAATCACCAGCTCTTCACTGATGTTTTTTTCTGCGACCATCGCTCGTACTGCATCACCAATATCAGTTGCCATGTGGTCTATCCTCCCATCGGTAATCGAGTTTCGCTTTTTGAATCTCATCAAACTCGACCGATTTGCGTTCCAATTGTTCTTTTGTATCTTCAACGAATACATCGTTGAGGGTCAGGGAGTTCTCTTGGACCGACTCAATCCGCCCGCTGATCCATCCCTTGAGGATCGTTGAATAGATCCGCACCCGTTTTCCGCCATAGAGCGTGAACTCGTACACATCCTTCAGATTGCGCTGCAAACCGGGGGTGGAAACCTCGATACCCACCTCTCTGGTGTCGTAGAGAACGTTCAGTCTCGGTGCGACGATCTTGTGAACCGTTGCACAGTCCTCCACCGTGGTATTGCGGTTTTCAGCCATAATCACCAGATTCACCCCGACGTGCCCCCGACTTTCGAAGACCGAAAGGTCGACCAAGCGGAGATTGACCGCTTTGATCAACGGATCAAAGGTGACAAACAGCGGCGTTTCCTGAATCCCTTTGCTTAGCATGCGCGTTTTGTTGCTCCATAAAAAGGGGATGCACCTTTCGGCGATCCCCCAATAATCAATAAATCCTGTCTGTATCATAATAAGATAGCCAAACCGTGTCAACAGAACCTTCGTATATTCATGATTCGGCGATCGTCACCACGAATGGATCGATCCCCCAGGTCTCTTTGAGGATCTTCCTGCAATCGGAGCTCGTCTTTCCCGTCGTATAGATGTCATCCAGAAGAACGATTCGCTTGTTCTCGATTCTCATGTTCCTCGTGAGAAGGACGATCGCCCCCTTCTTTTGAATCAAGACCGGTCGGCTTGGGATTCCCATTTGCCGGCTTAATTCCTTGGAGAACAGCACCATCTGATCATATCCCCGTTGACGACAGCCTCCCTCGGAGGCGGGAACCGGAATGAAGAGATCGGGTGCTATCATGTTCATCATCGGAACAAGAAGCTTGGCGAGATAGTGAACCAGTCTCCGGTCCTTGCGAGTTTTATGAAGGGTAAGCAGTCGGGCGAGCAGCCCTTCATACCCTCCCCAGCCGATCCGCCCGTCGGTACACCAAGAGCAGGGATAGGCGGAATCGAGGATCGGCAGGTGGCAATCAGGGCAGCGCCGGTCATAGAGATCTGCGTACGATCCCGTTTGGACCTGCCTGTCACACGAGGGGCAAAGGAGTTCATCGCTGATCCGATCACATCCGATACAGTACATGCCTCCTATGGGGCGGAAGGTCCTACTTCGCTTTCAACCGTTCCTGCAGTTCCTTCAGGAAGAGCAGCGCGTCAACCGGCGTCGCATGTTCGATCGCGAAGCTTTCCAGATCCACCAGAACCTGCTCTTCGACCTCATTGTAGGAAGAAGGCGTATCCTCCCGTTCGCTGAAGAGATTCATCTGAAGGGTGGAAAGATCGTAGTCGGCGAAGTGCTGTCGTTGGAAACTCCGGGCGTTTTTAAGGATGCCGGGATGAATGCCTGCCATTTTGGCGACGTTCAAGCCATAGGAGGAGTTTGCAACCCCTTCGATGACCCGCCTGAGGAAGCGAATCTCCTTTCCCTGCTCCAACACCTCCAAGGTGAGCAGCTGAAGGTTTTGCACTTCGGTCCGGGCAAGCTCATGATAATGGGTGGCGAAGAGCGTTTTGGACCCGATGTGGATGAGCTCTCTCATCACCGCATAGGCGATCGACATGCCGTCCTGCGTCGATGTTCCCCGTCCAAGCTCGTCGATGATGACAAGCGATGCCGATGTGGCGGTTCTCAGGATGTGCGCCGCCTCCAGCATCTCGACAAGGAACGTTGACTCGCCGCGGGCAAGGTTATCGCTTGCTCCTACCCGGCAATAGAGGCGATCGACCAAGGAAAGCGTCGCCTTGGCCGCAGGAACGTAGGAACCGATTTGCGCAAGAAGAACGATGAGGGCGTTCTGCCGAAGATACGTCGATTTTCCAGCCATGTTGGGGCCGGTGATCAAACAAAATCTCCGGTGTTCTTTTTCAATCGTCAGGGGATTTGCGACGAACTCGCCGGAAGGCAGGTTGGCTTCGACGACGGGATGTCGTCCTCCTTCGACGATGAGGCAATCCTCGTCAACAAACTCCGGTTTCACGAATGAGGAGATGTGGGCCCGATAGGCTAGGCTTTGATAGCAGTCAAGATCGCTTAAAAACGCGGCGATTGCCAAGAGGGTCTTTTGGGCGGCGAGGGTTTCTTCAACCAGATGCTCATACAGGGCTCGCTCATACTGCTCCGCATCCAGCGCAGCGTGCTGGATCTTTCGCTCCAAGGCGATCAGTTCATCGCTGGTGAAGCGCTCGGCGTTCACCAGCGTCTGTTTGCGATAAAACGTTGCGGGCATCTTGTCACTATGGACTTTGGTCACTTCAAGATAGTGGCCGAGAATTCGGTTGTTGCCCAGCTTGACCGTCGGAATGCCGGTTTGGACCTTGATCTCTTCAAGATACTCCGCCAGCAGCTCTTTTCCTCCGCCTTTGATCTTTCTGAGCTCATCCAGCTCGGAATCGTATCCGTCAAGAATCACCCTCCCCTCCTCAAAGGGACCTTGGTGGGTCGGATTCAGCGCCCGATCGATATGGGTCGCCAAGGCAAAGGTCTTTTCATGTTCCTGTTGTGTGGTGACAAGAAGATCCCGGTAGCGTTCATCGTAGAGAAGGAAAAAGCCCCTCAGCGCCTGAGCGATTCCGGTTATGTCCTTGGGCAGGTGACGACCCATCACCACCCTGCTGGTCAACCGTTCCAGGTCGAGGACCTGTTTGAGCTCGTGACGAACTCGTTCCAGCTCCTCGCGGTCGTGATATAGAAGATCAACCCAGCGGTGGCGGGAAAAAATCGTCTCTTTTCTTGCCAAAGGGGAAGCGACCCATTGTTTGAGTTTTCGAGTTCCCATCGAGGTGACCGTCGAGTCGATCGAATCAAAGAGCGTGTATCGCGGCGATCCGTCACTGAGGTTGGCAAAAAGCTCGAGCGATTTTCTGGAATCCTCGTCGATCTGCAAGAATTCGGCGGAATGGACCAAGGTGAGAGTTTCAATCTGTTTGAGGGAGGAGCGGGCGGTCTGCTGGAGGTAGGATAAGAGTGCACCGGCGCTCGAAAGATAGGGAGCATGGTCATCGATGCCGAACGCTTTGAGGCTATGGACCTCAAAGTGTTCCAGCAAACTCTCATACGCCTTCTTTGCCGAGAATTGATAGGGAGGAAGCTTCGTAACCATCGCCGATGTTTGATCGATCGCCTCCTTGAACTCCCCCAGCAGAAAGTACTCATCTTCATTGACCAGCAGTTCACGGGGACGAACCTCTTCTAGAAGGGCAAGCAGGTGGATGTACCCGGGATCGTGCTCCACTTGGCGGACGAAGAACCTTCCCGAACCCAAGTCGGCGTAGCTGGTGACGATCGACCCCTTCCGGATTGTTGCAGCCATCAGGAAGTTCGCATCGCGGGCTTGGAGAAAGTCGTCCTCAATGACCGTCGCCGGGGTTACAACCTGAACGACTTCCCGTTGGGCAAGTTTTTCTCCGGTAAGGGTTTGCTCGCAGATGGCGACTTTTTTTCCGGCATCCAGAAGCCGTTTGATGTAGTTTTTTGCCGCATGGTAGGGAACTCCGGCCATGGGGACTCCTCCCCGGGCGGTCAAGGTGATGTTCAAGAGGCGCGAGACTTCGATCGCGTCGTCTTCGAACATCTCATAAAAATCACCGAGGCGAAAAAAGAGAACCGAGTCGGGATGCTGCTCTTTGATCGAACGGTACTGAGCCATCATCGGAGTGTCGGTTCGCTGTGTTTTACTCATATCAATACAAGGTCGTCGTGATCGCGAGAATCAGTTTCAAGCCGCTGGTGTCGTTCTGCCCCCTGAAGAGGAAGTGGTTCGTATCCCATGCGAAGGTGTTGTCGATATAGGTCGCATTCTTCACCAGGTAAAGTCCGAGCGGGAACCCGGGAACCTTGAGCTTGATTCCGCCGCCGGCGGAGAAGTACCAGGCAAGCTGATCCATCTTCGTTTCCTTGAGGCTTTGACTTACCCCGCTTGCCGAGATGTAGAGTTCGGCGGAAAGCACGTTGTGCACGAGCGGCCAGGAGACGGAGAGCTGGGTATCCCAAAGGAATGCCTGGTCAAAGACGACCGGGAAGCCTCGGGCGGTATTCATCCCGTCGAGGTAGAGCATCTCATACCGGGTCGCTCCCATCTTCGCGTCATACCAGGCCCACCCCTGCTCGCCGTCCTGGGTTACCGGATTATGGAACTGCGGCAGCATCGCCCCGACCGTGGTCGTCACGCCGAACACCACGTTCGCCGGTTTCTCCTCAAGCTGGAAGCTGAAGAGGGTGAGATACCCGCTGAGGCTGGTCGTGGTTCGCATATAGTTGGAAAGACCGAAGAGGATCCCTCCGGCATAGGTGAAGGTCTCGGAGATGTAATACCCGCGGCTCGTGTTTTCGATCCGGTCCCGTCCGTCCCAGGCGAAGGTGAGTGAGAGGCGGTTGGAGAATTGCCATTTTTCTCCATACTGCTTGATCAGCCACTCATAGGGATCGTAGATGGCCTTATCGTACTCCGCCTTGTTCAGCCCGATCGACACCCCCACCCCGATCGAAAGCGCACCGGGACGGAACATGAACGTATATCCCGTGTTATATCCGAGGGAGAAGCGGAATTGCACATATTCCATCAGCTTGTCAGCGGTGGGGTATGCCTGGCCCGCCGCCTGATATGCCTGATAGCTTTCATATCCGTTCGGATAGGTGTTCGCGCTGGTCGAGGTGGTGAAGTAACCACTGCCCTGACCTCGGGTGAGTGTATTTTCTTTCACACTTCGTTCAAAGGAGAAGGTGAACCCGTTTGACCATCGGTAGGATCTGAACCAATCATCCTGAAAGGCGATCATCACCGTTTGGGTATCGGGGCTGAGGTTGGTTGAAACGGAGAGGTCCCGTCCGGTGCCACCCAAGTTCTTGTTTGACCACTGCAAAAACCCGCTGACGGGGAATCCGTCGACGTTGCCGCCGAATGTCGCTCCGAACTGAAGATCCATCTGGTTCCCTTCCGTCACCGTGAAGACGGGAATGACCGTTCCTTCCTCCGTTCCATTGAGGATGTCGAATTGGACATCGGTGACGATCAGGGTGTTGTAAATGTTTTGAGCGGATTTGATGAGCAGCTCTTTGGAGAAGATATCCCCTTTCTTGAATGCAAGCTCCCGTTCGAAGACGTATGGTTTGGAGCGGGTGATTCCCTCAATCCGCACATCTTCGATGATTGCCTGCCGGTTCTCCTGAACATGGAGCCGATACGTGATCGTCTTGTCTTCCTCATTCCGAACCTCGTCGCTGCTGATCAGGTTGAAGATGTACCCGTTGTTCCAATACAGATCGGTGAGCGCCGCGATTTGAGCCTGAATCCGGGAGAGATCCAGAACCGAGCCGGTTTTTATCGAGATGAGGTTCTGAAACTGTTCATCGCTGAACACCTCATTTCCGCTGACCTCGATTCCGCCGAAGAACCATTGACTGCCTTCGGCAATCGGGTAGACCAGCCTGAGACGGGTATATTTATCATCATCGGAAGAGATGTCTTCAACATAGGCGGGGCCCACTTCGACATCGATATACCCGCGGTTCTGATAGTATTGGATGATCGCTTTTTTGTCTGTCTCTTCCAAAAGCGGGTTGTAGTATCCGGGATTGAAGAGCGACACGCTTTTACTCTCCAGTTGCTTGGCAAGACTTGCCGGAGGAACGGAGTGCACCCCTTCGAAAGCGATTTCACCGATTCGGGATTGACTGCCCTCTTCGATCTCAAAGAGAATCGATACGGTGTTGGTCGCCTCGTCTTCGGTGTAGGTCCGTTCGACCTGTGCGTTGATATATCCTTTTTCCCGGTAGAGCTGCTCGATGAGGTCTCTCGAAAGAGTGAGGGTGTACTCATCGAAGAAACTGCCGGCCTGTAGGAGGGAAGCCCCGAGAATATCCTTTGTTTTAAGCCCGCTGTTGCCTTCAATGAGAACCTCGTTGACGTACGGCAGCTCTTCGAAGTGCATGACGATGCTCAGCTCGTTTCCGCCCTCCCCGGTCCGCTCGGCATCAGCCAGAAAGTAATAGAAATATTCCAACGCATAGAGTTTTGATTGAAGTTCATTGAAGAGCTGGTCGCTGAATGGTTTACGAAGGTACTCATATTGAATATCAAGAATTTCGCTTTCCCGGACGTTCAGCAAGCCGGTGTTGACAAAGGAAGCGATCGGCCGGCCCATATACCAAGGCTCGGCATCACTGGCAAAGATATTCACAGTGGCAAGCAGGATCAGCAGCGCTATCCAGAGAATTCGACGATATAAGCTCTTCATATTTGTCCTCTTACCTCACTTAACGCAAAACGATGCGTTTGGTTACACTAACGCCCATCGTATCCAAAATATCAATGAACGACAACTCATTTGGCTGGGTGAAGAGCGAGAAGGTAAGCAACGGGTTATGCCACTCGATAGAAAGTTCAAGGTTCAAAGAAAGGTCGGGCGCAAGGAAGGGATTACGGATTTTATTCGGTTCGGTGGCGCTCAAATGGAGCAATGCCTGGAGGAAAAACTCCGTTCCAATATATTTACCCATGAAGATCACCGTGTTGTTCAAATACCGGGCAAGGGGCGAAAAGGTCGTTCCCGGAGTGGCCCCGGGGAGTGTGTCAAGCAGAATGTTTTGCAGAATGTTGGATCTGAGGCTGAACATATCCAATCCGAGCGAGACTCGGATCGTTTCGGTAAGGGCGCTGGTTTGGAAAACGCTGATGTATCCGAGACGTTCGGCGACGTTCGTCGCAGCGGCGGCAAGATGGGCGACCGAATAGAGGTTGAATTGTCCGTATGCACCGCTGGGGAGAATGCTTTGACCCAGAATCTCGAAAATCTCGTTGGTGGCTTTTGCCGGAATTGATTCGAACTGAGGGTTCAATGCGGTAAAACTCGCTTCTCGGAGAATCAGGAAGATATCGACCCGGTTTCCGCTTGAATCATAGTCGGTGAGCTTCGCCCGAAGGTTGATCGTCGGTTGAACGGATGGAAGTCCTCCAAAGGATTCGGTGTGCACGGTAAGAGCGCCTTCGGTGATGAAGAAGTCTTTTTGGAAATAGTAGATTTCACCGCTTCGGAGCGCCAGACTCCCATCCATTGTAATCTCATTGGTGAGGTGGTCATAGGTAAAGGAGAGCTTCTCCCCTTCACTGATCGTGGCTTTGATGATGGGGTTCGTGATATTTGGGTAGAGGAACGTAACCCCTTTATCGGTAGTGAAGTTGAAGTCGGATGACGTCAGGTCTTCCAGAGTATACCAATCCGGCAAGCCCCGCACACCGAGACTCAAGACCGCATCACTGATGAGCAGGTCTCCGCTGATCCATGTCTCCAAGCCCTTCCCCCACAGATTGAAGGTGCCCTCCGCCCATAATGTAATGTCAACATCATAGCCGAGCATCGGAATCCACAGGTATATGGGATCATCAATCGATTCAATCGTGATCTCGTAATGATCGAGACCGAGACCGTCCAATTGAGCGCGCAGCAGCGCGGTTCCGGTGATGACGTTGCCGGTTTTCCGGTTGGTGCTGAAGAAGGGAAGATGAGGGCTGATCGCCCGGTTTCCATCGATTGAAACGCTTAGGTTCTTCAATGAAATAACATCATCATACACCCAGAAGGTCGTCATTTGGGAGGAGTCGACACTCAGCTGTCCGTATATTCGCGGGCTTTGCATCGATCCGGTCAAAAAGACGGTACCGTTTGCGGTGCCTTCCAGAAAGGCGAAAACAGGCTTCAGGTATGTTCGGTTCAGATATGGCAGGGGGAATACGATATCCTCCACCTTCACACCAAAGGATTCCGGTCTCAGGTCGGCTCTGATCGTCGCCCCGATACCGAAGGAGGGATCAAGCCGGGCGGAAAGCGTACGCGTTCGGTATTCATATCTGCCATTCAGGAATGAACCGTCGACGATGAGTGCGGTACCGTCACTGTCAAGGACGTGGGTTCCTCCGGTAAAGCCGCCTTCGCCAAAGATCAGCGGTTCGCCAATCGTGATCCATGCCGTTCCGATTCCTTGAGTAAGAAGCGGTTTTGCACGATCGGGAAGCAAGAAGAGGTTTTGAACTCCCGGCAGCGCAACACCCACCTGCACATCGAGCCGGCTGAGCTGGTCGATGTACGAAAGGTGGCGGATATGCTCAAAGGATCCCAAAAGCCGTGCTTCCTCATTCGCTATCGAAAGCAAATCCCCGCTGAAGGTAAGCTCTTTCCATCGGAAGAATGAATCATATAAGCGGAAGCTATCGCCTTCGGCACCGATTTTCGTCGAGAGAGAGAATGCACCGCTGCGGAGCTCCGCTGAACCGGAGAGGTTGATTTCGGAAGAAAGATCGCTCGAACCGAGAAGCGTGAGATCCAGATAGGTGCCTTCAAGGGCGGAAACGAACGAGCCGAGGGAAAGACCATTGGTTGTGATCATCGATTGGAGTCGGTTCGAAGAACCGATAAGAGTGGTTTGGATGATGGGCGACTCATCGCGGAAGATCGAGAGATTGAAGGAAAAGGGTTGGAGAAAGCGGTGTTTCAGCAAAGAGAACAGGGGTGAGCCTTGGTAATGGGCGTTGCCGCTGTAGGTGTTGACCCAATCGGTGAACCGAGCGTTGCGAATAAAGAGCTCATCGCTGGAAACACTCAACTGGGCATCTATGCTATACACGGTAGGTCCAACCGTAAGGTTGTGAATGGAGATCTGCTCGCTTTCAAAGAGGAATGAGGAGTAATGGTCGATGGAAAGAAGGGCTTTTCCGCTTATCGAGGTGCGGCTGATGGGAAGGGTGAAATAGAACGCGTCAAAGGCTATCGTGATGATCGGCATCAACGTTCCACTGATGCGGAGCGCCCCCTCCTGCTCAAGGCTGAATTCCAAAAGTGAAAGATCGACGTTGAGGGTGAAGGGATAGTCCATATCAAAAAGGTGCACCTCTCCCGCTCCGTGAACAAGCCGCTGATCCTTCAGGCTGACATCCATTCCCACCGCAAGCTCACGAACCAGCGGGGTCGAGAAATCAAGTGTTAGGACGTGATTCATTCTGCCGCGAATGCCCAGCGTCGCAAGCAATTGGTTGTCATCGATCTGAAGAAGTCTGGCGCTGCCCTGGGTGAAAGAATCGGTCAGGTTTATCTCGCCGCTATAGGAGAGTTGATACCCTTCGGCGGAGAGAGCGGCGCTTCGCACATCGACCAGATCTTCCACGACTGCCGCGGTAAAGAGGAACCCCGCCGAGCTTTCAAAGCGGCCCAACCGCACCGTGCTGAGCGAGCCGTCCAGACTGATCCGTCCGTCAAGTCCCAAGACGTTGCCCTTCCCGATTCGGGCGGTAAAAAAGAGGTTTCCCGTCAGCGCGGTATCTTGAGTGTAATAAGGGTTTAAAAATGGAGCATACTCGGCAAGCAGCGGCTCGATGACGCCCAAAGAGAAATGATTGAAACGACCGGTGAGGCTGAAATCAAGCAGATGATCACTCATCCGTTCCGCATGGGCAAGAAGCCGAAGATCCGCCTTCTGTTCGATGAGGACATCCAGCGAGTGGTCATTGCGGTCGCGTTCATAGGAAAGTGAGAACGTGAACGCTTCCGTAAACAAATCCGAAGCAAGAGCTTGCGAGAAAGCTCTTCCGACAATGTGTTCATGGAAACGGTCGTAGAGGAAGGATGTCTCCAAGGGAAATCGGATTCCAAACAGATTGGGGACTTCACCAAGCGCCGAGCTTTGAAGCTCCACCCGTTCAAGCGTTCCCGCTTGATACATCCCCTGTCCGAGAGTTTCAAACGCGTGAACGGCGAGTGTGTGCCCGAGTGCCGAGATCCGTCCTTCGTTCAGCGTGGAGGTGACGTAATAGAGATCGTTCTCTTGAGCATCAAGATGTACTTCAATGCCCAAGAGCGTAAGAGCCGTTTCAAGTGCGGTGAGATCGATTCGTTCGCTTCTGAGTAGAAGCGTTTTCAGGTCGTAGATGTGAAGATCGACATGTGAGCCTTCCGCCTGAAGATCGGGCGTGTTGACAAACACGGAAGGGACGCTGAGGCTAACCGTCGGCAATCGATCGTCAAGATATCTGCCGCTGAAAGAGAGCTCGGGGGTTTCAACCGTCACGTCACCCGTTTGATACAGGCCTTGGCGAAGGGTCGCTCGGGCGTTCAGAGATCGGTCTTTCAGGCTTAGGACCTCCCCTTCTACCGAAAGGTTCGCAATCGTAACGCGCTGATCGTTCACATCCATCGCCGTATCAAGGCCTTTGAAGGTGAACGGTCCGCTTTGCCCAAGGCTTGCCAGCAGATGCGAGGATTGAAGCGTGAAGGAAGGGGTGATCGCTGCAAGGCGCCGGGCTTGGATCGTGAAGGATGGAAGCTCATCACTGAGCTTCCAGTGAAGCGCTACATCGATATCATCGACCTCGATCTCTCCGAACGGAATATCCGCTTCAAACGAACCTTTGGTTCCGAGCGCTTCAAGTTGAAGGCGGCGTACCCAGGAACGAAGAAGACGGGGAACTGCGTTCGCCTCTTCGCCGGGCTTGTGATTGGAACCGAGGTATATCTTCGGTTCCTGAAATGAAAGGGAGAGGAGCGGCTTCGAGGAGAAGAGGGAAAGAAACAGGTTGAAGAGCCCGCCCTCCAGATTCGTTTTGTCGATCGTGATTGATAGGTCTTTTCCACGCCGATAGGAAAGATTGTTGATCGTCAGATTGGCAAAAAGGTTTCGTTCGATCGATGTGAAGGAAAGATTCGATGCGCCTTCAGTGGAAAGACGGGAAAGGAGATAGTCGCCAAGGAGACTTGCCGGTGAAAGGGTCGGCTCATCAAATATCAGTACCCAGCCGACGATGGCTGTGATGAGTAAGAGGATGCTTGTAGCGGCAATGATATCCTTTGCCCGGGTATGAAATCTCACAAGTCTTGACCTCAAGGATGAGTATAGCGTATCTGCTTGTCTTTGACACCCTGTGAATGTGGATTTACCCCGCCGCATTTTTAGCGTAGGATAGATGTATGAGCACGATTTTGAAAAATTTTATCGTATTTGAAGGACTTGACGGTTCCGGCACCACGACCCAGATGCAGCTGCTGGCCGAGACATGTGATCGCAATTCCCGCTTGTGCAAAGCGACTTTTGAGCCGACCGACAAGCCGATCGGCCGCTTGGTGCGGTCAATCCTGCAAAAGCAGGTGGTTACGACACCCCTTGCCCTCGCCCTTCTCTATGCCGCCGATCGGGAAGATCATCTGTTCAACCCGATCTACGGGATCGCTTCCGAAGCGGAGGCGGGACGGCTGGTGATAAGCGACCGGTACCTCTACTCCTCATTGGCGTATCAAAGCGTTGAGTGTGGCTATGAAACGGTCGCAGCCCTGAATCAATTTCCTCATCCGGAATACCTCTTCTTTCTCGATACCCCGGTGGATGAGTGTCTCAGAAGAATCGCTCATCGAAAAACGGAGACCGAACTGTTTGAACACCAGGAGTTCCTGATTCAAGTCAAAGCCAACTATGAACGAATCTTCGAAGATTTGGATCCAAGAGTGAAATTGACTCGAATCGACGGGCTCCTCTCGATCGAAGAGATCTCGGAAATCATAAAAAACACGATCTTCAACGGATGAACATCGCATCCCCGTAGCTGAAGAATCGATAGCGCTCGGAAACGGCGTGGCGATATGCCTCGTCCATCAGCCCCTTTGAGGCGAAGGTGGAAACCAGCACCAGCAATGTTGATTCGGGGGTATGGAAGTTCGTGAGCAGCTGGTCGACGACATGGAAGTGGAAACCGGGGCGGATAAAGAGATCCGTTTTACCGAACCCGCTTCGAATCATGCCGGATTGTTCATCATATGCGGACTCCAGAGTTCGGACGCTCGTCGTCCCCACCGCCACGACTTTGCGCCCCTCCCGCTTCGCCCTCATCACTTTACAGGCGACCGCTTCGTTGATCTCATACGATTCGGTGTGCATGTGATGATCTTCCAGGCGTTCGGCTCGAACCGGCAGGAACGTCCCTGCCCCTACATGAAGCGTGACGGATGCGATCTCGATGCCTCGTTCATTGATTCTTTTTAAGTGGTCTTCGGTAAAGTGCAGACCGGCGGTCGGGGCCGCGACCGAACCTTCAGTTTGGGCATAGATCGTCTGGTACCGGGTTTCATCGTCAGGATCGTCGGTGCGTTTGATGTACGGCGGAAGCGGTACGTGGCCCAATCGGCTGAAAAACGCTTCATCGATCGGAGAAGCGAACGCCACCACCTTGGAGCCGTCGCTTTGTTCCGCCACGATCGTCGCCTCGTGCTCTTGGAAGCGGTAGCGCTTCCCCACCCGCTGACGTTTGCTCTTCGTTACGAACGCATTCCACGTCCTGTCGGGATTTTCGGATAGAAAGAGGAATTCCACGATTCCGCCGCTTTCACTTTCCGCATAGAGGCGGGCTTTCCGGACTTTCGAGTTGTTGAGGACGAGGATCGAACCTTCCTCTAGGAGATCGGGAAAGCTTGAGATGCGGTCATCAAAAAAGGTATCGTTTGCCCGATCCACGACCAACAGCCGGTCTTCTCCCCGAACTTCGCTTGGCCGCTGGGCGATCAGATCAAGCGGGAGGTCAAAAGAGTAATCCTTGATCGTCATCGGGCGTGTTCCGCTTCTTCTTGATATTCAACAGTTCGTATGCTTTGCTCGTGGCCATTCGACCGCGGGGCGTTCGCTTGAGGTATCCTTTTTGAATCAGGTAGGGTTCGTAGAAATCTTCCAGAGATTCAAGCGCCTCTCCGACGCTGATCGAAAGGGTCTCGGCTCCGACCGGTCCGCCGTCGTAGTGTTCGATGATCGCCCGAAGAATGTTCCGGTCCTGATTTTCCAGTCCCTGCAGATCGATTCCCAGCCGTTTCAATCCGGTGTGGACGATTTCGTTGGTGATCGTTCCTTCCCCGAGAACCGAGGCGAAGTCCCGCAGCCGGCGAAGGAGCCGGTTGGCGATTCTGGGGGTTCCCCGGCTGCATCGGGCGAGGGTGAGAACCGCGTCCTCGCTGATTCGGACATCGATGATCTTGCTGGAGCGGTCAATGATGTTCGCCAGTTCCTCTTCGTTGTAAAATTCGATGTGGGCGGTGATTCCGAACCGGGAAGCAAGCGGAGAGGAGACGCTGCCCGCTTTCGTCGTAGCGCCGACGAGGGTGAACGGGGGGAGCGGGATCCGCATCGTCCTGGCCGAGGGGCCTTGGCCGATGATCCAATCGATCTCGAAATCCTCCATCGCGATGTACAGCATCTCCTCCAACGCCGGTTTCAGGCGGTGAATTTCGTCGATGAAGAAGATCGAGTTCTCCGTCACGTTCGTCAGAATGCCGGCGAGGTCTTTCGGCTTGTCCAACGCCGGGGCGCTGGTCATGCGAATCTCCGATCCCATCTCATTGGCGATGATCGATGCCAAGGTGGTTTTCCCCAACCCCGGCGGTCCGATCAGAAACGTATGATCGAGCGCTTCGCCCCGCTGAAGAGCGGCTTGAATGAAAATGGAGAGGTTCTCCTTCAGCCGCGCCTGGCCTTGGAAATCCGAAAGCATCTTGGGCCTCAAGACGTTTTCCTGCCGGTCGGCGATCTCCTGGAAGGAGGCTGAAACTACCGAGTTTTCGAGCAATTGGTTGTAATGATCCATATCCTCTCCTAGCTCAGGTTCTTCAGCGCATGGCGGAACAACAGCTCTTCAGCACTTTGGCGACTCAATTCACCGATTTCTCTGGCGAACTCGACTTCCAAATCTCCGATGACTTCTTCCGAACGGCGGCGCTCAAAACCCATCTCAACAAGGGCGTTTACAACATCCGCCCATACTGCCGTCCGAGAGGTCGTTTGTTTCATCTTCGGTTCATCGAGCACCAGCACATTGCGCAACGCAAGGACCATCTTTTGGGCGGTTTTTGGACCGATGCCGGGAATCGTGGCGAGCGTTTTGATGTTTCCGCTGTCTAATGCTTCCGCCAGATGCCGGACATTGATTCCACTGAGAATCTTCAACGCCTGCTTCGGCCCGATTCCACTGACCGTTTGAAGCTGTTCGAACGCTTCCCGTTCCGCATCATCGTAAAACCCGTACAACGTCAAGGAGTCTTCCCGCACCTGCAAGCTTGTCAAAATCTTGATGAGCTTGCGTTCTTCCTTATCAAGGCTTGAGAATCGGCTTGCGCTTTGGTTGGAGATCAACAGGACATACTCGATATTGTTTGACCGAACGATCATAGATCCTTCTTTAACGGAGACTAGCTCACCTATCAGGGCATTAATCATCAGCTGTTCATCCTTATTCGAGTCGATTCATGGGCTTGCAGACACAATGCCGCGGCCAAGGCGTCCGCAGCGTGGTCGGGTCGGGGAATCTTTTCAAGCGAAAGTAAAATTCGGACCATCTCCTGCACCTGGGTCTTGTCCGCTCCTCCATAGCCGACGACCGAACTTTTGATCACCGGAGGACTGAAGAAGCGGATCGGAATCTCTCGGGCGGTCAGTTCGTGCATGATCGATCCGATCACCTTCGCAACGGGGATCGCGCTGGAGATGTTTTTGGCAAAGTAGATATCTTCCATTCCGCAGATCTCAACGCCGTGCTCGACAGCCAACAGGCCGACTTGTTTGGCGATGAAATGGATTCGACTGGAATCGTTCTCTTTGGTTGTCGTTCGGATTACCCCATATGAAACAAGCCGGGTGTGTTGCCGCGTTGTTTCGACAACCCCCCAGCCTGTTTGGGCGAATCCTGGATCGATTCCAAGAATACGCATCCCCTTATTCTTCATCCTCGAAGCCGTCGGGAATCTCGAGGTTCGAGAATACCTGCTGGACATCGTCCAGCTCTTCCAAACGCTCCAATATTTTCAGCACTTTCCGAGTTCGTTCATCATCAAGCTCGACCGTCTGATCGGCGATCTTCGCGATCTCGGCGCTTTCTTCTTCAAAACCCGATGCCTGCAGCGATTCAAGGACGTTGGCAAAGTCGCCGGGAGCGGTGTATACCTCGATCATCCCGTCTTCATGAAGCACGTCATCGGCTCCGTGGTCAAGCGCCGCTTCGAAGATCTCCTCTTCGGTATATTTCTGATCGTCGTAGATGATCATTCCTTTTGTTTGGAACATGTAGGAGACGGACCCGGTAGTACCGAGCGTTCCTCCGCCTTTGGTGAGCGTCGAGCGGACCTCGCTGGCGGTTCGGTTTTTATTATCGGTAAGGGTATCGATGATGATCGCAACCCCGCCGGGAGCGTATCCCTCGTAAGTGAGTTCGTAGAAGACCGAATTCTCCAATTCACCGCTGCCCTTCTTAATCGCCCGATCGATATTGTCCTTCGGCATGTTCTCGGAGCGTGCTTTTAAAATGGCGGTTCTGAGCGCCGCATTGGAATCAGGATCGGGACCTCCGTTTTTGGCAGCGACGGAGATCTCTTTGATCAGTTTTGTGAACTTCTGGCCGCGGGCGGCGTCAGCAGCTCCTTTCTTGCGTTTAATGGTCGCCCATTTACTATGTCCGGACATCAGGGGGCCCCTTTGATGGTATAAGATTTCTTGTGCTCAAAAACTACCACAACCACTAGGGCCGGTCAAGGCCTTCTGCGATTGCCTCGAAAAACCGCAGGAGAATTGCATCAAGAACCATAAGGCCATTTTCTGTCAATACAAAGAATTGGCTGGATTCAGTATACCATGCGGGATCCAAGGTGGCAATGATCCGGTCAAAGAGGGTGGAAAAATCGTATCCGGTTCGCCTTGAAAATGAATCCTTGTCGATTCCCCATCGGGTCCTCAGGCCCACCATGATTTCCTCTTCGATCCGTTCAACCGGAGTAAGAAGTTCTTTTTCATATCCGGTGAAGGGTTCACCTTGAGCATATGCTTGAAGATCCTGCTCTTGGGCGTAATGCACCAGTGCACCTTCTTCCTCAATCGTTGAAGCTGCGCTGCTGCCGAGGCCGATATACGTGCCGAGCTTCCAATAGACGAGGTTGTGCCGGCTGTATGCTCCCTCACGGGCGAAGTTCGAAACCTCATAGTGTTCAAAGCCCAACGTTTTCAGATACGCCCAGAGTTCAGTAAGCAGGGAGGCTTGCTCATCCTCGCTCATGAAGATGTCGCCCTGTTCGAAGAGACGGCTTCCCTCTTCGACGGTCAGACAATACAAGCTTATGTGGTTGGCTGCGCAAAGGCTCAAGATCCGCTTCAGATCGCTTTGAAGGTCGCCGATCGTCTGACCGGGGATGGCGACGATCAGATCCACGGAGACTTCAACATCATACAGAGTGCGGATCCGTTCCAGGAGCCGAAGAGCCCGCTCATTGATCAACGATGAAGCGTTGCGTCCGATTCGCTTCAGGAATCCGTCGTTCATCGATTGGATGCCGATCGAAAGGCGGGTGATCAGCCGGTCATCAAACAAAGGAAAGAACTCTTCGGTCAATGTCTCGGGATTGATCTCCATCGTCACTTCCCGCGGCTTTCCGCGGGTGTGGATGAGCTTCACCAATGAAAACAGACGTTCGACACCGAGAAGACCCGGATTTCCCCCACCGATATACACCGTGTCAAACGATAATCGTTTTTCATGTACGAGAAAGGAAAGCTCTTCAAGCAGGCGTTTGAAATACGGTTCGACCAGGGAAGCGTGCGTATGATAGAGTTCCGAATAGAAGGTGCAGTAACCACATCGGCTCGTGCAAAAAGGAATATGGATGTACAGGGAGCCCATCAGGCGTCGCCCATCGGCCGTACTCGATTTGGCGGCCAGAAGCGGAAGACGACGCTGCCGTTGATCGTGCTCTGGTCGACCGGGCCGAAGTAGCGCCCGTCGCGGCTGTCGTCACGGTTGTCGCCCAAAGGAAGAATCGCGTTTTTGGGAACGTAGGTGCCGCGGCGATAGTGGCTGGCTTCGGAACGCAACCCGAGGTTTGTCGGATCAAGCAGGTGCCGAGTTTCAGATCGGGCTTTTTCAAAGGTGTAATAGTCGGGGGGAAAGGAGAGATGCGCCACACTGTTGTAGCTGCTCTTTAAATGGGTTGGTGCGTTGTTTACATCAAGTCCTTCTTCCTGATATCCGAACAACGATCCCCACGCATTCAATCCGCTGTACAGAGCGGGGTCGATCGAGCGATGGGGAGAGGATACCAAATCAAGATCCTTTCGGAATGAGGCCTCATCCTCAAACGAAGTGAACCCTGCTTTTCGAAGCTCCGCATTCCCGTCAACAAAGCGAACGAGCTCCTCCGGCAAGCCGACCGCCCGTTTGACGAAGAGCCGCTCGGCGATCGAACCGTCCTCGTTGCGGTCGATGTTCACCAGCGAAAGCGTTCCGCTGAAGATGATCTGCGAAAGAATGTCAAACAGAGGTCCTTTTGAATCGTATTCGGGGTTATAGAACGTGATGATCGCATCGCGTCTGACTTGCCGATTCTTTGAACCGATCTTCGGTCCGGTGGGATACAGCTCGACTCCGTAAATCGTCTTCGAGACGAACACCCGGTCACCGATATCCAGCGTTGAAACCATTGAAGGCGTAGGAATCACGAAGAGCTGAAACAGATACTGGTTGATCAGCAATACCGCAAAGACGGCAAAGACCAACGCATCCGCCCACCCTTTCAGCTCGCCGAGGAAGGTGCGCTTCGGCTTGTTCATCTTCTGATAGAGGCGAACCGCTTTCCGATGGGTAAGATATCGAACGGTCAAACTCTCCAGACGGGTTAAGAATCGGTCCATATGAGGCAAGGTATCACAACGGGTATTGGTTGACAAGGCAATGAGGGATGGCTACCTTACTTGTGTATGAAACAAAAGATCGATCTCCCTCCGGTGGAAGAGGTGGTTCTCCCGAAATTATTCAATCTGAGACCCGGATATTATCTCCTCGGTCTCATGATACTCGTCGTGCTGCTCTTGATCTTTCTTTTGGGATTTCTTCCCGGAATCCGCAAAGGGGGGCGCTATGTAACGTTCGGAGCGCCGTTAAGTGAAACGGGAATCCTGCTGGATGGGAAGTATTTGGGGTCGGCGACTCACCAATACTTCGTTCCCAGCGGCAATCATACGATAGCCTACGTCAAAGCCGATCAGATCTATGCCGAAACGGAGATACACGTTGACCATCCCGTTTTTCTTGCGAATCTGATTCACCGAACACGGGTAATTCCCCCGCCACCGGTCACCCTTACCGAAGAAGAAACAGCTTCGATCGTTTCCTTTCTCCTCAATGAAGTTCAGGAGATCAGCAAGTCGTTGGAATATCCTCCCCAATTTCCCTATCAACCGGTCTATGCCAATCTCCACAATGA
>SHOI01000020.1:16405-24827 GCA_004294855.1 Sphaerochaeta sp. | reverse complement strand
CCAGCTTGAACTCTTCGATTGAGCCATCCTTGACAGCGGAGCGACAGCTTTACTACTATCTCTGTATTATGAAAAAACAGCTTACCGCCAACGAATTACGCCAAAAATTCATCGACTTTTTTGTTTCCAAGGACCACAAACAGATCAGTGGTGCCTCGCTTATTCCCGAGAATGACCCCACCGTTCTCTTCACCACCGCGGGCATGCACCCGCTCGTTCCCTACATCCTCGGCAGCGAGCACCCGAGCGGTCGGCGCCTGGTGAATTACCAGAAATGCATCCGCACCGGTGATATCGAGGCGGTCGGCGATCCTCATCACCTGACGTTCTTCGAGATGCTCGGCAACTGGTCGCTGGGGGATTACTTCAAAGAGGAGGCGATCGCCTACAGCCATGAGTTTCTAACCACCGTCCTGGGATTGGAAACGGACGAGCTTTCGGTAACGGTCTTCGCCGGAGATGATGAAGTGCCGCGGGATGAAGAAGCCGCCGCAGCGTGGCGGAAGCATGGGGTTCCCGATGAGCGAATCTACTTCCTTCCCCGGGAGGACAACTGGTGGGGTCCCGCCGGTGAAACCGGACCCTGCGGACCGGACAGCGAGATGTTCATCGACACCGGACGGGATGCATGTGGCCCCGATTGTCGGCCGGGCTGTTCATGCGGCAAGTATTTCGAGATCTGGAACGACGTGTTCATGCAGTATGTGAAGAACGCCGACGGCACCTATACGGAAATGGAGCGCAAGTGCATCGATACCGGGATGGGGATCGAGCGGACGATTGCGATTCTTCAAGGGAAACGATCGGTATATGAGACCGAGGTGTTCACCCCGATCATCAAGCGGATCGAAACTCTGGCGAACAAAACCTACGGTGAAAACGAAGAGGACGACATGTCGATCCGGATTCTCTCCGACCATGTCCGAACCGGCGTCTTCATCCTCGGCGACCAGAAAGGTGTTTCCCCCTCCAACGTCGGTCAGGGATACATCCTTCGCCGCCTGATTCGCCGGGCGGTCCGGCACGCCCACAAGCTCGGCATCGAAGGTTCCTTCCTTTCCGAGTTGGCCGAAGTCGTTATCGAGCTCTACAAAAAACCCTATCCTGAGCTTCTTGAAAACCGGGAGTTCGTGATGAAGGAGCTTGTCGCCGAAGAAGCAAAGTTCAGTGCGACCTTGGCGAAAGGAGAGCGGGAGTTCGAAAAGATGCTTCCGAACCTGCTTAAGAGTCCGAACCGGATCATCAGCGGTCGGACTGCGTTCAAGCTCTACGATACCTACGGGTATCCGATTGAGCTGACCAGGGAGCTTGCCGCCGAAAATGGCTTTGAAGTCGACGAAAAGGGGTTTCATGAGGCGTTCGCCAAGCATCAGGAACTCAGTCGCGCCGGAGGAGACCAGACGTTCAAAGGCGGATTGGCGGATCACAGCGAGCGGACCACCGCCCTGCATACTGCAACCCACCTCCTTCATCAGGCGCTGAGAACGGTCTTGGGCGATCATGTCGGTCAGAAGGGATCGAATATTACGGTCGAGCGGCTCCGGTTCGATTTTACCCACCCTGAGCCGATGACTCAGGAGCAGATCCAAAAGGTCGAAGCTATCGTCAACGAGGTCATCAGGCGGGATCTTCCGGTGAGCTTTACCACGATGAGTCTGGAGGAAGCCCGGCAGTCGGGCGCGATCGCCCTCTTTGAAGGCCGCTACGACGAGCAGGTAAAAGTCTACTCCGTCGGAGACTTCTCCAAGGAAGTCTGCGGAGGACCCCACGTTGAGCGGACCGGCGGAATGGGAACATTCAAGATCCAGAAAGAGCAATCATCCTCGGCGGGAGTCCGCCGGATTCGGGCAACCCTCGAATAACCGTTTCATTGGCTGTCGGGCAGTGTCCGGCAGCCAATTCTTTTTCTTCATCCGCATTCTTATCTTTTGGTTTCAGGGTTGTGGGAAGTGGCCAGTTGCCCGCACGCTCCGCCGATCGTCCGGCCGCGGGAGATTCGAAGGGTGTGTTTAACCCGATAGCGGTTGAGGAGGGCGGAGAAGGCTTTCTGCTCCTCTTCGCTCGGAGTGGAGAACTCAAGCTCGTCGACCGGGTTCCAGGCGATGAGGTTCACGATCACGTCCAGACCCCGGGTAAAGAGCTCGAGCTGTCTGGCGCTTTCACCTGTGGTGTTCACCCCTCCGAGCATGCAGTATTCAAGGGTGAGTCGTTTAGGTACCGATTCCTGATAGGCAAGAAGCGCTTCCTTGAGCTCATCAAGCGGCCATCGCCTGTTGACCGGCATCAGGCGGGTTCTGAGCGAGTCATCCGCGCTGACCAGAGAAACGGCGAGCTTGATCGGGAGCTTCAATTCGGCGAGCTTGTTGATTCCGGGAACCACTCCGGATGTGCTGATCGTCATTCTTCTGAGGCCGATGTTGAACGTCTCTTTTTGATTGAGGTAGTGGATCGCCCTGATCGTCGGATCGAAGTTGTGAAACGGTTCGCCCATCCCCATGAAGACGATGTGGGTGATCGGCCGGCTTGCCGCCTTGGAAAGGTGGACGTACTGTTCGATGATCTCTTCGGAAGCAAGGTTACGAACGAGGCCCATCGTTCCGGTCTTGCAGAAGGTGCACCCCATCGCACATCCCACCTGGACGGAGAGACACGCGGTGTGCCGTCCTTTACGGTCGACGAGCAGGACCGCTTCGATCATTTTTCCGTCGTGAAGCGTGATTCCGAGCTTGATCGTTCCGCTTTCATCCTCCTCTCGGACCGTTGTCTCCGATGAGATCGGACTCCCGACGAGGTCGCTTAGGCGCTTTCGCTCATCGAGGGGAAGGTCGGTCATCTCGTCAAACGTAGTGGCTCCCTTGCCGAGCCAGGCAAGGATCTGCCCGCCATAGCGTTTCTCGGGGAGGGACAGCGATTCGACGAGGCGTTCGGAAGTGAGACCGTAGAGGGAAAGGGGAAGATTCATGGATTCAGTATACCTATTTGAGCATTGAAAGAATAGCGATCAGCACGCCGGTGATTCCTTCTCCGCCAAGCAGTCCGCTGGCGATCAATCCGATCTTTTTCTGGGATTTCTCCTTGTCTTTCTTTCGGGTGAAGATCAAAGAGGCGAGTGCGCCAAGGCCCATGATCGAAGAGATGTAGATCGGCAGATACACGCCGAGGCCCAGGGTGGCGGAGGGTATTTTCATCAGAAAGAGCGCCAACCCGACGAAGAGGCCGATCAGGAAGGCCGGCAGGTGTTCGATTCCGCCGACCATCTTGGCCACCGCCGCCGCCTGAGGGGCGGGCAGCAGGGCGGTGCCGAAGCCGCCGAACGCACTCTTCATCGCCAAGAGGACGATCACCGAGAGAACCGCCCCGATCACCCCTCCGATCCCTTCACCGAGAATCTGCTCCCGGGGATTGGTTCCAAGAAGGTGTCCGCTTTTTAAGTCATTCATCACGTCTCCGGTCAAGCCGCAGGCGACGGCGACCACCGCCGCGATCGAGAAGGAGGCGAGCAGGGAAGGCTTGGAGATCAGCTGGATCACCAGCAGCACGAGGATGCCGAAGATCTCCATCGGGTTGATGCCCGTCTGTCCGGTGAGCATCCCGGAGAGGTAGGTCGTCAGATAGATGCCAACGATGAGCACCAGCGCCTCGACAAAGCCCAGCTCCGTCCCCAGTGAAAGAAGAACCACCGCCAGGAGCAGGACAAGCGATATGAGAAAGAGCGTTCGTTGACTCTTTTTCGGTTTCTCTTCCAACTTTTTCGGTCGAAGAATCTTTGAAAAGAGGGCGTGGATAAAGACGCCCAACCCCGTTCCGATCATCAGCCCGATGCCGAGGTTTTGCCTGAAGACATCCGCAGCGGATATGTCGCCGAAAAGACCGGCCTTGATTCCGATCGGAGTGAGGAGATAGTAGCCGAAGATCGCTCCGCCGAACCAGAAAAGGGCGAAGACCTGGCCGATGATCGCCCCGATTCCCGCCGCCATCGGCGAGACCCAGAAGGAGAAGGAAGGAAAAAGAGCGCTTCCCTTGAAGGGAGTGAGCAGCGCCGGTATCTTTCCCCACGCGTCCCTTAGGAGGGTAAAGAGAACCGATCCTCCCATTGACGTAAAGAGTGTCTTCGCACCGCTGCCTCCTTCTTCGGAAGCCTTGAGGGTGTTGAACGCGGCGATGCCCATCGGATAGGGCAGCTCCTCCTCAACAATCAGGCGTTTTCTGAGGAGGGCGGAGAAAAGGGTGCCCAGAATCGCTCCGACCACGGTGAGGGTGATGAGGCTCATCGGCGGGAACACGGCATCAGGATTGAGCATCCACAAGCCGGGAATCGTGAAGGCGAGTCCACCGGCGACCATCGCCCCGCTGCTCATGATCGTATGGGTGACATTCATCTCTTGCAGGGAGGAGTTGCGTGCTTTTTTCAATGCGGCCATCGAAAGAACGGTGACGAAGATCGTCGGCCACGGAAGGGCGCCCATTCTGAGGGCGACATACATTGAGGATGCGGTAATGACCAGCAATCCCAAGATTCCAATGATGATTGCACGTGCGGTGAGGTGTCGTTCCATAGATACACTTCCTCCATATGTGTAATAGTAACGAGAAAGGATAGCGGGTGGAAGAGTCAGACTCGGTAGGAATTCAGCGAGGAAGCGAAGCGTTCGGCGAGGCGGGCTTTTACGATGATCCCCTCTTCGGTATAGGAGATGTCCGCTACCTGTCCGCTCCGATGGAGATATGCCACGAGGTCATGACGGTCGTTGGGGAACTTGTAGGAAAGGGTCGGATTCAGGGCGTGGATCGTCTCGGTGATCGCATCGATCAGCGTCTCCAATCCCTGACCGCTCTTCAGGGATGTTTCCAGGACCGGTTGGTAGAGGCTCTTGAGGCGGGAAAGCGCGAAGAAGTCCTCGACCTTGTCGATCTTGTTGGCCACAACGATCGCAGGCTTGTCGGTAACGCCGAGATCTTCCAAAACCTGAACCGTGGTGGTGTAGGTGGCGATCATGTCGGGATGACTTGCATCACAGACGATGATGAGAAAATCCGCATACCGGGCTTCCTCCAACGTGGATTTGAACGCATCGACCAGATGGTGGGGCAGATCGCTGATAAAGCCGACCGTGTCGCTTAAGAGCACTTCTTCCCCTCCGGGGAGCTTGAAGAGGCGGGTCGTGGGATCCAAGGTCGCAAAAAGCTTGTCCTCAGCAAGAACTCCCGCTTCAGTGAGGGTGTTGAGCAGCGTTGATTTTCCGCTGTTCGTATAGCCCACGATCGCTCCGATCGGATTGGGGCTCTTTAAGCGGGAGGAGCGTTGCACCTCCCGCTGTTGGACTACGTTGAGAAGCTGCTTCTTCAAAAGGGCGATCCGGTCCTGAATCCGGCGTCGGTCCAGTTCGAGCCGGGTTTCACCTTCGCCTCGGGATCCCCGAACTCCTCCGCGTTGCTGTGAAAGGTTCGTCCACTTGCGAACCAGGCGGGGAAGGGAGTATTGGAGCCGGGCGAGTTCGACTTGCAGCATCGCCTCCTTTGTCTGGGCGCGATCGGCGAAGATCTGCAGAATCACCTCGTCGCGGTCGATCACCGCGGATTGGAAGATCTCTTCCAAGTTGCGCTGGACCCGCGGGGAGATCGGGCGGTCGAAGATGACGACATCCGCTTCAAGCTCTTCAAGCAGCTCCTTGATTTCAGCCACTTTTCCACTGCCGATGAGGGTGGCGCTGGTTTCTCCTCGAAGGGGGATGAACTCGATGTGAAGAACCTCCAAGCCCATCGTGTCAACCAACGAGGCGAGCTCTTCACTGCGCAGATCGGCATTTTGGCGGGTCTCGTTTTCATCAATGAGAATCAATAACAGGGCGGAGAGCATCTCGTGCTCAAGGGAATGCAGGGGTTTACTCACGCCCTGACTATAGGGCGTGGTTAACGAGCTGGTCAATATGTGGTACACTTCTTCCGTTTGAAGAATCAGAGGTTGCCATGGGACTTAATTGCGGTATCGTCGGCTTGCCGAACGTTGGAAAATCGACTCTTTTTTCAGCACTCACCAGTGCTCCGGCCCACGTGGCGAACTATCCGTTTTGCACGATCGATCCGAACGTCGGAATCGTCGCTGTTCCCGATTCCCGCCTTGATCGGATCGCAAAACTGATCCCCGGTAAAAAGAAGATTCCCGCCACCGTTGAATTCATCGATATCGCCGGCCTGGTCGCCGGCGCGAGCAGGGGGGAAGGGTTGGGGAACCGTTTTCTGGCCTCGATCCGGGAGGTGGGCGTGATCGCCCACGTGGTCCGCTGCTTCGAGGACGGCGACGTCGTCCACGTCAACGGCAACGTCGATCCCGAACGGGATATCGAAACAATCAACATCGAGCTGGCCCTCGCCGATCTGGACACGGTGACCAAGCGCTACGAGAAGGTGTCCAAAGGGCGCTCGCTTTCCAAAGAAGCGCAAAAACATGCTTCAGAGATTCTTCCGATTCTTGAACGACTCCTTGCGACGCTGGGCGAGGGCGGAAGCGCCCGAAGCCTGAAGCTTGACGAAGATCAGCTTTCCTTGATCTCCGACCTTCATCTGCTCACCGTGAAGCCGGTGATCTATGTCTGCAACGTGGATGAAGAGGGAATCGACGGGAGCTCCGCCCATGTGGATGCCGTCAAACGGATTGCCGGGGAGGAGGACGCGGAGGTGGTGGTCATCTGTTCCAAGATCGAAAGCGAGATCGCGACCTTGGAAACGGAGGAGGAGAAACAGGAGTTTCTGGAAGCGGTCGGATTGAAGGAATCGGGCTTGAACAAATTGATCCGGAGCGCGTATTACATTCTGGGTCTTCGAACGTTCTTCACCACCGGTGACGATGAAAACCGGGCTTGGACGTTCAAGGCGGGAATGAAGGCCCCCCAGACCGCCGGTCTCATCCACAGCGATTTTCAGAAGGGGTTCATCAAAGCCGAAATCTACAGCTGCGACGACCTGTTCGCCTACGGAAGCGAACAGAAGCTCAGAGTCGCCGGAAAGCTCCGCCTTGAGGGCAAGGAGTACCTTGTCCGGGACGGGGATGTGATTCATTTCAAATTCAACGTGTAAACGGTCTGCTACCACGTCACCGTGAAGGTGATCGGTTCGGCGAGAAGCAGGAAATCGATCAAGGGGAAACTGAACTCGTAGGTCGTCGGATCGAGCTTTCTTCCGTTTATCATGCTTTTGATCGGCTTGGGAGTCGTGACGCGCAGGGTGATCGTCGACTGTTCAATCGCCGGCGGCCCTTCTTCGCCGAGCATGAAGCTGATCATCTCCAGATAGTCGTCGGCGCTGAGGCCCTGATTGTACACCGGGCCGAACGCCTCGAAGTTCTCATCCGCCAGGAAGGGGATGATCGGAACGAGCTGGGGATAGGTTTCCAAGGTCAGGTAGAAGGTGATGCTGTCGTTTGTCGCTTTCAGAAGCTGTTGGTCTTTCGGAGCTCCGAGATCGCGTACCAGATTCTCCACATCGGAAAAGATGAAGGTGCCGTTCCACGCGTTCACGCCGGTCTTATCCAGCTGAACCGCCTTTGTCGAGGGGGCGCTGTCGAGAAGCGTTTCAAAGTCATCGATCGCCTGATCCATGACGGGGCGATCGCTTTTTTTTGTGCTGAAGTCGCTGAAGTCTTCCAGGACATCGACGAAAAACTCCTCTACGTTGAACGTGAAATCCGCTTTCGGGGGGGCGGGAGAGAAGTCGAGGCGTTGACTGACCGTACAGCCGGCGAGAAGAAACACGAGGATGAGGATTCCGATCCAATGAATGGTTTTCATACGCATTACCTTACGAGATTTATCAAGAGTTCTCAACTGCAAAATACATCTATCCACCCCTATCGTTCCTGAAAAAAAACGGCTATCCTATAGATGATGATGAGACGAATGCTATTTTTTCTGATGATCATCCTGATCGGGAGCGCCCTCCATGCCCTGGATCTCCATGTCGACGAGATCCAGCCGAGCCGGATCACTCTTTCCTGGGATCGGGTTCCCTCCGCCCTTACCTATGACCTGTACCTGAACGGCCGCTACCGGGCGACGGTGAGAACCCCCTCATACAGCATTGAGCACCTCACTTCCCATACTTCGTACAGCGTCAGAGTCCAAGCCAAAGGTCAAGGAACGGTCATCGACGAAGGGACGATCGAGGTGACCACCTCCGGTTGGGAGGGGCGGTATCGGTGGGTCAATAGAACGCGAAAGGATAATCGCGGGCGGACGACCGTTCTGGATTACCGGGTCGAGTACGTCCGGGGCGAATATGTCATCTACGGTCTCTACGAAGGACGTTGGCACGAGGTGTTCCCCCTTATAGAACCATATCAGATCGGAGAGCAGTTCGAATATCAGGGGACTCGAGCCGAAGAGATCGCCTATCGGTACAACGCCCAACTGTTCAACACCACGGCGAT
>SHOI01000020.1:0-16305 GCA_004294855.1 Sphaerochaeta sp. | reverse complement strand
AGAAGAGGACCAGTATACCTTGGGAACTGAGGCCTGTGCTTCAGGAGTATACGTACATGAGCGAAAAGAACACCCTAATCATCGTCGAGTCTCCGACAAAAGCGAAAACGATCACGAAATTCCTTCCCAAAACCTACAAGGTCGTAGCCTCCAACGGGCACGTACGCGATCTTCCGGAGGAGCGGATGGCGATCAAGATCGAGAAGGGCTTCGCCGCCGAGTATGAGCCGGTCAAAGGCAAACAGCGTCTGATTGCCGATCTGAAGAAGGAACTGAAAGATGCCGATCGGCTTCTTCTGGCGACGGATGAAGACCGCGAGGGTGAATCGATCTCCTGGCACCTTCTTGAAGTGTTGAAACCGAAGATTCCCTACCGGCGGATGGTGTTCCATGAGATCACGAAGAAGGCGATCACCAACGCCTTGGAAACGGGGCGGGACTTGGACGAGAATCTGGTGCACGCCCAGGAAGGAAGGCGCCTCGTCGATCGGCTCTACGGGTATACCCTTTCCCCCACGCTGTGGAAGAAACTCTCCAACAAGAAGCTTTCCGCCGGCCGGGTGCAGTCGGTGGGTTTGCGCCTTACCGTGGATCGGGAGCGCATGAGAATCGCCTTCGAACAAAACACCTACTGGGATGCAAGCGCCGAGCTGACCAATGCCAAAGGCGAGCTCTTTGAGGCGAAACTCGTCTCCTATCAGGACCGGGCTATTGCTTCCTCCAGAGATTTTGATGCAACGACCGGAGCCTATAAAGGTAAGATGGGAATGCTTCATCTCGGAGAAGAGGAAGCCCGGGCGATCGTCAAAGAGTTGAAAGAAGAGCAGTTTGTCGTCACCGCGATCGAACGCAAGCCCTTCATCACCCGTCCCTCCATTCCCTTCACCACCAGCACCCTTCAGCAGGATGCGACGAGAAAACTCAGGATCAGCGCTTCGGAGGTAATGCGAATCGCCCAACGGCTCTATGAAAGCGGGTATATCACCTATATGCGAACCGACAGCCCCTCGCTCAGCCGGGAGGGGACGATGGCGGCCCGCGCCCAGGTGGAGGAGCTCTACGGAACGGAGTATCTCAGCCCCAAGGCTCGATACTTTGCCGCAAAAAGCGCTCAGGCGCAGGAAGCCCATGAGGCGATCCGTCCCGCCGGCGATGCCTTTGTTCATCCGCAGGATACTCGTTTAAGCGGGCGGGAGCTGGCCCTCTATGACCTGATCTGGAAGCGGACGCTGGCATGTCAGATGGCGGACGCTCAAAAGGCGACAACCACGGCGACGATTGAAGCGGGCGCGGGAATCTTTACCGCAACCGGAACGGAGATCGTCTTTCCGGGTTTTATCCGCGCCTATGTCGAAGAAGTGGAAGACAACGAAATCGACAAGGACAAGATTCTCCCTCCGCTCGGTGAAGGCGAGGTCTGTCCGCTGAAGAGCTTGACTGCGGTGGAACACCAAACCCGCCTGCCGGCCCGGTATACGGAAGCATCGCTCGTCCAGGAGCTTGAAAAGCGAGGGATCGGCCGGCCTTCAACGTATGCGACGATCATTAAGACCTTGCTCGATCGCAAGTACGTGGTCAAAGAGGGAAGTGCACTCGTTCCGACTTTCATCGGCTTCGGGGTGTGCCAATTCCTTGAAACGAATTTCAAACAGTTCATCGACTACGACTTCACAGTCCGGATGGAGGAGGACCTTGATAAAATAGCCCGGGGCGAACTGAAGAAAGAAACATTCCTGGCGGAGTTTTTTCTCGGTGAACACGGATTGATGGAGCAGAACAGACAGCAGCTGACTTTGGACAACAAGGGCGAGTCAAAAACGTTGAATCTCTGCCACATCGATGAGGCGAACCCCATTATGATCGGTCCCTACGGTCCGTACGTGGTTCTTAAAGACGGACAGCTTGTCAGCTTGCCGTATGGGTGGACCCCCGGCTCGATCACCGATGCCGACGTGAAAGCCCTGATCGCCAACGGCAAACAACAACCTGAAGCAAAGACCCTCGGTCCCGGTCCGAATACCGGCGAGCCGATTCAACTGCTGAGCGGTCGCTTCGGCCCCTACTGGCAGGAAGGGGAAGGCAAGGATGCCAAACGGGCATCAGTACCCAAGTGGGTTCAAGATGGCGACTTGCAAGAGGACGGCGCCATCGCAACCCGCTATTTGAGCTTGCCGAGAATCCTCGGCAAAGACAAAGAGGGGATGGAAGTGGTTGCAACGAAGGGCAAGTACGGTCCGTATCTCGCCAGTGGCGACAAGACACGTAAGCTCAACCGTTTGGACAAAGACAAGCAGCTCTTCGGCATCACCTTGGAGGAAGCCCTTGAGCTTCTTGGAAAAGAGGAGGTAAAGGGGTCGAAAAAACGAGGAGTTCGCACCGCTTCTGCGCCTTTGAAAGAGCTCGGTGAGTTCGAAGGTCGGAAGATCACCCTCCACAATGGACGATATGGCTTCTACCTGAAGCACGGCACGAGCAATGTCACTCTGCCCAATGAATATAAAAAAGATGAGGAGAAAGCGCTGAGTCTCCGTCCTGAGGAAGCGCAGCGGATTGTGGAGGAAAAGCAATCCACCTAAACGATGCAAACGCACCAACGAACCAAAAAAACATCAGCGATATCGGCTTTGGCTCTCGAATTCAGGGTGAGCGAGCGACGAATTCGCACGATGTTGCAAGGAGTGGGAATCAATCCTTCCTCTCTGCAACGCGACGACGAGAGCCAAGCGTTCTATCGCGAGGTGGTCGCGAGCAGACTCAATATATTCACTTCCTACGGAAGCGGTGATGAGGAGTATCTTCAAACCCTCGACGAGCAGATCCGGGTGTTTGATGAGATCTACGTCGATACCGCCCCGATCATTCAGAAGGATTGGTTCCTTCACTTCGTCGCAGACAGCAAGGATATTCTCAAACGCCGCAAAAAACGGCTTATCATCCTTGAAAAGACGATGGAAGAGCTCTATGGGCTGAAGAGCAACCCCGAAAAGGATCAGGATGTCCGCATTCGGGCGATAATCCGCCCGGATCTGATCCGTTCCTTGGCGAAGCAGCGAATCGTCCGGCTCGGCGACACCGGCAGCGGTGGAATCGCCGACGACCATCTGGTGGAACTCTTTCGAAGAATCGGAGCCAATCTCAATCTCATGTTGATCACCCAGGATCGGGGCTTGAGCGAGCGGATCGTTCATCTGGCCACCGAACTTGGGGAGGAATGTGAAGAAGTGAAACCGCTTACCTTCCTCGAAAAGCTGATCGGTAAAAAAAAAGAACGCGAGGTGATCACCCATCGGATGATCGCATGCAAGCTGATCGAAGGGGGGAAGCTGAAGCGGCTGTACATCTGTCCGGAGTGCAGCCAAAGCTATTACGATGATCTCTACGCCACCGAGGGGATCGTCCTCTGCGGGCGGTGCTACATACGGCTTCGCGAGGAAGAGGAGCGCAAGGAACTGGCAAACCGGAAGCGGCGGGAAGCTCAGCTCAAAGCGGAGGAGGAACGCCAGAAGAAGCTGGAAGCGGAGGAAGAGCGGCTTGAACGGGAACGAAACCGCCTTACCATTGAAAAGCTCATCCTGCGGCGCAAACAGCTTGCGATCTTCTACTCCTCAATCGGGGTGACCATCCTGTTGCTCATCATCGCCCTGCTTGTCTCGAGATGAAGAAAGGCTGCCGGTCGGCAGCCTGCATCCCCCTGGCGCGATTCGAACGCACGACCCCTTCCTTAGGAGGGAAGTGCTCTATCCGGCTGAGCTACAGGAGGTGGAACACCTCGATAGTAGCGAATTCATCGGTCATGTGCAAGGTTCTTAATCCGCCTGCTTTTTCAAGAGGTCGCGAATCTCGGTCAACAGGACGATCTCCAAAGCCGGTGGAGCCGGCTTCTTTTCCGCAACAGCCGCCTGTTCCTCCTGTTTCTTCAGTCTTGCCTGCAATAGGTTGAGTGTTCGGACCATCATGAAGACCACGAATGCGATAATGAGGAAATCGATCACCTTCTGGATGAATGTTCCATAGGTAATGGCGACTTCGGCGGTGTCGGCGGTCGCTTGAGCGATGACGATCTTCAGATCGGTGAAATTGATTCCTCCGATGATCAGGCTGATGAACGGCATGAGGATATCCTTGACCAACGATGAGACGATCGCGGTGAACGCCGTACCGATGATGATACCGACGGCCATGTCCATCACGTTTCCCCGCGAGATGAACTTCTTGAACTCTTCCAACAGCGAACCCTTCTTTTTGGCCATATAAGCCTCCTCTTTAGATCATTGAGCCGAGTATAGCACACTCGGGCATCGGGGAAAAAGCTGTCTTAATGCGGTTGATTCTTATGTTTGTGCGGAATCTTGATGGAATGAGTGTTTAAATATTGAATAAATATACGCATTATTGTATAACCAAAGAAATATTACGTTAACGATGATGTACGCACGTATGGAGGTACTAACGATGAAGAAAAGCTTGTTGATCACGGTGGCGCTTGTTGCATTGATCAGCGTTTCCGTCTTTGCGGGTGGAAGTGGCGAGACGGGCCCCAAGATTGGATTCATCGGTCCGATGACCGGTGACAACGCGAACTACGGTATTTTATGCAACAACTCCGTCATTCTTGCCGTTGAACAGTTCAACGCGAAAGGCGGCATTGATGGAAAACTCAAAGTAACCCTCGTTACTGAAGACTCCGAAGGAGTGCCCGAGAAAGGCCTCTCGGCGATCGAGAAGCTTTCCTCCTCCGACAAGATTTCCGGTCTCATCGGACCGGTCTTCACCGGGGTGGCGTTCGCAGTCGGCGAGCGGGTGCAGAATGAAGGGATCGTGATGCTCAGCCCCTCGGCGACCCACGCCGACATCACCTCGATCGGTGACTATGTGTTTCGAACCGTTGTTTCCGACGGCTTGCAGGGGGAGGTCGCCGGCCACTACTTCTATGAGAAGCTCGGCTATCGCACAATCGGTGTTCTGTACGCAAAGAACGACTACAGCCAGGGGCTCTTTGAAGGGATGACCGCTTCCTTCGAGAAAGCCGGTGGAAAGATGATCATCAGCGAGGCGTTTCAGGTCGGAGACAAGGATTTCAAAACCCAGCTTACCAAGATTCGCAGCGCCAACCCCGAGGCGATCTATATTCCCAACTACACCGCTGAGATGGCTCAGATTCTTGAGCAGGCTTCCCAGCTCGGAATCAAGATTCCCTTTGTCTCCTGTGACGGCTTCTCCAACCCCGACATCTACAACCTCGCCGGTGACTTCACCCACGGCGTCGTCTATGTCGGTCCCGCCCAAGTTGCTGAAAGCCAGGCGTATTCCAAGTTCAAGAGCGATTATGAGAAGAAGTTCGGTGTAAGCCCCGACTCCTTCGCTACAAACGCGTTTGACGGAGCGAACATCCTGCTCGCAGCGATGGAGAAGGTGTATAAAGCCACCGGCAAGTTCGACCGCAAGGCGATCAGGGATGCGGTTGCCGCAACGAAGGATTATCAGGGAGTTACCGGAACGGTCAACTTCGCCGAGAATGGCGACTTGGTTGCGTATCAGGGATTGTACCGGGTCAACGGCACGACTCCCGAGTATATCGGAACCTTCACGGTGGTTGACGGAGTGCTGACTCAGGTGGACTGAGCTCGGCAAACACCAAGATAACGATGAGCCGGTGTTGAGAACACCGGCTCTTTTATGGTACTGTCAACCCAGTTCTCGTGATCAAGGAGAGACGTCGTGGGAATTGCTGAATTTTTCCAACACTTGACGAATGGCCTGACCCTCGGGGGAATTTATGCGCTGATCGCCCTCGGATACACGATGGTCTACGGCATTCTGAAATTTATCAACTTCGCTCATGGGGATGTGCTGATGGTCGGCTCCTATGCCGGTCTGTTCATCTACAACGCCCTGAGGGGGGACGCTTCACTGGGTCCCTGGGTGTTGATCGCGTTTTTTCTCGCAATGCTCGCTTCGATGGTCATCAGCGCGCTCTTGGGAGTGACGATCGAGCGGGTTGCGTACAAGCCCCTTCGCAAAGCGACCCGGCTCGCCCCCCTGCTCAGTGCAATCGGAGTTTCATTCATTCTCTCCAACTCCGCAGCCTGGGCATTCGGAACGAACAGCAAGAAATTCCACTATCCCTTCGACAATACTCCCTTTGTTTTCAAAGGCGTGGTCATCACCCCCCACCAGATTCTGATTCTTTCAGTATCGTTGGTGATGATGGTCATCCTTAAGATTTTCGTCGACCGGACCCGGATGGGCAAGGCGATGCGCGCCACCAGCCTGGATCAGCAAACGGCGATGCTGATGGGAATCAACGTCGACCGGGTGATCAGCCTGACGTTTTCAATCGGCAGCGCTCTGGCCGCCGTCGGAGGAATTCTCATCGCCCTCGATTTCAAGGTCTATGCGACGATGGGAACGATGACCGGGCTGAAGGCGTTCGTCGCCGCCGTGTTCGGAGGAATCGGAAACATCACCGGAGCGATGGTCGGAGGAATCCTGCTCGGGATCCTTGAGACCTTCGGAGTTGCGATCTTCGGCATTCCCAGCGGGCTGAAGGACACGATCGCCTTCGGGGTGCTGATCATCATCCTTCTGGTCAAACCGGCAGGTCTCCTCGGCAAGGATGAGAAGGAGAAAGTGTGATATGCTCAACTTCTTTTTATTGATCTTGATCTATTCCGGCATCTATGCATTGATGGCGCTCGGGCAGAACGTCATCACCGGGTACGGGGGGATGCTCAGTCTGACGCAGGCGGGGTTCTTCGCGATCGGCTCCTACGCCACGGCGATCCTTTCCACCCGCTTCGGGTTCTCCTTCTGGGCGACGCTGCCCCCCGCGGCGCTCTTGAGCGCGCTTTGCGGCCTCTTGATCGGGCTGCCGACCCTCCGGCTCAAAGGTGACTATTTGGCGATCGCCACCCTCGGCTTCGGGGAGATCGTCCGCAACGTCCTGAACAACTGGGACAGTCTGACCCGGGGACCAATGGGAATCCAGAAGATTCCGATGCCGACGATCTTCGGGTTCGTGATCAATCCCTATACCAAATATTCGTTTCTGGTGATGGTCGTCATCTTCGTTGCAATCGCCTACGTGCTGTTCCAGCGGCTTGCCCGTTCACGAATGGGGCGGGCGCTCGCCGCGATCCGCGAGGATGAGATCGCAGCGGAAGCGATGGGGATCAACATCACCAAGTACAAGGTCTATGCGTTCATTCTGGGGGCTTCCGTCGCGGGCATCGCCGGGTCGCTTCAAGCGGTCTTCACCTTGAGCGTCACCCCGGGCACCTATACGTTCATGGTCTCGGTGATGGTCCTCTGCATGGTCGTCCTGGGGGGAATGGGAAACTTCAAGGCTTCGATTCTCGGAGCGTTCATCATCCAGCTGATCAGCTACTTCCCGCAGCTGACCGGCCTTACCAGCGTGATCCCGCCGCAGTTCAAACAGATTCTCTTCGGTCTGATTTTGGTGGTGATGATGATCTGGCGGCCTCAGGGTCTGCTCGGCCGGGAAGAGATCCGCTACGGCAACGAGGAAGGAGAGAAGGCATGACCATTCTGGAAACGGAACGACTGACTCGAGCCTACGGCGGAGTGATCGCGGTCAACAACGTTGATTTCCAAGTGGAAGGCGGCCTGATCACCGGACTCATCGGCCCCAACGGAGCGGGAAAAACGACGCTGTTCAACAATATGACCGGCTTGGACACTCCTTCGAGCGGGAAGGTCCGCTTCATGGGTAAGGATATCACCGGTTATCCCGCTCATAAGATCTGCCGCCTCGGCATCGCCCGGACGTTCCAGAACATCCGTCTCTTCAAAGATCTCACCGTTGCGGAGAACGTGATGATCGGCCGCCACTTCAAAACCGGCAAAGATGAAACAAAAGGGCGTTTTCTCAACGCTCTGAAAAGCTACATTCATCTGAAAGAGGAAGAGAACGCGATCTACGACAAAGCGCTTCAGTGGCTTGATTTCTTTGATATGCACTCCTATCGGAGCGAGCTGGCCAGAAACCTGCCGTACGGGAAGCAGCGGGAGCTGGAAATCGCAAGGGCGCTCGCCACCGATCCTCAGCTGCTCTTTCTCGATGAGCCGGCGGCGGGAATGAACCCCCAGGAAACCGAGCATTTGATTCGAATCATCAGGAAGATCCGGGAGCTTGGAATCACCGTCGTCTTGATCGAACACGATATGAGGCTGGTGATGAATATCTGCGACTCGATTACCGTGTTGAACTATGGAGAGAAGCTTGCCGAGGGTACTCCGACGGAGATCAAGAACAATCCTTTGGTGATCGAAGCGTATCTGGGAAGGGACGAGTGATGAAAGAACTGCTTACCGTCGATACTATTTCCGTCTCCTATGGCAATATTCGAGCCCTCAAAGAGGTGACGATGCACGTTTATGAGGGAGACATCGTCTGTCTGATCGGTGCCAACGGAGCGGGAAAATCCACCCTTCTGAAGGCGATCGTCGGACTGGAACCCCTCGTTGAAGGCACGATCACCTTCGACGGGGAAGAAATCTGCACCGCCAACCGGGGCCGTCACATGACTACCGATCTGATCGCATCACGGGGAATAGCCCTCGTTCCGGAGGGGCGGCGGGTGTTTGCCGACATGACGGTGGAAGAGAACTTGGATATGGGGGCGTTCCTTGTCCGCGACGATGCTCTCATCGCTCAGCGCAAGGAAGCGATGTATGATTTCTTCCCGATCCTCGGAGCACGCAAGCGTCAAAAGACCCGCTCGCTTTCCGGCGGCGAGCAGCAGATGATGGCGATCGCCCGGGCGTTGATGAGCGGACCGAGGATGATTCTGCTGGATGAGCCGGGGCTCGGTCTGGCGCCTCTGGTGGTCGCCGACATCTTTGAGAAGATCGATGTGATTAACAAGCAGGATGGAGTAACGGTCTTTCTGGTGGAACAGAACGCACGAATGGCCCTTCGCGCTGCCAAAGAGGGGTATGTCATGGAAAACGGCCGAATCGTCCTCTACGACAAGGCGGCCAATCTGCTGGAAGATGAGAAGGTTCGCAAGGCGTATCTGGGCGAATAAGAGTGGTATTTGAGCGCAAGCTCATGTACCATGGAAGTGGAGGAAGGAGAGCCGATATGATTATTGAACGAAGAATGTCCCGTAATCCGGTCGTTGCATCACCGGATATGTCGATCTCCGAAGCGTCAGCGTTGATGAAGCAGGAGAAGGTTCATCGACTGCCGGTCTTGGATAAGGATAAGAAGCTTGTTGGAATCATCACCGAGAAAGATATTCTCTATGCAACCCCGTCACCGATGAGCAGCCTCTCGATTCATGAGATGGCCTATCTCTTGAGCAAGCTCACCGTGAAAAAGCTGATGAGCAAGAACGTCGTGACGATCACCAAGGACACAACGGTCGAAGAGGCCGCCCGGCTGATGGTCGACCAGGATCTTTCCAGTCTTCCCGTGATGGAAGATGATAAGCTCATCGGCATCGTGACGAAAAGCGACATGTTCAAGATCCTTCTCGAGCTCTTCGGAGCCCGCCATTTCGGTGTTCGGATCTCCTTCATCGTCGAAGACAAACCCGGAACGATCGCCAAGATCAGCCAGGCGCTCAGCGAAGCGGGAATCGACATCATCACCTTCGGAACGTTCATGGGCACCGATCCGACGAACGCGATCTGCACGATTAAAGTTCAAGGTGCTCCGATGAGTGAGATCGTCGAGATCGTAAAACCGTTTGTCATCCAGCTTCTGGATGTCCGGGAAGTGTGATGGCAAAGAAGAAACAGTCACGCCCCGTTGCGAAGGACTCTCAGCATGAGAGTCCTTCCGCTCGCAAAGAGCCGGTCGTCCTCGGCTATGATCCCTCCGCCGACTTCGGGGACATTCTGGAGAGCTGGGAGCGAAGCGGGACGCTGGAAGGGGTGACCAAGCGGATGAAGCGCTCAGAGAGCGTAGAATTCTCCCGCTCCTTCGGAGAGATTCTGGATGAGTGGGAGAACAAGGACAAAAAGCCCAAAAAGAAGAAAACCCCCGAGCCGATGAAAAAGTCCGCCCCCTACAAGCCGACGAAAGACTTCGGCGCCTTGCTCGATGAGTTTGAAGGTGCTCAAAAGCCCAAGATTCGGAAAACGGTGAAACAATCCAAAAAGAGGCACGAACCGAAAAAGCTTGTAGCGAGCGTGGAGATGGAAGAGGCCCTTCAGGATCGAAAGGAGAGCAGCGCGACGTGGTCCTTTGCCGACACCTACCGCAAATGGAACGAGATCAGCGACGAAGAAGGCGCACTGAAAAAGGCGGTGAAAGAGAAAGCGAAGAAACCCCGATCGGAAGAACCCACCTTGAGCGCTCTGCGCACGATGTTGCCTGAGGTTGTGCTGGATCTGCATGGGATGACCGTCAGCGAGGCGGAGCGCGAGGCTCGGGCATTTCTCGCCACCGCGTTGGAGCACAAGATCCGAAAACTTGCCTTCATCGTCGGGAAAGGGCTGCACAATGAAGCAGGGTACTCGCTGATTCGTGAGGAGGTTGAACGGATTCTCAGGCTCAGCAGGAATGTGCGGGAGTTCTTCTCCCCGCCTGCCCGGTATGGTGGGAGCGGAGTGATCTGGGTCATCTTGAAGGGGTAAAAAAAGCGGCCGGGAGTCCAAGCCACCTTGTAATGTCATACGCTTATCGCTCGCGGTAAATAATTCGGCCTTTCGTCAAATCATACGGTGAGAGCGCTACCCGGACCGAATCTCCGGGGACAATTCGAATATAGTGTTTGCGCATCTTGCCCGAAAGGTGGGCGAGGATGACATGGTTGTTCTGCAGTTCAACGCGGAACATTGTATTGGGCAGTGCTTCACGCACGATTCCTTCAACTTCAATTGCTTCTTCTTTAGCCACAAATCCTCCTAAGTTACTTGCTCCAAAGCGTTAAAAGTGTAAACGTACAACACATTATAGTCAAGCGCCGAAGATATCCACGTATCCGAGGATCCACAGGACGAAGATGATGAGCGGGAGTACATACTGGAAGTATGGTTTCAGGATTTTCGGGAATTCCGCCCCTTCGGTGCCTTTATCCGCCTCGGCGATGAAGTTGTCCCAACCCCATCCGTATCTCCAGCTCGTATAAATCGAGAAGATGAACGCTCCGATCGGCAGGATGTTGGAGCTGATGATGAAATCTTCCAGATCCAGGATTCCGCTGCCCGGTCCCAGCGGCTGGAACGATGATAAGACGTTGAATCCGAGAATCGCCGGCAGACTGAGCCCGACCATTGCAAGGCCGTTGTAGATCGCCGCTTTTCGGCGGGAAACACCGTGAACATCGATCCAATAGCTGACAATGTTTTCAAACACTGCAATGACCGTTGAAAGTGCGGCAAAGCTCATGAAGAGGAAGAACAGCGTTCCCCAGAACAGACCGCCGCGCATCTGGTTGAAGATGTTGGGCAGGGTGATGAACAGCAAAGACGGGCCGGCTCCTGCTTCGACGTTGAACGCGAACGCCGCCGGGAAGATGATGAGGCCGGCAAGGAGCGCCACGAACGTATCAAGGCTGATGATGCGAATCGCCTCCCCGGTGAGCCGGTGTTTGTCGCTGGTGTAGGATCCGAAGATCGAGATCGATCCGATTCCGAGGCTCAGGGTGAAAAACGCCTGATTCATCGCCGCATAGATCGCATTGCCTACGCCTGCCTCCGCCATTCGGGAAAAGTTCGGGACCAAGTAAAACTTGAGTCCTTCGCCACCGCCTTTCAGAGCGATCGAGTTTCCCGCCAGAATGATCAAGAGGAGAAGAAGACCGACCATCATGTATTTGGTGATCTGTTCGACCCCCTTCTGAAGGCCGATGCCGACGGGGATCATCCCGAGGATGATTGCCAACACTCCCCAAAAAATCATATTTCCCGGTTTGCCGAGCATTTCTCCGAAAACACCGCCGACACCCGCTGCGTCCAAGCCGACAAAGGTCCCGCCAAGGGTTTTAAAAAGGTAGGAGAGCACCCAGCCCGATACCATCACATAAAAACTCATCAGAACATAGTTGCCGGCGATCGCCACATGTCCGTACCAATGCCAGCCTTTCTTTTCAGGGGTCAGGGTCTTTAAGGACAGGCCGATGTTTTGCTTGCTAGCCCGTCCGATCGCCAGCTCCATGACCATCACCGGGAGTCCCAGAATCACCAAAAAGAGGAGATAGATCAGGACGAACGCCGCCCCGCCATACCGGCCGGTGATGAACGGAAAACGCCACACGTTCCCCAGTCCGATTGCACACCCTGCGGACAGCAAAATAAAGCCTAAACGGCTTCCCAATACCTCTCGTTTCTGTGAGTTGCTCATACGCTTTACTCTCTTATGGTGAATTTGTATCGATTTGATACATACGTGCAATCTTATAAATAAAATCGTTAAAATTTCAACATCATCATACAAATAAAACCCGTTTTGTTGACATCAAATGCTTTCATCGGCAAGATACGTACAATGAATATACAGTGAGGTGGGAGTATGCGGCAAACAAGCGCTCTGGGAAAATACATTCAAGCATATGGAACTGAGAACGAGGCGATGATCGGCTTTGTCGCGAACTTGGATCTCATCGCCAAGGTGGACGACCAGATCGCCGCTCGAATCGTCAATGAACTCAGCGACCAGCGAACCCACCTGAAGCTCATAGCCAGTGAAAACTTCTCATCCCTGTCCTCTCAGGCTGCGATGGGAAATCTGTTGACGGATAAATACAGCGAAGGCTTTGCATATCACCGCTTCTACGCCGGCTGTGACAACGTCGATGCGATCGAAGAACGAGGCGCCACCTATGCCAAAGAGCTTTTTGGAGCTCAGCACGCCTATGTCCAGCCGCATGCCGGAGCGGATGCCAACTTGGTGGCGTATTGGGCGATTCTCAACACGAAGGTGACCGTCCCTTCCTTGGAAGAGATCGGAATCTCCAACCCCGCCGATTTGAGCCGGGAGGATTGGAACAGGATTCGTCATGCGGTGGGAAATCAGAAGCTGCTCGGTCTTGATTACTACTCCGGCGGTCATTTGACCCACGGATATCGGCAGAACATCAGCGCGCAGATGTTCGATGCGTACTCCTATTGCGTCGATAAAGAAACCGGCCTCTTGGATTACGATGCGATTGAACGCCAGGCGCTTGAGCTGAAGCCGCTGATCCTGCTTGCAGGCTATAGTGCGTATCCTCGGGCGATAAACTTTAAACGCCTTTCAGAGATTGCGAAAAAAGCCGGTTCGGTCTTCATGGTGGATATGGCCCACTTCGCCGGCCTAGTCGCCGGGAAGGTGTTTACCGGCGAATATGATCCGGTGGCTTGGGCGGATGTGGTGACCACCACAACGCACAAAACCCTTCGCGGTCCCCGGGGGGGATTGGTGCTCTGCACCGAAGAGTATGCCGAAAGCGTCGACAAAGGCTGTCCCCTTGTCCTCGGCGGACCGCTGCCGCACGTGATGGCGGCAAAAGCGGTAGCGTTGAAGGAAGCGTTGGATCCTTCGTTTGCGGACTATGCCCATAAGATCGTCGAAAACGCCCGAGCGTTGGCTCAGGCGTGCATCGATGAAGGGATCACGGTAGCCACCGGAGGGACGGATAACCACCTGATGCTGCTGGATGTGCGTTCCTTCGGTCTCAACGGCCGGCAAGCGGAAAGCGCCCTTCGGGAGGCGGGTATGACCCTCAACCGAAACAGTCTTCCTTTCGATCCAAACGGGCCGTGGTACACCAGCGGCCTGAGGATCGGGACGCCGGCCCTCACGACTCTCGGAATGGGCAAGCGTGAAATGAAAGAGGTCGCTTCCATCATCGCCTTGGTGTTGAAGAACACGAAACCGGTTATCCTGACCAAAGGCGAGAACGCCGGCCAACCCTCAAAGGCTCGGGCAGTGACGGAGCCGGGCGCCAGAGAAGAAGCAAAGGAGCGAGTCCTTGCATTGTTGGGCAGGTTCGTGCTCTATCCACAGTTGGATCTGCAGTTTTTGCAGACAGCTTTTCCCCTCGACAAGCAAGGGGTAGAATGGTAGCATTGACACCGTACGCGGAGGAGCAAGATGAGCAGGATTTTAGATTCATTGCGCTATAGCAAAGATCATGAATGGGTTCGCATTGAAGGTGAAAAAGCCTATGTCGGCATCACCGACCACGCCCAGGATGAGCTCGGGGAGATCGTGTTTGTCGAGTTGCCCCCGATAGGCGAGCGGTATAAAAAAGATGAGGAGATCTCCTCGATCGAGTCGGTAAAAGCAGCCAGTCCGATCATCAACCCGATTGAAGGAGTCGTCCTTGAGGCGAATGAAGATCTTGACGGCTCGCCGGAATTGATCAACGAAGACTGTTATGCAAACCACCTGTACGTTCTCGGGTCTTTTTCTCAAGAAGATTACGATTCCATGATGGACAGCACTGAATACGCATCCTACCTTGCCTCACTGTAGGCAAGAGGCGGAGTATTACATGATTTACCCCTACATTCCCCACACGGATGAGGATCGGGCGCAGATGCTTGAGGCGCTCGGTCTTTCATCGATCGACCGGCTCTTTGAGGTGGTCGGTGAGGACCTGCTCCTCGAAGATTCGGTTCCGATCGCTCATAGGCGAACCGAGGATGAAGTGCAGCGGATGATTGATTCGATCGCTCAACGAAACATCCGAGGAATCTCGTTTCTCGGCGGCGGGTGTTACGATCATATTATTCCTTCCACCGTCAAGGCGCTTTCTTCACTTCCTTCCTTTGTAACCGCCTACACCCCGTACCAGGCGGAGATGAGTCAGGGATTGCTCCAGGCGATCTTCGAGTTCCAATCGATGGTCTGTGAAATAACCTCGATGGATATCGCGAACGCTTCGCTGTACGACGGTTCGCATGCGATCGTCGAAACGGCACTTTTGATGGTGAACGCCAAGCGGGGCGCCAAGAAGGTGCTGGTCAGCGAGACGATCCACCCCTTCGCCCTCAAGGCGCTCGGGACGTGGGTTCTTGGAACGGAGTATGAGGTTGTACCGATTCAGGAGAAGGATGGCGTTGTCGACCTTTCAAACCTCGTCATCGGCGATGATGTCGGCGGGCTCATCGTGCAATCGCCCAACCGCTACGGATTTGTCGAAGACTATAGCGGCATAGCGGATCTCCTTCACGAGCGCAAAGCGCTCTTTGCGATCAGCAACGACCCGCTCAGCCTGGCGATCCAAAAGACTCCCGGCCAGTGGGGAGCGGACATCGCCGTCGGCGATACCCAAAGTCTGGGTCTCAGTCTTTCTTTTGGCGGCCCGTCCTGCGGCTACATGGCGGTTAAACAACCGCTGCTCAGAAGAATTCCGGGTCGCCTTGTCGGAATCACTACCGACGCCGAAGGAAAAAGAGGCTTCACTCTGACCCTCCAAGCACGGGAACAACACATCAAGCGGGAGCGGGCGACGAGCAACATCTGTTCGAATCAGGCGCTTGCCGCCCTGATGACGACGATCCACCTTTCATCGCTCGGGTGGCATGGGATGGTCGAAGCGGCCCGGCAATCCTACGCCAAAGCGCACTATCTGGCTCATCATCTCAGTCAGCTTCCCGGGGTGGAGGTAATGAATGCCCATCCGTTCTGGTGCGAGTTTCCGGTCGTCTTTCACGATGCGAAGCGGATGCGGAAGTTCCTCCAAGAGCTCCGCAACGAAGGGATCTTTGCCGGTGTCCGGCTTTCCGCGTTGACCCGCAAAGATACCGATGAACTCGTTCTCCTTGTAGCGGTAACGGAAAAGAGAAGCCGGGAAGAGCTGGAGATGTATATTGCGGCGGCTCAGAGGGTGATGAAATGATTGAACCGTTATTGATCGATAAAAGCAAAAAAGGGCGCTTGGCGTATTGTTATCCTTCTCTGGATCTTCCCCGGTCCTTCGACCAGGAGCTTGCGCATCTTCCGTCCCATCTTCAACGGGAGGGGAGCGCCCGCCTGCCGGAAGTCTCCGAGCTCGATGTGGTCAGGCACTTCACCCGGCTTTCGAGGATGGTTCACGGGGTCGACAACGGGATGTACCCCTTGGGCTCCTGTACGATGAAATACAATCCGAAGCTCGGGGAAGAGATCGCCCGGATGGCTCAGTTCACCGAGATCCATCCACTTCAGGACATCTCGACGGTTCAAGGGTGTCTATCGGTGATGTACAACCTCCTGGAAGACCTTTCCTCCATTACCGGAATGTCCTGGGGATCGCTTCAGCCGTGTGCCGGCAGCCACGGCGAATACACCGGTCTTAAAATGATTCGCTCCTACTTTTTGAAAAAGGGCGACGTTGGGCGAACCAAGGTTCTGATTCCCGTCAG
>SHOI01000019.1 GCA_004294855.1 Sphaerochaeta sp. | reverse complement strand
CGATGCGATCGAAAAAACGCAGAAGAAACGGATCGCGGAGCGGGCTCGCTAGGTCTCAGCATTATTCTTCCTCTCATTCCGACAGCGGCACCTTGATGGAGAGATCGGGATACCCGTTCCTCTTTAACGGATGATACAAACCGTCCTCATCGGAGGACACATACCTCTTGCCATCCGACCCCACCACGATGCAATCGAAGATACCGGCCAACATATCCATCCGGCGCTGCTCCTCCTCGGTCAGCGGCGGGCGGTCGGAATCCAGCTCGTAGATCGGATCCCCCGTGATTGAGGTGCCCACGATCCTTCTCTCGTCCTTATTCATCGCTCCTCCTTCGACATCCCGTCCTTCGCTTCCATGATAGACGCAAACGTCCCGTCTGACCACATCATGGCCTTGCACGCCGACCGCTGGAACTAACCCGCCCATTCCGCTACACTACGGAGCATGAATACTATAACCTCTTACTTTCCTGCCTCAGTGCAACCGTACGTACCGGCGCTCGGCGTCCTGTTTCTTGCCACGATCGTCCTGTTGGTCACCCGGGCGATTCTCAAGCATCGAATCAAAGTACTCAATGCTCGGGAACCCAAACCCCGATACCTCACCGTCTTGGAACTGGTTCGCAAGATTCTGCTTCCGGTGTTGTTCCTTGTTACCCTCTCGTTCGCGCTCACCCTTACGCAATTCAGCACGACGGTGCGAAAGATCATCAACATCAGCTTCCTGATGATCGGAACCTACATCGCGATCAGGGCGATCAACCACATCGTGGGAACGACCTTCATCAATCTGGTGGAAAAGGATCCGAGACGAACCACTCAGGCGAACAACCTCAAGGTCCTTCTGTCCTTTATCCAGCTGCTCGTCTGGGCTGCCGGCATCCTGATTCTTCTTTCGACTCTGGGGGTGGACATCACCACCGCGGTCGCCGGGCTTGGAATCGGCGGCATCGCCGTCGCCGTAGCGGCACAGGGAACGCTGGGCGACCTCTTCAGCTACTTCGTCATCCTCTTCGACCATCCCTTCGGAATCGGCGATTACATCGTCTTTGATGATAAAAGCGGAACGGTTGAAAAAATCGGGGTGAAATCCACCCAGATCCGGGTCAAGAACGGCGAGATCCTGGTCGTCGCGAACAAAGATCTCACCGCCAGCCGAATCCACAACTACAAGCGGATGGAGAAGCGGCTTCTTGTGGCTACCCATAACTTCCCCTTTGACACTCCGTATGAAAAGCTGGAGAAGATCCCTTCCCTGATTGCACAAGTCGTCTCCTCGCTCACGACCTTTGAAGGCATCACGCTGGATCGATCCCACTTCAAGACGATCGGAAAAGCGACATATGAGTTTGAAAGCGCGTTCTATGTGCCTTCTCCCGGCTATATCGACTTGTTGAATGTTCAACAGGAAATGAACTATAAGCTGGTAAAGATCTTTGAAGAGGAAGGAATCCGCTTCGCCATTCCCACCTACAAGCTTCAGGAAGATTGATTCGTTTTATGATTATCTCCTATCTGAGGGGGCTGTCGCAAAAGTCGCAAGGCTGGCGGCAGCTCCTTTTTTCACTATTCACTGGAGCGAGCGGACGAGGTATGCGAGAATAGAATATATCCTTACCAGAAAGGAGTGCACGATGAGTTCGCTGTTTCTTTCCCATGCCATTTGGCAACATCCGCAAGTAACGAGTCTGAACCGACTTCCCATGACCTCGCTGCCCCTGTTCTTTCCGACGTTGGAAGAGGCTCTCTCCGATGCCCTCGGAGGACCGGAAAAGCGAGATCTTTCAGATCATCCCTATCATAAGAGCCTGAAAGGAACATGGGATTTCATCCTTTACGACAACCCCCTCAGTGTTGATGAACGCGTGCTCGATGAGAAGAATTCCCTTTCGTGGAAACCGGTCATCGTTCCCGGTTCCTGGAGCATCCAAGGCTTTGACAAACCCCACTACACCAACGTCATCATGCCCTTCGAGGATGATCCGCCCCATCCTCCCCAAGTGAATCCCACCGGTGTCTATCGCACCGCGTTCACCGTTGACAATCATTGGAAAAACCGAAGAACGGTCTTGGAGGTCGGCAGTGCGGAAAGCTACGTCGAGCTCTACCTCAACGGAGCCTTCGTCGGATTGAGCAAGGACACCCGCCTCGAAGCCTGCTTCGATCTCACCGATTACTTGAAGGAAGGCAGCAACACTCTTGTTCTCATCGTCGTTCGCTACAGCGACAGTTCCTACATCGAAGATCAGGATCAGTGGTGGTTCGGGGGAATCCATCGTGATGTAACCCTTACATCCCTCCCCAAGAAAACCCTTAGTGACATCAAAGTGACTCCGACGCTCAATGAAGCCCTGACCGAAGGAATCATCGAGATACGCACCCCCGGAAATCAGGTGATCGAGGCCTTGGATGTGCGAGTGTACACCGATGCAGGAAAACTCATCGAGCAGGAAATTTTGAATGCCGAGGAAGGAGTGATCGTCGGTTCCTTGAAGGTCGCTTCACCGAAGCTGTGGAGCAGCGAAACGCCTAACCTCTATTACCTGGGAATCTCTTCTCTCAATGAGCATCTGGTCATTCCCATCGGCTTCAGAACAATCGAGCTTCATCGGGGAAATCTGCTCATCAACAAAAAGCGGGTTCTCATCAAAGGAGTAAACCGCCATGAACATGATGAGCGAACCGCCAAGACGATCAGCGTCGAATCGATGGTCCACGATATCAAGCTGATGAAACAGCACAACTTCAATGCGGTCAGAACCGCCCACTATCCCAACGATCCAAGGTGGTACGAGCTGTGCAACCGGTACGGCCTGTACATCATCGATGAGGCGAATATCGAGAGCCATTCAAACTATGACGCGCTCTGCCGGGAGGAATCATACGCTGCGGCGTTCCTGGATCGAGTACAGCGGATGGTTCGCCGCGACTTTCATCACCCGTGCATCATCGGCTGGTCGCTCGGCAATGAAGCGGGATACGGAGAAAACCACGATGCTGCAGCGGCATGGATTCGCCGCTATGATCTCCTCAGGGTCATTCACTATGAAGGGGCGGTCCGTCCCGAATGGGGACAAGGAGCCCACACCCTTGAAAGCTTGAAACGTGGATCGTTCGCCACGGACCTCGTCTGCCCGATGTATCCCCCGATAGCCTTGATCGAAGAGTGGGACCGGACCACCGATGCGGACCGGGATCCCCGCCCCTTGATCATGTCGGAATACAACCACGCGATGGGGAACTCCAACGGCTCCTTGAGTGATTACTGGGATCTCATCCGCTCTTCCCGTTCGATTCAGGGCGGGTTCATCTGGGATTGGGTCGACCAGGGAATCCTGGTCGATGACGAGGGCAAGCCCGTTGGCTTTAGAAACGTCGAGGAACATGTTCCGAAACGATGGCGCTACGGCGGAGATTTCGGCGATCAACCGACGAATTACGATTTCTGCCTCAACGGAATCGTCTTCCCCGACCGGAGCCTCAAGCCGGTGATGAGTGAATGTCTGAAGGTTCACCAACCGATTCACGTGAGGAGCAGCAATCCATCAAGCGGATATTTCACGATCATCAGCGAGTATGATTTCATCACCACGAAGGATATCGCTCTGACGTGCTCGATCTACAATGAGTCCTCAAGCGAGGAGTACACGTTTGGAGTGGAGCTTCCCATCCTTCAGCCGGGCGGCCAGGCGCAAATCCACATCAGAGAACTGCAAGAGAGCCGAGTGCGGAAGATGATGGGATCGTCCACGACGTTCATCCGGTTCGTCTGCACATTGAAGGAGCCTGCTCCTTGGGCGCCGAAAGACCATATCGTCGCACTTGAGCAGTTTGTCCTCAGCACAATTTCAAAGTCGCTTCACATCCACGCCCCTGCGTATCCGATAAAGCAGACCGATGACTCGTTGTTTGTGGAAACGATTCTCTATAAAGCTTCGATCAGCAGTGAGGGCTTCCTCTCCGCCCTTCATTTTGAAGATCGGCCGCCGCTGTTGACATCACCGCTGAGACCGAGCCTCTATCGGGTTCCGACGCAAAATGACGGACTGAAGACGTACACCCACCTTGAAGGGATCAAGGGGTTTTCCTTCTACCACGAGAAAAAAGCGATGAAGCCCTGGTTGGAGCACTCTTTGAACGATTTGGTCTTAATCCTGGAAGAACTGAAGATCAGACACAACCAGGTGAAGACGATTCATCAGCTCAAAACTCATACCGGCTTGGATATAGGGTCTGTTCGTCAAACATTCACGTTCACCCTCGAAGAAGTGTTTTTGCATGCGATCTTTGATCTGAGCGATGCGTTCGCTGAATATCCAAAAGTCGGCTACCGCTGTTCGCTCACGAAACAAGAGGAGCCGGTTTCGTGGTTTGGCCGGGGACCGGAGGAGAACTATCCCGATCGAAAGACCGGTTCGCTCATAGCCTCCTACGACAAGACCGTCGAAGAGCTCTTCGTCCCCTACATCGTTCCCCAGGATTGCGGGGTCCGAACGGAAACGACCCGTCTGGTTCTTGAAGGGGCGAAGATCGAAGGAATCCTTCCCTTCTCCTTCAGCATCCATCCCTACAGTCCTGAGGAGCTATGGGAGAAGAGACACGCCGATGACCTCGTCGTCGATGAGGTCGACCACCTGAGCCTCGATGCGGCGGTCCGAGGGGTAGGAACGGCGACCTGCGGACCCGATACGCTTGACCGATACCGGATCCCAGGCGGCATCTATCAGATGAGATTGCGGCTCTCGTAGGAGACAACAGCTCTTATTCTTATTCCCATCGAGGGAAAGAATACTCTCCCCGGTAGTTCGACGCGTTATACGTTGAATATTTTACAGGATGATAAGAATACTCTCGTTCGGGTTGCTCTCGATCCTGAGTATACACCCAGAGTTCTTTTTGATCCCAGACGATGATTTCATCACGACTGTCGCCGAGGATGTTCAATACTTCACAACAGAGTTCAGGATGTCCGTCGTCGGGGAAGGTGACGACGATGTCCCCATCCCCGTCCATCAGGCCTCCGTGCTCGACACCGGAATGAATCAAGAGCAGATCGCGACCGGAGCCATCCCAGTTCACCGGTGTAATAAGAGCGCCGTTGCTCCGCATCTCCTTTGACCAGATCTCCTCACCTTTACACGTATGCATATAGAGAATTCCCTGAGCTCCCCAATAGGTCGTTGTACAAATCTCCAGTCCTCGATTTTCAGGGATATAATTCCCGACACTGATTCGTTGACCATGGCCGTTGATCGTCCGTTTGAGGATTGTTCCATCCGGCTTGAGAAGTATGAACCCTTCCCACCCGGAAACGATCGCGATAAGGTCTTCCTGGTCAGGATCAATCGGACCCACGATTATCTCATCGGTGTGGTCGGAATCGATCGGCAGCTTACACATCAGCTTCCCTTCGCTGTCGATCATGTTGTAGCAGCTGAAGATCTCATCCTTTCCGTCATTATTGAAATCACGGGCGTACGGGAAATGCCCGGTATTGTTGTGATGGAATTTCCAAATAAGATTTAATTCATCGTCAAACACCCACAACCTTGCATAACGGTCTTTGATCAGGATGTCGCTTGGTCTAACCTTCCCGGTTACGTTCACGATCCGGATCGCATCGACATTGAGACGATCAAAGGCATGATGCCCGAACTCTATTCCATCGAGTTCTTCAACCGGTTCGACGTTGTAAGGAGTTGGAATCCGTCGTTTTACCGAACCGTCACGCCCGTCAAGGATATACAGAGTGAAATCCCATGAAGCGATCACTTCATCAATCCCATCCCCATCAATGTCATACACTTGGAATGGAAGATCGGTGGTCAATTTAATCACTCCATCATCCGTACGAGGCTTGCCAAGCTGCCAAAGCACGTTTCCGCTCTCAAGACTCACCGCAGTAAGGCAACTGATCATCGGATAACGATCCTTGTACACTCTTCTTTGACTCTGTGCCATCACGAAGAAGTATTCTTTCGTTCCGGTGAGATGACCAAATCGAATCTGTCTCCCCGAACCGAAGTCCTGCAAATCAATCTTCTTTGCAACGGCAAGCTTTGGCTGGTTTGCCCGTTTCTGAGCGAGCTTCCGCCTCTTCTCGATCCGTTCCTCTTCTAGACGTAGCGCTTCTTTCTCGGAGGTCATGACCTCAACATGCGCGTATTGGGTGGGCATGCACCCTGAAAGTGCGATAGCACCACGGTCATACCAATCGTCAAAAACCTCAAGAAGCCATTCGCCGTTGAGTGTCACCGTGATGGTATTTCCGTGCACGGAAACAATCAGATCCTGAAACTCGTCGGTAAGCCAAGGAGCGGACGCTTTAGCCAGCACCGTTCGCTCGGTGAGATCGACTTTGTGAACTTCGATTCCGTCATCCGTGAAGAACACTCCATAATGGCGGAGACTCGTCTGGTAGCGGACCAACACTCCGCTGAACAGTTCTCGGGAAAGGGGGCGAAGAGCCACCTTCAGCTGATAATCCTTCCAATCACGATCGCCGGCTGTTAATGTCGGCAACACATCTCTTTCTTTCGGCTCCTGAATCCGTGATAGCTCCATCACGTTCACACCGTCAAGTCGAGGGTTTGTTACTATCCATGATGGGCCGGTATAGTTCCAGTTGACGATCGGATCATACCAGAAGCCTTTATATCCTTGCGCGGGATAGTAGTGGTATTCCCCCATCGCCGAATGCTCGGGGTCATAGGGGAAGCCACCTAGATCAAATGAAGAGAAGTCTTCAGAAAAGAGCGTCACATTCTGCACAGGAACAATCCCTCATTCACTACCAAACGAGCAATGAATCAACATCGATCGCCAGTCCGCTTTCGATCGATTTGTTCGCAGCGATTCCGGTGAGAATCGACCGGAGTCCGGCGGTATGATCGGCGCTTCGCTTGAGGGGATCATGCGGCGGGTTTTCCAGAAAAATATCGTCCAGCATCGCCGGATCGCCGCCCCCGTGGCCGCCTTCCCGCACCTCCACCTCGACATCATACGCCGCTTCGAAGAGAGGAAGAACCTTGATATGGTGGTAGACCATCGCCCCTTCATCACTTTTCTTTCCTCCGGCGTTGATGTACGGCTTCTCCATCGCCGAATATTCGATTCGACCTTTGCTGCCGTTGATCATCACGTTGTACCCTTCCCACGGCATATAGGAGTTCAGGGAATAGGTCAGAATCGCTCCGTTCCTGTATTTCACGAGGACCCCCATCGTATCTTCGATGGAGACCTCGTCACTGAACACGTTGCGATCCCGGATATAGCCGCTTTCCTCTTCCGCATCGAGATACAGTCCCTTCAGAACGGGACTGCTCTCCAAGTCGATCGCAAACGGATCATCCTTCGCATAGGGTGAATTGTGGTAACGATAGGAAAAGTTCGTCACTCCCCGCTTCACTGCTGCCGCTTGACCATAGAAATTCAACGCACCCATCGCAAAAACCTTTTTAGGCTGGGTGTCCATCCAGAAGTTGACCAAGTCAAAGTGATGGGTCGATTTGTGAACCAGCAGTCCCCCGCTGTTCACTTTATTGCGGTGCCAGCGGCGGTAATAATCCGCTCCGTGTTCGGTATTCAGCAGCCACTCGAAGTGGATTGAATACACCTCCCCGACCGCTCCGTCCCGGATAAGCTCCCGGATCTTGGAGTGGTGGGGAGCATACCGGTAGTTGAAGGTGACCCGAATCGATCGTCCGGTCCGCTTTTGAGCATCCAGAATCGCCTGGGCCTTCACTTCATCGGTGGTGATGGGCTTTTCGGTCAGCACGTCACACCCTTTTTCCATCGCCCGAATGATGTAGTAATCATGAGTGCGATCCACGGTGGTAACGATGACCACATCGGGCTTCATCTCGTCGATCATCCGATCGAACTCCGTGTGCTTATACGTCTTGACGGCAGGATGGTCGCATTCGTCAGTGAGGATCCTGTTGGAAAAATCCATTCGAACCTGACTCATATCACAAAACGCTACGAGTTCGCACTCTTGGCGATAAACCGTGGCGATCGCCTCATAGAACATTCGGGCCCGGCCGCCGGTCCCCACTTGGACATACCGTTTCTTTACACTCATTCCATCCTCCATGTGTTTAATAAGTATATAGGTCCATTCGAAACCTGTCGTTGGCAAGAAACTGAAAGTTGTTATCCTTTTCCGTATATTAATAATCAGTACGGGTTGTGTGCCGAACCTTTCGGATATATTCGGATGGGGATACCCCTCCGTGGCGTTTGAAAAATCTTGAAAAGTACTGAAGGTTCTCAAATCCAAGTTTCCATCCGATCTCACTGAGGGTGAGATCGGTGTCTTGAATCAAGGAAAGCGAACGTTCGAATTTCATCAAATTGATGTATTTGATTGCAGACAAACCTGTTTGTTTCTTGATCACCCGATACAGGTAGTCTTGATTGTAACCACACTCATCGGCCATTTCTCCAATCGTAAATGAGTCGCCGAGATGATTGTTTATATATGCATCAACAGCATCAAGTACATCATTCTTGGTTGTCAGAGAGCCGCTTCTTAGCTGATGGATTGGATTTGAATCGTACACCGGAAGCACTTGCTCAAGACAGATCCTGTTCATGGTAAGAAGCGTCTCCATCAATAGAACCGATGACATTTGTTTATAATGCACCATTTTACGTTGACCTTCCAGAACAATGCGGCTTAACAGAAGATAGAGCTGATTCTCCCGATCACGAAATCTAGTATTTATCCCTTCCAAGACATCCTTGGGTTTCCTGCTCTCGGTCGTGAACTTCACTTCAAGCATCTTCACCCCATCCTTGCTGGTCGCATGAAAGGCATGGTAGCACCCTTTTTTACAAAACACGATGTCGCCGGTTTCAAGATCCATCGCTTCACTATTGAAATAGTTTCGTGCCGTTCCGCTGTAAACGAGTTGGATCTGATAATCATTAGGGTGATGATGCTCCACCATTCCCTGGCCCTCTTTATAATAGAATCGTCCCGATGAGGTTATTCGTACAGACATGCGATTCCTCCCCTTTCCTATTCACTCGTCACAGCACATCATATGTCAACAACCGATTAATCATAACAATACCGTATCTACGGAAAAGTATAAACCTTTTCCATTTTCTGCTAACGACTGATGAACAAACCCGGCCCTATACTATTCTTAGTTACCTCTCGTACGAGAGATGTTTCCAATAGGAGGAATACACATGAAAAAGACTAAACGCTTGCTTGTAACTCTTTCCATTCTCCTGATCGCCCTTGTTGCTCTTGCTGCAGCAGGTCAGAAAGATAGCAAGAGTTCTTCCATCCCGACGATCACACTGGCTACGGCGGACAACACCTATGGTCTGAGCACGGACCCTGAATTGCAAGGTGCCATCACCGCTCTTCTCGAATCGAAAACAGGAACGAAGATCAATCCAATCATCCCGCCGCTTGCATCCTACACCGACAAGCTGGCCACGCTCATCAACAGCGGTGATATTCCGGATCTGTTCGTCATCGCTCAGGCCATGAGCAAAGTTCCGACGATGGTCGCCCGCGGGCAGCTTCTCGAGTTGACCGATTACATCAAAAAGAGTCCGGCTCTTTCCGCCCTCGATCCAAACCTTTTCAAAGATTTGCAGATCGACGGAAAGATCTATTTCGTTCCTTACAACTATCCCAAAAGCAAAGCCCTCTTCCTTCGTAAAGACCTGATGGAGCAATATGGGGTCAACCTCTCCTCCACCCCCACCACCGAAGAGTTCCGCCGTGAGATGGCGAAATTCGTCGGTACGGGAGTCGTTCCTTTCTGTTTCCCCAAATGGGTCGACAACTTCCAATACTTCTACAATTCCTTTGGCGCTTGGGGCGGCGTATATCTAAAGGACGGAAAATATATCGACGGGTTCCAAACTCCGGAGATGGAAGCGGCGCTGAGCTATCTTCGTCAATTGTATGTTGACGGTATATTGAATCAGGAGTTCCTGACTACCGAAAACAGCCATATGCGTGAAAAGACATACACGGCTCAAGCTGCAGCATCGATCGACTACGTGACCAACTACGTCAACTATGTGCAAAATACCACGGCAGCGAACAAGCCGACCGAGATGCATCTTATCTACAAGGTAATTGGGCCGAACGGCGACGGTGGAAGCTTGAATGAAGCCACCCAGACTGCGCTCCTTGTTTCAGCTCGGACACCGTATCCCGATGCGGCGGTAAAGGTCCTCGAAACGATCGTTACCGATCCCGAGGTATATCCTGCGTTCTTTGGCATCGGCCTCGAGGGTAAACACTATACACTCAATGCCGATCGTGAAATCGTACCCACGATTCAAGCTGCAAACAGCGGATACAAGTACACCTTAAACTATCTTAGCGATTCGTTTATCGACATAGATATCAACAATCTTCCATTCGCTTTAACCAAGAATCTACAACAGGCTCTTCCCGCTCAGATCGGGCATATCAAGACGATGGCAGGCCATCTTGGACCAAACCACGCGGCGGACGTGCCGGTAGGTATCAGCGATGCGTATGACCGGGTTGTTCCTTCGATCAAGAGTACCCGTGAATCGATCGCGGCGAAAATCATCGTCGGATCGGTTACGCTCCAGCAAGGAATGGCCGAGTACGAAAATTTCTGGAAGTCGATTAACGGACCGAAGATTCTTGAAGAGTTGAATGCCTCACTCTAAGGGCTCAAAAGCACCAAAGCAAATCGGTTTCCAGAGGCTTTTCTGGAAACCGATTCTTTAAAAGGAACAATTGTACGATGACACCGCAACAACGAGCTGAACACCTAGTAGAAAACATGAGCATCGAGGAGCTCTTGAGCCAATTGCGATACAATGCCCCATCAATCCCTCGCCTGGGGATTCCAGAGTACAATTGGTGGAATGAGGGTCTTCATGGAGCAGCCAGAAGCGGAACGGCAACCGTATTTCCTCAAGCAATAGGTTTGGCGGCTCTTTTCGATCCGGTCTTTTTGTATGAAATAGCTTCAATCATCTCGACCGAACAGCGAGTAAAGTACAACCTCTACACAAAGGAGGATGATCGGGGAATCTATAAAGGACTGACCGTCTGGTCGCCAAATATCAATATTTTCCGGGATCCCCGCTGGGGACGAGGACAGGAGACATATGGTGAAGACCCCTACCTGACCTCCATTCTTGCCGTCGCGTTCATCAAGGGTCTTCAAGGCGAAGGTCCTCATCTCAAGACCGCCTCCTGTGTAAAGCATTTTGCAGCTCACAGTGGTCCGGAGCCACTCCGCCATCACTTCAATGCGATCGTCTCGGACAAAGATCTGGAAGAAACATATCTTCCGGCATTTGAAGCCGCCGTCATCGAGGGACGGGTAAACGCGGTCATGGGCGCATATAGCGCCGTGAACGGAGAGGCATGTTGCGCCAGCCCCTTCCTGATTAAAGAAACCCTTCGCGGAAAATGGGGATTTACCGGAATGTTCATCTCCGATTGCTGGGCGATCCGCGATTTTCACCAAGGACACCATGTAACCACCTCGGTGGAAGAATCCGCCGCACTCGCTCTCAACGCCGGGTGCGACCTTGCCTGCGGTAATGAATATGAAGCATTGACGACCGCTTTTGAGAAAGGTCTTGTCACTGTCGGTACAATCAAGCAAGCGGCGACTCGGGTGATGACCACCCGCTATGCATTGGGAATGCCGGGTGATTCAACAGAGTATGACCATCTGGGCTTGGAACACTTGGACAGCGATAATCATGCTCGGGTGGCCCTCGAGGCGTCACGCCGCTGTCTTGTCCTCTTAAAAAATGATGCGTTCCTCCCGCTTGCTCGAAACAAGTTTAAGACAATCGCTGTCATTGGCCCGAATGCGGATAACCGAACCGCTCTCTGGGGCAACTATCACGGAACTTCGAGCCGATATACTACCATTTTGGAGGGACTTCGCTCCTACACCAAGGGGTTTGCAACAATTCGCTATAGCGAAGGATCCGGTCTCACTAAACGGAATGTAGAACGACTTGCTCAAGCGGATGATCGCGTCAGTGAGGCGGTGTTTATGGCCAAAAACAGCGATCTGGTTCTACTGTGTCTCGGACTGGATGAACGTGTCGAAGGAGAGATGCGTGATGATGGCAGTGGTGGCTGGGCCGGGGACAAGAGCGATCTGCGCTTACCCGAAGCACAACGGATTCTTCTCAATGCGGTAGCTCAAGTCGGGAAACCTACCATTGTGATTCTTCTCTCCGGTGGAGCGATCGACCCTGAGATCGAAGCCTATCCAAACATCCGAGCCCTCATCCAAGGATGGTATCCCGGTCAACAAGGCGGACAAGCACTGGCGGAGCTTTTGTTCGGGGAGTACAGTCCATCCGGCAAATTACCGGTCACCTTTTATAAAGCGAGTGCACAACTTCCCGACTTTGAAGATTATTCGATGGCTAGAAGGACCTATCGGTATTGCAATCATGATGATGTACTGTATCCCTTTGGTTTTGGACTTTCCTATGGTTCTTTTTCGTATTCGCTGTTAACAGTCCAGGAAGGTGAAAACGATTCAGTCATTGTCAAAGGGCTTGTCACCAACACTTCAGCTATTCCTGCTCGAACGATCGCTCAACTGTATCTCAAGGTCTCCTCATCCGATGCGCCTCCGCACCCTGTTCTTGTCGGAGTGAACAGTATTCATCTTCTCCCTCATGAAGAACATGTAATCCTATTCACCGTCGACAAAAAACATTTTACTATGGTAAATGAACATGGAACCCGTTATCCAGTATACGGAAGATATACACTGTTTTTTGGCTCAAGCCAGCCGGACAAAAAAAGCAAAGAGCTGGGAGCTGAACCATATGACCGATTGGATCGTATTCGCTAGGAGATATTCATGTCGTCAAAGATTCCTATGAGACGTAAGAAAACTACCTTCTTGACCAACCTGAGAAATCAAAAATACCTGCTGCTCATGCTCATGCCCGGGGTCATTTGGTATCTGTTGTTCAAGTATTTACCTCTTTTGGGGCTCTCACTTGGATTTACCGACTATGGATTCCGAGCCAAAGTCTCATTTGTCGGACTGGATAATTTTAAACGTCTGTTGACTTCAACAATCTTTTGGAACGCGTTTCGCAACACCTTGATCATCAGTTTGGCAAACATCATTTTCTACTTCCCCACTCCCCTCATCGTCGCCCTGCTCATCAACGAACTCAAAAGCGTGAAGACCAAGCGATTCATCCAATTTCTTATTTACATCCCCTACTTCTTCAGCTGGGTCGTGGTAGGAAGCATCTTCGTGAACCTGCTCTCTCCTTCCACAGGATTGGTGAACAGCGTGATTACGAAATTCGGAGGAAAACCGATATATTTCATGGCAAGCGTGAAACATTTCCGCCCTGTCCTGATCACATCATACATCTGGCGCCAGATGGGCTATGGAGCCGTTATCTACGTGGCGAGTCTGACCACCGTCCAACCGGAGCTTTACGAAGCGGCCACGATAGACGGGGCGGGACATTGGGGTCGACTCTGGCACGTCACCCTTCCTGCAATTCGTTCAACGATCGTCACGATGCTTTTACTGAATCTGAGCCACGTCCTGCTGATCTTCGAACAGGTATTGGTCATGTATAATGCGGCGGTCTACGGAGTAGCGGATGTCCTCCAGACGTACGTCTTCCGAGAAGGTGTCCTTTCCGGGGACTTGGGGTATTCGATAGCGGTCGGTATGTTCACCTCGGTCATCAGCCTGACGCTGGTTCTTTCAACCAACAAGTTCAGTTCTCGTTTTCTCGAAGAACCGATTCTGTAGGAGCCACCCATGATAAAAAGCAATACAATCAGAGAGTCAACAAGCCGAAAGGTCTTCCGAGCATTCAATACGATCTTTTTGACGTTCGTGTGTCTCATCTTTATTATCCCAATCTGGAACGTGCTCATCACATCGGTGGCAAAAGATATCGACGTAATGGGATCCGATTATCTTCTGGTTCCCCGATCGTTTACCCTGCAGAACTACTGGAGAGTTCTGAACAGCGGCTACATGGGCGCATTCAAGAACTCGCTCAAGGTCGCGGTCCTCGGCACCATTTTTTCGATGCTCATTACCGTTCCCATGGGCTTCGCCTTATCCCAGAAACACCTCCTTGGTCGGTCGATCATCATGAAAGCGATCGTCTTCACGATGGTCTTCGATGTAGGAATCATGCCATTTTATATCGTCGTCCGATCATTGGGACTCATCAACAAGACCGCAGCGATCATTATTCCCGTCGGACTCTCCACCTTCAACTTAATCATCCTCAAAAACTATATGGGATCAATCCCTGTTTCCCTCTTGGAAAGCGCCAAACTCGACGGGTGCAATGATGCAACGATCTTGTTGAAGATTGTTCTCCCCCTCTCCGTTTCGATTCTCGCCGCCGTGATTCTCTTCTATTTTGTAAGCTACTGGAACCGATACTTTGAAGTGATCATGTTTATCAACGACAGTCGTAAATATACCCTCCAAGTCGTATTGCGCTCATTGATGTTCGAATCGGACGATTCACTCGGTGGAGGACAGTATGTGTACAACAATCTGAAAATGGCAGTGATGGTTCTGGGGATGTTGCCCGTCCTCATCATTTATCCCTTTGTCCAAAAACACTTCGTCTCAGGTATCATGCTTGGCGGAGTCAAAGGATGACGACACCTTCCTCCATCGCTTCATTTCAAGCGGTGGAGGGTCAATCTTCCAATTCAGGTAGGAAATCCTCCCGCATCGGACTGAAGAAATCGAGAAGTATTCCCTCTTCCAGACAGACCGCTCCGTGAACCACGTTGGGTTCCTTGTAGAGGCTGTCTCCGGCTCTGACAATCTTCTTTACTCCGTTGATATCAAATTCGAACGCCCCGCTGACCACGTAGCTGATCTGCTCATGAGGATGACTGTGCAAGGCTCCGACCGCTCCTTTTTCAAAGTGAAGCTCACAGAGCATCGTCCCTTTGCTGAAAGCAAGAATCTTCCGGGTCATCCCTTTGCCGACCGCGTTGGCCTTGCGCTCGCTATTCAGAACAAAATTCTCATATTTCACTACTTTTCCTCCTCTGACCATATCTTATACGAATTGTGTCTCATCATCAGCATGTTCATAGTACAAGAACGGTTTCCCTTCCAGCGTAAGCGTGCTTTGGGCATAGTGGGGCTCAAGAGCCTTCATTCGATTTTGAAATGCTTCGAATGAACCTTCTTCTTTGATGCTGCCAACCACACACACATACGCATGATCGCTTGAATACGCCCGCAGCTCACAATCAGCCAATTCATCATTGTGGGCAACCAATTCACGGGAACACCAGAGTGCCAGCAGCCCTTGGCCTTTTCGAGCAAATACCCACCTCCCCTCCCGCTCGACGCTGTCAAACTTGGCCTTCGGGAAAAACACGTGCGTAAAGCGGATCGGGTGTGCATCACTGATCCGGTGAATCGTTGCCAACATGGCTCCTTCCTGGCGAAGAGCCGGAAGAATGCCGTTTCCGAACCAATAGCCCGGTCGCATCGAAGAAGAGTCGTGGGTTCCGCCCGGATGGTTCACGAAGACGATCGTTTCGTTTGAAAGAGCCGCCGACCACATGTGCTGCTGATACCCGTACACCCCCGGCTCAAAGAACGTCGTTCCATGGAATCGTTCGTTGAACGACTTCGTATAGAGGTGGATCGGTTTTCCATCGTAATCGGTATCACCGAGGGTGATGTTCTTCCAGCGTTCGACCCCGTCGGTTCTCGGCGATTGAACGGATGTAAGACAATAATCCCGCTCTTTCTTCAACATGATGAGGGCGTTGCCGCTGGAATACTTCACTTCCGCCGGCTTCTGCATGACATCGACCAATCCGTTGGGGATGGGATACGAGGATGTCGCATAATAACTGAGCCACCCCTCACCGAACGTCGTAGGCACCTTGGGATTGACAAGGTTCATCAAGGCTTGGGCCCCTTGTTTGGAGGGAGTGATGACACTGCGGTACACCCGCCCCATCGGGGCAATGATGGAACCGTCAAAGGTGTGCAAGCTCAAATCATGAAGCAGGCGATCGATGACGCCTTGGGCTCGCTTTGAGATACTCTCTTCCGCATAGTCATAAATATTCAACAGGGCGGCGAACGTAACATTCATATAGACGGTGGAAAGGAACTCTTCGAACCCCAGCTCTTCGAGATCATCAAACCATTCATTGGTGAGCACCCGTCCAAAATCCGCCAGCTCGCTTCCGGTCATCCGGGCTGTCGGGAAAACCGCCATCGGGTACATCTCTCCCGCGAGCAATGCGGACGAGTAGAAGAGGATACTGTGGTTTTCACTCCAGAAGCACATCCCGTCCGATCCGTCCATCGACATCCAATATCGATAATTGATCAACACCTCATCGATCCGAGCTTTCAACTCATCATCGATCGGGTAGCTTTTCATATAGCGGATGACCCCGGAGACAAGGAAATCGGAACAATCATACCGGTCTTCAATTTGTTGAAGGGTCGTGAAGAAGTATTCACGATCCCGCGGATGTTCGATTCCCAGTGCTTTCCGGGCAAGGATGTTCTGAATATAAAAGCCGAACTTGTCTCCCCGTGAAAGCCCGTCAGCGTCGGCGATGACCCTCAGCATTCGCCGGTAGTTCTCTTTCCGGTCATGAACGTTGGTGTACTCCGGCTTCTGCCGTTCAATGATTTCAAACCGCCGTGACAGTTCCCCTCCCCCGACCGGCACCCGCAAAAAGAACGCTGCTTCAGGTCCGGCAACCTTCAACGGCCGGTCGGTGGAAACCGTCGTTCGACGGTAACGGGTCGGAACCCGGGCGAAATCAGGGCTGGCCTCATCATGGGCAAGAACGATGAGCCCTCTATCTTCCGGGAAGAAGAGCGTTTCTCCTTCGAGTCGGACATTGTCAAGAAATGAGGCGGCTGCAAGGTGTTCATCGTATTCACCGGTGAGAACCGTCGAGAGCTCAGCCGGAATCTCAATTCCGAAAAGCATGCGGGTATCGCGGACTCCGAGCGTTTGCAGACGGATATACAGCTCATTCCTTCCCTCACCCAACTCCACGGTAAAAGCGCGCTTCATGATGGGCTTGTACACCGGCTCCTCGATCGAACACACCTTCCGACCGTTGCACCAGACGGTCACTGCCGCATACGTCCACAGGGTAAGAGAATAAGATCCTCTTTTGGGTGGTTGAAGATACGTTTTCGCATCAAAGCTCACATACGTGAGCGTCGAGTAGAACGTCGAGAAGTCGACCGACCAGTTCCCGTGGGAGTAATAGTACGACCATTTTTGTTCTTCATCAGGATAGGCAAGATCCTTGTATGCAATCAAAGAACGCAGATGTTTTTCGTAACGCATCAAGCTCGCATGGGTTCGCACCGGCGGGATGTATGCTTTTTCAACAAGGGGCGAGGTAAGATAGTGAGATATAAACCGCATGTATTATCCTTTTACTGCTCCCGCAGTCATTCCTTGCATGAAATGTCTGCTGAAAATAAGGTAGATGACGATCATCGGCAGAATCGCCATTGTGGCGCCTGCAAACACGATGTTCCATGCTGCAGCACCGTCACCGACGTTTCGCAGCATGTTCACTCCGACCGTCAGCGGTCTCATTGAATCGTTGGACATCGTAAAGACCAAGGGGAGGATGTATTCGTTCCAACCCCCTCGGAATGAAAGCAACGCAATCGTCGCCGTAATCGGTTTGAGCAAAGGAAACAGAATTCGATAGAATGTCTGAAAGAATGTGCAGCCATCTATCTTCGCCGCTTCATCAAGCTCTTTTGGAATGGTGTTGACAAATCCTCTGTTTAAAAAGATGAATGTCGCCTGGCCCGTACCGACCAGAATGAGCACCACGCTCACCAACGAGGTGTTCATCTTCAGTTTCACCGCCAGCTCAAAGAGCGGCCTCAAAGTTACCGATCCGACGTTTACGAACATGAACGCCACGAACGTCGAGTACAAAAGCTCTTTGTACTTGAAGTCTTTTCGCGAGAACACATAGCCGGACATGCTGCTGATGATGACAGTAAGAATCATCGTTCCTATACCGAGAAAAAACGAGTTTTTCGTATAGACCGAAAAATTCGCATTCTGCCACGCTTGCGTGTAGTTCTCCAAGACAAAGCGTTTGGGCAACAGATTCGCTCCTCCAAGCAGGAGCTCTTTATTCTCTTTAAAGGAACCCAAACTGATATAAATCACGGGATACAGCAGGAGAAGGGCACAGAAACCGATGAAGATGGTGAGTGCCCAAATGACCGCCTTTTGCTTGTTGCTCCGAATATAATTCGCACTACTCATATCGTTTCTCCTAAAACACATCATCCAGCTTGCGAGCCAGATAGAGATACCCGGCGGTGATGACTCCGATGATCAGAGCGGCAAGAACACTGAGTACCGTAGCATATCCGATTTGCGGCGAGGAAAAAGCGGCGAAAATGAGGTTGTAGATATAGGAGAACATGACATGCGAGCGTCCGTCCGGACCTCCGTTGGTCAAAACAAGAATAGACTGATAATCTTTGAATGCGGTGGTAATCGCCAGGAGGAGAATTACTTTCAGAATGGGGCTCAACATCGGCAGGGTGATTTTAAAGAAGGTCTGAGTTCCATTCGCACCGTCAATCATGCAACTCTCATAGATTTCCTCGCTTATTGAAGAGAGGCCGCTGATGAAATAAATCATGTAGTTTCCCAATCCGCCCCACACGGCCACGACGATGATGCTCTTCATCACCCACTTCGGGTCGCCAAGCCAGTCGATTGGTCTGGTAATAAGATTCATCGCTTCCAAAACAGTGTTCAGAGGGCCTCGGAAGACTGCGAAGATGAATGTAAAAATCAAGCTGTATACGGAAGCGCTGATCACCGTGGGCAGGAAAAATATGATGCGAAATGTATTGCTTCCCGGCAGATTTCGGCTGATGAACACAGCTAGGCCAAGGGAAATGGGAATGATCAGGATGAGCTTGCCGATGGCATATTCAAAGGTGTGTAAAACACTTTTCCAAAAAACCGCATCCGTGAACGCGCGCTTGATATTGTATGTTCCGGTAAAGTAGGCGACAAACCCATTATAGTCGTAGAGAACGTAGCGGAAGAGCCAAAAGAATGGATAGACTGATGTAATCACCAAAAGAAGAACCGCCGGACTGAGCATCAGTGTTGCCGATATGTTCTCATTTCTTCGTAGTTTTCGGACATCGTGTGTCATAAATGATACCTTTATGGTGTAATGAACGAGTCCCGACCACACTCAGATGGATGTGGTCGGGACGTTTACGCAACGTTGTTATTTATCCAGGAACTGGACCTTCTCTTTGTTTGGATTGAGCGGGTCGAAGTTCGGGATGACAATCCGCTTTACCTTGCCGATCTTGAGGTCTCGTTCAAGCGCTTCATTGTAGCGCTTGTTCAGGTCGGCGATAAGCCGGTCAACATCCGATCCGTTGACGATCGCATTCCAAATGGAGACTGCGTAGTTGTCTCCGGCAACGGTAACCGCAGGAACGGAGGGATACAGACCTTCGTAGGGAACCGGAGCAAAGTCGCCAAGGCGGCCGGCACCGCTCATGTCAACGACCTTTTGCATATAGGTGCTCAAAGGAAGGGCGTAACCCTTTTCAATATACCCCTTCACGACTTCCTCGCTGTTGAGGTATTTGACCACTTCCCAAGCCGCATCCTTGTTCTTCGAAGAAGAGAACATGAACAGACCTTTCTGGGGACGAGAGTCGACGGTACCCTTGACGGTGCCGTCAAGCGAAGGAAGCTCGGCAACGGCCCATTCGAAATCTTCAATCGGGAATTGGTCGGTGAATACACCGGCCTCCTGACTGGCATTTCCCCAGATGCCGAAGGTTCCGTTGGCGAACTGGGCGCGCATCGCATCTACGCCCTGAGTGTTGGAACCGGGGAACATCGAACCGTTGGAGAAGAACTTCTGAGCAAGCAGAATACCCTCGCGGTATCCGTCAAAATTGAAGACTCCCTTTTTGAAATCGTAGTGGTACACACCGCTTTTGTTGATGATGCCTTCAAGCCAGCGCTCAAATTGGGCGGATGCACAGGTTGCGATTCCGTAGAATTGGCCGTTTCCGACTTTCGTCACTTTATCCGCCGCCTCGACAAGACCGGCCAGCGTCGTCGGGAACTTGGTGATTCCCGCCTTTTTAAAGAGATCGACGTTGTAAATCATTCTGGTGCCGCTGCGTCTTACATTGAAAATGGCGTACGGAACACCGTTGATGGCGTTGACACCTTCAACAATATTCTTTCGTGCATCGGTGACTTTGGCGAATTCGGGATCGTCCAGCAGGGAGTCCGGATAGGGCGTCAACATATTGGCATCGACAAACGTTTTAAGATCGAATCCCGTTCCTCGAGCATTCATGTAGAACAGATCCGGAGCGTTGCCGCTGGTAAAACCCATCACCAGCATGTTGGGATAGTTCTCAACAACCGTGGTGTGCTTGATTTCAATCGTGTCGCTCTTGGCGTTGAACTCTGAAACCTTGGCGAGGAGATATTCGAGGTCGTGACGGTCATTGGACCAGATCTCCACGACGGTTTTACCTTTGGGTGCTTGCGATTCACCCGCTCCGCCGGCAAACATCATCGATGTTGCAAACAGAAAGATGAGCAGAATAGATAGTACTTTCTTCATTGTAGTTTCTCCTTTATATTGAGGGTATCATGCTGCCACTGAAAGAAAATGACCGACATTTCGAAGAATGTAACCTTTTTTGCGATGTAGTTGACAAGAGTTAGAAATGTGTTAAACCATTTATAGCAGGTGACTTATGGATAGTGAACTCAGGATTCTCGTCCTTGATGACGAACCGCCGATTCGAAAGGGTATTTGCACCCTCATCACCCACAAGCTGCCTTCGGTGCACATTGTGGGCCAAGGCTCCAACGGATTGGAGGGCTTGGAATTATATCGCTCCACCCAACCCAATCTCATTATCACCGACATTGTGATGCCGGAGATGACCGGCCTTGAATTTCTGAGGGAGGTCCGCAAGGCCGACCTGCATACCCCGTGCATCGTAATCAGCGGATATGATGAATTTTCGTATGCCCGTGAGGCGATCCGGCTCGGAGCGACCGATTATCTTTTAAAACCGATATCTTCAACGGAATTGATCCGGGCGATCATCAAAGCGACCGACAGTGCTCATGAGGCGAAACATACGGACTACGAAGAATTGCGGTCAAGCGCGTCGACATTGTTTCTTCACCGCCTGCTTAACGGAGAACTGGTGGAGATCGAGAAGGTACTTCAAGCATGCAAAACACTCGAGATATCGCTGCAGGAGGGGGCGGTTACGGTCATCACCCTCGCCTCACCCAACGCGGAGGAAATTACCCGGGCGTTGCAGTGGGCTCAAACACGGGCCGTTACCGTCACGCAACGCGGTCCGCATGGGGTCTTGTTCATCCAAGGCTCGGCGACTCGGGCCGATCATTTGGCGGCGGATATTCTCTCACTCAACCTCCCCGCTCTGCGAGTCGGAATCGGCCAACCTGTTACAACCTTGTCTTCAGTACACATCTCCTTTGAAAGCGCTCTTCAAGCGCTCACCTACCAAGCGTACTATCCTCACGAACGACTATTCACTCAGGAGATGATCGATCGAAGCACCCCGTATCTTGACTCGACCGACATTGACACGCTTCGTCTTAAGGAAATTCTTCTCCTCGGTGACGAGGATGAGCTTGTCACCTGGTTCAACACCTTTTTCTCCTCTCTCTTTTATATAAAGACGCCGCCGTTGAGCTATCTCAAAGGAATGTGCATCTATTTGCTCACGACGGTCCACAAACATCTTGGGGAAGATCTGGGCATCACGAAGTCGTACTTCGATCGGGTTGCTCCATTCAATGCAAGCACCGTAGTCTCCATTGATGATCTGTACAACGAGGTGCTGAACCATCTCGTCGTATTGAATAACAAGGTTATCGTTCAGGCAATCGCCGACAGCGATATCGTCATCCATCAGGCAAAGCAATATGTTGAAAATCATCTTACCGAAATAATCTCATCGACTGAAATCGCCGAAAAACTCAAGATGAGCCCGACCTACTTTTCCACCTATTTCAAAACCAAGACCGGGCAAACATTCCGTTCGTACGTAAACTCCCGTCGAAATGAATATGCAAAAAGCCTGCTTGCAAATATCACGATGAGCATTGAAGAGATTTCCGAACAATTGGGCTACACCGACTATCGTTCTTTCCATCGAATCTTCAAACGGATGAATTCGATCACTCCCAGTGAATATCGAAAACGCATCACCAAGAGATAAGCAATGAAAAAAATACGGTATTGGTATTCAAGTCTCCCGCTTTCCTCTAAAATAACGCTTTTAATGGCCCTCCTGATCACCCTGCTTGCCGGCTCTTTCTCCCTCTTTTCAATCTCTTTTTTCAATCAGGCATATTCCCATGAGACCGAGCAGATCGCCCGCCAGAGATTGGAACTTTTTGCCGAAAATCTTGATCGAGACCTGTTGGCGATCAACAACCAGATAATCGAAACATCAACGATGCCGCTCTTTGTGCGGACGATTCAACGGGCACTGGAAGTACCGAGCAAAGACCTCGAGACCTTGGTTAATTTTCAGCAATTCTTCAAACGAATCGCCGATTCAAGTCCACTCATCCACTCGGTTCATGTGATAACAAAAGATGACATCCTCTATTCGCCGTACGAGCAAACATCAAGAACTCTCGGAAATGACCTTAGCTACCCCTCTCTAAGCCACTTGCAAAAGGTCACGCTCCTGCCCGGCGGTCAAAACCCTTTCGCTCCAAGTCGGAAGAGCGTCCCCATTGTCGTCGCCTTGAACCTTCTCGGCACCTCATCATATCTGGAGCTTACAAGCAACCTTGCTGCTGACGTTTTTCTAATCATCCTCCTTGATGAACAAGCCCTTCTGGAGAAGATTAACTCACCCGGATCGGCATTTTTCTCTTACACAAACACGCTTTTATTCCAAGGAGTGCCACTCCTGCCCGAGGCTCCCGAGTCCGATTCCGCAATGATCCGCTTTACCACCCCCACACAGATAAACGGTCTTGAATTAATGATGAGTATTGCCAAGAGATCATATAAACCATTGGTCGCGTTCATGATCATCATAACCATCATTACCGCTTTGTTGGTCACCGGCGGTGGCAGCGTGCTCATCTCAAGGATTTCCCGGCATATCACAAGTCCTTTTTCCGCTATGACAAAAATGGTGAAAGAGATGGAAACGGGTTCATACGAGTTTGACATCAAACCTCGTTATGCCGATGAAACCGGAACGCTTATCGAGGGCATGAACTCGATGTACCATACGATCATTCAGCAAATGAGGCAAATAAAAGAAGAGGAACAGCAAAAGTATCGATATCTTTCTCAAATGCTCACCGAGCAGATAAATCCGCATTTCATCTATAACACTCTTGAAATAATCAACATGGAAGTCATCAACGGACGCCAGGAAAATGCCAGCGACATGATTGCCACGTTTGCCGCTTTTTTACGCCACACCTTGAACCAAGGCGAGGACACCACGACACTGGCTCAAGAGCTGGAGCACTGCCGCAAATATCTGTCAATCATGAATACCCGTCTGGGCTTGCAGATTCTCATCTTTGACGATATCGCACCACACTTGGAACTCTTTGAGATTCCAAAATCAATCCTTCTTCCGCTTGTCGAAAATGCGATTCGACACGGCTTTGAAACGTCTTCCATGCAAGCTCAAACTGTTGAACACCCGTCGATCACAATCACCGCAAAACAAAAAGGAGACCGATATTCGATCGGAGTCATCGATAACGGAACAAAAGGGATTGATATCGAGCAAGCGTACAAAGCCCTGAATGAAAAGAGCGCTCAGTCGGGACACATCGGCCTCAATAATGTTCTAAATCGCCTCAAACTCTATTTCGATGATGTTGAGGCTCATGTCTCATCCATTCCGGGCTATCGAAACGCGATCACCTTCACGTTCTCAATCGATCCAGATCGGGGTGCTCCAAGCGGTATCGCCGCTTTGGCTGAATGAGCGAACATAGAGGCTGCTGCCTGAATCAAGATCCAAAGACTCATGAATCTCAAGCATGCACTCACTGAGATCGATCTCTTCACTCAGGCGGAGAGCCGGTGAAACAAAGCCATGCGTGTAGAGGACGCTCGGCCCATGTTGAAGTTCATCGCTTTGAAGCAAAAGGTCATGCATGAACGTTTCACCGGCGACTTCGGCTTCTACATGCAGGATGATCGAGTACGGCCCATCCGTCTCCAGACCGAAGCCAAAGCCTTGAGTATTGTCGGTAGTCGCTGAGATATTTCCCGAGGTATTGCAGCTCATCGAAATCGAAACGCCATCAAAGCGCAGACTCGGTACCGCCAACGCCTCATCCGTCGGAACACTCAAGGGATCGACAACATATTCACCCTTGAAGCGCGGAACGGGATCGACGATTGCGGCTCCTTCGGCTCGAAGTGTTACCTTCCAGTGGGCGGATACGTCTCGCTGCCCCCAACCGAGTGAAAGATTGAAGCGCTTTGACGAACTCCTGGCCGGATTCGGACGGAACGTTTTCACTACCAGATTGTCAACAAGCAATTCCGCGCAGGCAAGCGCGGAGGGTGCAAGGATATAGGAATCAAACCTCATCGGCTTCCCCGTTGCCTTGACGACACTGCCGATCGGCCGGTCTTCCAGGAATGATGCAATCCGGATGGGATCTCCGGTGAAGGCGATCGTCTGTTTCGCCAACAGACCATCCCAGATTCCATCTTGAGACTTCTCTTTCGCCCAGACACCCGCCC
>SHOI01000128.1:2979-4476 GCA_004294855.1 Sphaerochaeta sp. | reverse complement strand
TCGTACCTTCTTTGCTGGTCTTCATGCGTGCCGTGGCTGAAATTCAATCGAATGACCCGGCATCCCGCTTGAAGGATCGCTTTGATGATCTGATACTCATCACTACTGGGCCCTAATGTGGCTACAATTTTGGTATAGTTCATAGGTCAATCATCTGTGATTGAATCCGTTTTGTAAAGCGGAAAGACAGCGATACCGATCATTACCCAAGATCGGACATGTAAACCTCTTCAAGCCTTTTTTCCTCGATTTCCATGAGGTGATATCCAAATCACCCCGACGGGTGATGAAAATACCGTCTGAAGGCGATTGCTTGATTTGCCCCAAAGAGCGAGGCTATGGTCATGGAAAAACGACGCACCCTCGATTGGATCATTATTTCACTTTCAATCGTCCTGACCGTTCTGGGCCTTCTCGGCATAGGCTGGCTTCATGTGGACAGTTCTACCGATGCCTTCATTCCGACAAATGCAGATGTTGTGCAAATCAATGATCGAATTGAAGAACGCTTTGGCTCGTTGGATCCTGTGGTTGTGAGTATCTATGCAGAGGATACGATCCTTCAACCGAAGTACATGGAGATCTTGAAGACGATCACCGAGGAGATCGAGAAATTGGACGGAGTCTCCACCGCCAACTCGATTGCAAATGTACAACACCTGGAACCATCCTTTGATGGGGTTGAAGCGGTATCGCTGTACGACGGCGACTTTGAGGCGTTGAAGAATCGGATTGAAGAGTGGCCTTCCTTTTATGAAGGGACATTTCTATCGGCCGACCATACTGTTGCTTCCGTCCTTATTCAAACAACCTTGGACTACGATTCAAAACAGCTTCTTCATGACCTCAGGGAAGTCGTCGCTCCTTACCAAGGGGTTGTTGAAACCTCGATCTTAGGTCTCCCCGCAGTCACTGAGGCGATTAGTGAGAGTTTACTCAGTGACTTGGGGATTTTAGTCCCGATCGTGGCCGTCCTCATCATCCTCATCCTGTACTACTTCCTTCGCTCCTTCAAAGCGACGCTGCTTTCGCTCGTCCCCCTGATCTTCTCCTCCTCCGTCGCGCTCGGAATCATGGCGATAGCCAAGATCACCTTCACGATGGCGACGATGCTCGTTCCGGTATTGCTCCTCATCGTGGGCAGCGCCTATACAATCCACATCTTCAGTCACTTTTTCCAAAATCAGGATTCCGGAACGATCGAAGAGGTGCTCCGAGTCGTCGTGAAGCGGAACACCTACCCGATCATCGCCGCTGCGGCTACAACCGCCTTCGGCTTTTTGGCCCAGCTTTCCTCTCCCTTGGGACCCTTCAGAATCTTCGGACTTCTCAGCTTCATCGGTGTCGTCATCTGCGCCTTCAGTTCCCTTGTCCTTCTGCCTGCTCTTATTCGGGTTGTCTACAAACAACCGAACGGAAAAGAGCGGAAGAAGCAACAAAACAAGGATATGCGGTTGATGACTGCAGCGATGGTGGTGGCAAACCATCACGGCAAAG
>SHOI01000128.1:0-2879 GCA_004294855.1 Sphaerochaeta sp. | reverse complement strand
GGCGATCCGGCGTCTTGAAGCTGAACCGGTGGTGGGAGGAGTGCAATCGATCATTCCGTTCGTGAAGCGGATGAACCAGCTTCTCGGTCCCGGTGAGGATGAAATCGTTCACACCGTTGATGAAGAAGAGGTGGTCTTTGACTTCTTCGCCTTTGACGAGGACTTCTTTCCGGGTTTCGAGGAAGAGCCGGTCGAAGCACAAGAGGTGGTTGCAAGCGCCGGAGGGCAAGGTGAATATGAGATTCCCGGCGATCCGGCGCGTTACGGCCTTGCCGATGAATCGGAGCTGGCGAACCTCATCGCCCAATACCTGCTGCTCTACTCGGGCAACCTCGATATGTTCATCAATGATCCCTTGGAACCCGATGTCACCGCATTGACGCTGGTGCTGAAGAGTTCGGACACCAACCGGCTTCGAACCATCACCACCCTGATTCCAACTCTCTTCCCCGAAGATTGGACAATTGAGGTCGGCGGCGGTGAAGCGGTGGCCCTTGCTCTTGCGGATTTGGTCACCCGAAGCCAGATCGTCAGTCTGTTCAGTTCCCTGATCGCCGTGTGGTTCTTGGTGTGGTTCACCCTCAAATCCCCGAAACTCGCTACCCTTGCCCTGATCCCCTGCCTCTTCGCCCTCTTGGCGGTCTTCGTTTCGATGCTTGCCTTCTCGATCAAGCTGGATATCGTAACCAGCTTGCTTGCGGCGCTGTGCATCGGAATCGGGGTCGACTACGCGATCCACCTCCTCAGTGCGATCGTCCGCAACGATATGCCCATGGATCGGATCATGCAGACGACCGGCAAGGCGATTCTTGCCAATGCCGCATCCGTCGCCCTTGGTTTCATCGGCCTGTTGTTCAGCCGCTTCATGCCGATTGCAAATTTAGGAGTGCTGTTTTGCATCGCAATGGCGACAGCTGCAGCCAGCGCGCTGCTGTTGCTTCCTGCGATAGCCGTTCATTATCCCAAGCTCATGTTCACAAGGAGGACCAAATCATGAAACGTGTGTTTATCATGTTGCTTCTTATTCTTATTCCCGCCTTGATCATCGCTGCTCCGTCCGCCGCCCTGATCATGGACAAGGTCATTGAAACCCAGAAGGCCGACACCGCGGCGATGGACCTGAAACTGACTCTCATCGAGGCCAACGGCACCGAGCGGGAGCGGCGCATCCAGACCCTCAGTCAGACGATTGACGACAAAACCTCGATCATCACCGTCTTCCTCTCTCCCGAAAGCGTTAAAAACACCCGCTTTCTCTCCGTTGAAGGAAACGACGCTACCGAACAGTGGATCTATCTTCCGGCGCTCAAGCGGGTACGGAAGATCAGCGCCACGGAAGAGGGAGGATCATTCATGGGCAGCGATTTCTCCTACTCCGACATGGCGTCGACGACGTATGACGCCGATGAGGCGACCCACCGTCTGATCGAAGAAACTGCAACAACGTATGTCGTCGAGTCGATTCCCAAGACCGTCAAGAGCTATGGAAAGAATATTGCGACCGTGGACAAGGAGACGTTCCTTCCCCTGAAGGTCGAGTTCTATGCGCCGGATGAAAAAACCTTGTTGAAAACCCTCACGACGCTGGAGACCGGCACGGTCGGAACCCGCCCGATTACCAAGATGGTCGAAATGAAGACGATCGCGACGGGGCATGCAACCCGCCTCGAGATGGTCCAGGTCCGCTATGATGTCCCCATTCCGGCCGCGTATTTCACAGTTCGTTTCTTAGAAACAGGGAGGCTGTAATCCGATGAAGAAACTACTTGTACTGATCTTGCTTATCGCTTTTGTTTCCCCGCTCTTCGCATTTGACTTCTTTGCGACCTTGGATGATGAAGAAGGGCAAGTCGGCACCGAACCGGCAAAGCCGAAAGAACTCACGTCCCTCTTTGTCGAGGGGTTCGGCACCTACTACCCTCTGGATGAGGATGAGCCGTTCGACTACGGCATCTCGCTGGGGGTGACGTTTGAAGAGAACCGGGACAAGATCCGGACCGAGGTCGATTTCTCCTTCAGTCCGATCCTTCGCGACCCCCTTGATGTCCGCACCTTGGCGGTCACCTTCTTCTTCGGCCCGACAAACCTCAAGGTGGGCATGTTCACCCACCCATGGGGGACGAGTACGACCCTCCATGCCGTGGACATCCTCAACTCCCAGAATCTCACCCATGGGATTCTGGACAATCCCGAGGCGATGAAGAAAAGCGAGTTCATGATCGTCTACAACGCCTACTTCAAGCGCTCATCCCTCGACCTCATCATCAAGCCCTTCTACCGGCCGATCGACATGGAAGCATCCGACCGTTATGCACCGATGGATACCGACAATCTCATGGGTACCTCCTTCAGCTATGGAGGGATGGAGATTCCAATCGACTCGGACAACATCCGGGTCGGAATCTACGAACATCCGAAGTTCTGGAAAGCCCTTGGAGGCGGAGGCCGCTATCGCTTCGGCATCGGCGATCTGGATCTCGGCTTCATGTACTTCTCCAGCTTCTACCCGCAGATGGGCTTCGACATCGGTGCGAAGCTGAAGATGAAACCCCACCCCTTGGATCCTAACCCCCAAAATCCTACTCAGTATATCCCCGATAAAGTAGAAGTCACATCCATCGACTTCGACTTCACCCGCTACCACCTTGCCGGCACGGAAGGATCGCTCCTCGTCGGTCCGGTCACGATCGCCTGGGAAGGCGGCCTGTTCCTCAGCGAAGATGTCAAAGGTGAAAAGCCCGAAAAGTACAACACAAAAATAGCTGCGGTTGTGGAGCTTTCCTATACGGAGCCCAAGACCTCCTTCTTCGCTTCGGCGGCGTACCAGGGCCAGTATCTCTTCGGTGATGTAACACCGACGGTTAATCAGACACTTGATG
>SHOI01000127.1 GCA_004294855.1 Sphaerochaeta sp. | reverse complement strand
GTTGAATCCCAAAACAGAATGGGAAGTAATATCGGAGAAAAACGACACACACTCAAAAGTATTGGTCTCCTACCTGATCCCCCTGGCACTTATCCCGGCCATTGCGGGATTCATTGGATTCGGACTCTTCAGATTCAACCTGATGGGTCTTCACTCGAGTTTTATCGGATTGGGCATCCGGCACGCGGTAACATCGCTCGTCTCCACATTGGGCGGAGCTTACCTATCGGCCTGGATCATCGCTAACCTTGCCGATAAATTTGGTTCTACGAACAATTTCGACAGGTCATTCTCACTGGTAGCCTATTCCTACACGCCAATGTGCGTGGCCGGGATACTCCTGCTGCTACCCAACCTGTCGGTTGTTGCGGCATTGTGCGGACTTTACGGTCTATACCTGCTTTATCTGGGCCTTGCACCCATGATGAGTACGCCGGAAGAGAAAAAGAGCACCTATTTCATCGTGAGCCTGCTCTGTGTGATAGTGGTCTCGGCCATCCTCTCCACAGTCATGGGCGCATTGATCCTTTCAACTTCAGGACTCATTTTTTAATTAAACGTAGTGAGATGAAAAAGATCATTATCCTTTTAAGTTTTTGCCTGCTGTTCATTGCCGGGGCAGATGCGCAAAGTTGGCTGAACAAGCTGGGCAACGCGGCAAAAGAGGCTGCAAAGAATACAGTAGAGCGACGTGTGGAACAGAAAGCGGAAGAGGTGACCGAAAAAACGCTGAATAAAGCCGAGGAGTCAGTGACAAGAAGAGAGGTAACAGAGGAAGAGGCTGACATGGAGGAGGAAGCGAGCCGGGAGGAGACGACCGGGAAGGCAAGGCAGACAGCCTCGCAAAAGCTGGTCAGCACCAGCCAGTACGACTTCGTCCCGGGCGACAAGATCCTCTATTTCGAGGATTTCTCGCAGGACGCCATTGGTGATTTTCCGGCACTGTGGACGACAGACGGCAGTGGTGAAGTGAAGACGGTCAATATCGCTCCGGGAAAGTGGTTTCACTTGAACGGGGATAATGCCTGCTACTGTTACACCCGTCAGATCGATTTTCCCGACAATTTCATCGTGGAGTTCGACATCATTCCCGATGAGGAGTTTGGTCATGGAATCCAGTTCACGCTCTACCAGGATGAAGAGGGAAAACCGAAGGAGATGAACGATGGTCTATTTCCCGGTGTGGCGGGACTACACATCGTTGCCAGTCACGACCGGTGGGAGACGAATGGCTACAAGGATTCGGAGGATTGGATTACAGGCAGTGCAACCCGGAATCCGGTGATCCGCGAGCAGGAGAACCATGTAATCATCTGGATACAGAAACGGCGGGTACGTATCTATCACCAGAATGCAAAGGTACTGGACATGCCGACCAATATCTATCCCGACGTGAAGTTCAACCGTATCCGCTTCTCGGGATGGGACCGCCACAGCGCCCCTCTCGTGTCGAATATCAAGATCACCACGGCGTCGCCCGACACCCGCAGCAAGCTGATCACCGAAGGGAGACTGATTACCTACGGCATCACATTCGATGTGAACAAGGCCGAGGTGAAAGCCGAATCGTTCGGCACCCTGAAAAACATTGCCGAAGTACTGAAGGAGAATGAATCGGTAAGGGTAAAGATTGTGGGTCATACCGACAGTGATGGCGATGATGCCAAAAATCTGGAACTCTCTCAACGTCGTGCAGAATCGGTAAAGAATGAACTGGTAACCCGGTTCGGTATCGATGCATCTCGCATGGAGACCGATGGAGCGGGTGAAACCTCTCCCGTGGCACCTAATGATACTCCGGTCAACAAAGCGTTGAATCGCAGGGTAGAGTTTGTGAAACTGTAAAAAAAATCATCATGAGAAGATTTGTGATATTGACTCTCTGTCAGCTGATCCTCTCCTGTACGTTTGCAACGAATCTCCTGGATACAATCAGGGCTGTTGTCCCGGACGATTCCAAGCTGCCTCATCAGGATCTGAACACCCTGGAGGATCAGTTGAGCCAAGCCCAAATGGTGCAGCAGATGCTTGGCGGTGTTCGAGATGCAGTTAATCTGATTGAACAGCATAAGTTAGGGGATGGATCGGTTTTGGTATTCGAAGTGCCGTCGGAGTTACTGAATATTCTACCGGAAGGGTGTCGCACGGTAGGCAGGGCGAGCTGCATTCTCTATCCCCTTTTTGCCTCTATCAATTTTGATACGTTGACCGGTAGAAATGACGGCAAGGGGTACAACTTTACCGTCTCGCTCAATATCTATAATTCGGAAAGCGGCGACGAAGAGGTTAAAGCCCGGACAGAAATGGAGAGCATGGTATTGTCCATGAAGCTCGAAAAGATAAAAAAAAGGATCCATCCAAATCATGACGGGAAGCTGTCGGATATCAGGATCCGGGAGTGGGGTGCCGGCGGAAGCTACAGGTATACTGCGGAATGGGACGGAAAAGAGATGGTGCGTTACTCCAGCTACTACACGGGACGGGTGGAGGATATCTTCTTCACCCTGGAGGCGGAGGGCGATGACATTGCGGTTCCGCAGATGGTAGTCGAGAAGCTGATCTCGCTTGCCAGAGAAAGCATGAAATATAAATCACTGAAAAGTAGAATTGTAAAAGAGTGACAATCATGAAAAAGGTAATATCCATTTTATTGTTGGCCCTGCTTCTGGGCGGCTGCTCAGGAGAGAAGAGGGGGCAAGATACCGGAGAAGAAAAGTTATCGGTAAAAGAGCTGCAAGCGGATGCTGGCAAGAGAAGATACCCCATCGAGCAGGGAATCATACGCTCCACTTCCAAGGCAATGGGCATGAAGATGGAGATCGTCACCTATTTCGATAAGTGGGGCGAGTGGGAGGCAATCGAGACAACAGTACCGATGGAGGTGATGGGAGAGGATTACTCCTCCCACACGCTGGAGATCATCAAAGGGGACGATCACTGGAAAATCGACCTGGACAAGAAGAGCGGTGAACATTATAAGCAGACCCGGGCAATCAATCCGCTGGGGGTGGATGTCGAGAGCTTGACAGACGAGTTGCTGGGAAAGATGAAGATGGAAGATCTCGGAGAGGTGGAATTTCTGGGCTATAAATGCCGCAAGATGCGCATAAGGAGCGATAAGGGAACGGAAGTGGAATATGTGATGTGGGGCAACGTGATGATGAAGATGGAGGGTGAGACGATGGGCATAGCCACCTCTTCGGAAGTTATATCGGTGGAAGAGGTGGCACCTCCGCAAGAGAAATTTGAAATACCGAGCGATATTGTCATTACTGAATCGGAATAATCTCCTGCCTCTCCCGGGAGCCGCAACTCCCGGGAGCGACCGGCGGAAGCAAAATGGATGACCTTGGATCCACCGTTCTGGAGACGGAAACAGTCTGTTTTTCGCACTGTAACGAGATGATTCGGAGGCCTAAGTTCAACTTAGAAGTGCAACATCCACGTGTTGTTTTTTGAAATGATTCTTCACAACAATCATGAAAAACACCGGGGGGGGTTTGCCTAACGGCCGGGGGCGCGCAAGCCCCCGAAGAGAGTCGGACAGCAACATAAAAGAAAAAGGAGACCGAAGTCTCCCTAAAATTAACTATTATGTTGCTTATGAAAAAATACAAACAGTTAACTTCAGAACAAAGGTACGCGATTTATTTAGGTTTAGAAAACGGTGACACCCAGCGGACGATCGCTAGCTTGATAGGTGTCGGTCCTTCAGCGGTGTCCAGGGAGTTGCAGCGCAACAAGGACGAGCGCGGGGCTACTCGTGGCGACTGGCCCACGAGATGGCGATGGAGAGAAGGGAACGCCTGCCCGGCAACCGGGCCACCCCGGAATGGATCAAACAAAAGGTGATCCGGCTCGTGCGCAAGGACTGGTCGCCCGGGCAAATCAGCGGACACCTGAGAAAGAAGGAGAATATCCGGGTCTCCCACGAGACCATCTACAAGTGGATCCGGGAGGACAAGAAGGCCGGGGGCGACCTTTACAAGCATTGCCGTCACAGGCTCAAGCACCGCAAGAGACCGGTGGGCTCCGTTAGAGGCATCCCCAACCGCAGGAGCATCCGGGAAAGGCCCGTGGAGGCCGACGGGAAGCGCTTCGGCGACTTCGAGATGGACACGATGATAGGGGCCGACCAGTCGGAGGCGATACTGACGGTGACGGAAAGGAAGACGAACCTCGTGATGATCGGGGAACTGCCCCGCGGAAGGGACTCGAAAGGGTTGGCCAAGGTGCTGTGCCGCATGTTGCTACCCTACAAGGACGTGATAAGGACGATCACCACGGACAACGGCTTGGAGTTCGCGGCGCACGAACGGATCACGGAGATGCTGGAAGCCCCGGTGTACTTCACCGACCCCTATTCGGCATGGCAAAAAGGATCGATCGAAAACGCGAACAAGCTCATCCGGCAATACATCCCCAAGGGGGCGTCCTTCAAGGACTATCCACCCGACAGATTGAAGCGGATACAGCACAGGCTGAATGAAAGACCGAGGAAAAAATTGGACTTTAACACACCCAAAGTTGAGTTTTACAAACAATTAATGTAAATTGCACTTGCTGCTTGACTCT
>SHOI01000126.1 GCA_004294855.1 Sphaerochaeta sp. | reverse complement strand
TTCACGTCAAACACGACGATTCCGTATTGTTTTTCTTTTGAATCGCTCTTGGCAAGTCGAATCAACTCTTCGTCGAACGCCCTTCGATTGCCAAGACCCGTCAGAGCATCCGTATAGGCGAGCGACTGCAGATATTCCTTTCTTCCCCGCTCTTCGAGGAAGTGCACCCCCTGAGTGAGGATTTGGCTGTAGAGAATCGAACCGAAGAGGAGGACGCCGATGTTCAGCGGCTGGATGTTGATGAACGTCGGGTGCGGGAGGATGAGGAGGGTCAGCTCGCCGACGGTCGAGGCAAAGAGAAAGCCGGTGGCGACTAAAAAGGGTTTTGCATTCTTCTCGCCCTTACGATATGCATGCATGACCGCCCCGAGGAGGATGAGCAGGTAACAGAAGAAGAGAACCGCCAAAGGAATAAGCACGGTGATATAGGTGATCACACCCAGCAGCTGCAGGGCGGAAACGACAATAAAGGCAATCGGGAAGAAGAGCGTGCTGATCATGAAGAATCTGCGCAATGGGATCGAGTACATCGATAAGACAAACCACGTGACACACACCGGAAGCATGTATAACGCAGTCATGGCCAAGACAACGAGCAGCAATTGATTGTGGATGAACAGCTGGGTGGACATGCTTCCGCAGCACACCCAAAGTCCGACACAAAGCTCGATCGAGCTCAGTGCAAGGGTTCCTCGATAGATTTTACCGTTTCTCAGTGAACGCGAGGCGATAATGGCTGTTGCCAGAGAGTTGATAATCAAGAAAACTCCCACGACGAGAGAAAAACCGTCGTAGTTGAACAGACGACGAATCTGGGCGGTCCGGGTGCCGAAATACACCTCATGGAACTGCCCGCTTGATTTCGGCATGTTGCTGATCATTTCAATATTCAGCGTTTTCCCCTGATCCCCTTCTTCAAGACGGACAAAATGGTTGATCAGGCCGATGAGTTTGATTCGGCGATTGTCGATGTTTGCGTCGTAGGAATAGGTGAGTCGATCATCGACATACACCTTCACCCGCTTCTGGGAGGTTCGAAAGAGAAGCGATCGTATTGCCGTGTACGAGGAGGGAATGGTCCGGGAAAGCGTAACACGCTTGCCGCTTAAATCCGGAGTCTTAACGATTCGAGGAAGGGTGAAATCATCATCCAGAACAACGCCGTCAGCGCTCAGCGTCCACCCGTCCCGCAGATTCATCGCCTCACCGTCCCAAACGGACTCCAGTTCGATGTTGGACACGTCGATCCATGTAGGCACCAAAACACCTATGATCAGAACAGCTAGCACCAGCACCATGCCTTTATGGGTCTTACTCATACCATAGTTTGACCCCTCAAATCCATTCTGTAAATCATTTTTCAAGTAAAACCGTCATGGATTGCGAATATGGGGTATGAAGTACCTTGTTCTTTTGTGTATCGGCGTCGTCTGCGTAGGACTCGTGATCGGCTGTACTGAACACCCCCCTTCCCTGCTCAACATTTTTGCTCAGCGGGACAGCTCTCCTCCGGTGCTGCTCGATATGGAGATGACCGCTCCCGCTGAAGCATGCTTGAGGTTTAATGAACGCATTATGATCAAAAAGGATGCGTTCACGATCGAAGACAATGAGATCATCGATGTGAGCGTATGGGATGAGCAGCTCACCATAACCTTCAAAAAACCCCTGATCTTGGGTGTGTTCAGCACCCTCGAGGGCAGGGTTCAGGATCTTGCGGGTAATTCGATGCGCTTCTCCATCCGGCTGTGGGCAAAAAACACCAGGATCCCTTCATTGTTGATCAACGAGTTCACCACCAAGGGCAGTGAAAACCATCCCGACCGAGTTGAACTTGCTGTTCTCAAGGGCGGAAATCTTGCCGGAGTGACGATCAAGACCGTCAATGACTCCCATACCTTCGGCGATTATCAGGTCGCCTCCGGCGACTACGTGGTCGTAGCCTTCAGTAAAGGCGCGGTAGAGGCCGGATCCTTTCTTTCAAAGGAGCAGAACGGACTCTCATCAAACAACGGATACATCTGTGTCCATGCGACTCCGGAGTGGAACGCCGAAGTGCTGGACTGTGTTCTGTATTCGACGAAAGAGGCGACGACCCACAATGGGTTCGGTTCCAAAGAGGTTGCACAAATGGCGGAAGAGCTTACTCAAGGACTGCACTGGAACGGGTCAATGGCAAAGGATGCGATCGATATCAGCAAGGCTACGGCGACCCGATCAGCTAACCGTAACGGCTTCATCGATACAAACAGCGCGAATGATTGGTATGTCTGTGCGACAGGCAATGCGAGTTTCGGTGTAAAAAACTCCACGAACCGCCACCATTAAAGATACTGGACGACAAATCCTTCGATTACCGAGAGGCTTGCGGCCCCCAAGCGCTGACCTACCACTTCGCCGTCTTTGAAGACCATCAAGGTTGGAATGGAATTGATGTTGTAATCGTTGGCGATCGACCCGGCGTCATCGACGTTGACCTTCACCACCTTCAGTCGGCCTTGGTAGGTTTGGGCGATCTGCGCTACCGCCGGAGCGATGATTTTGCAGGGACCGCACCACGGCGCCCAGAAGTCGACTAAAACCGGCACATCAGCTTCCAAAACCTCCTGCTTGAAATTCAGCTCCGTCACGATCATTTCACTCACTGTCATCTCTCCTTGCGGCTCAATAGTACATACAAACCGTTGAAAAAGAAAGGGCGCCGGGGTGTCCCTCCGTGCATTTTATTGGATAATCAATCCTGCCAAAATATCCTTGTTTTATAGGATTCACCAGCTGTAACCGCATTGGATATGCTTTCAGCTTTCCGCTTCCGGCAGCCATTCCCGATTTCTTCTGTTTGAGGCACTCCATCCCCATCGATTGCATTCGCTTATGCTCCATGATACAGTCGACACTATGCATCCGGTGTTTCTCTTTGCAGGATTTTTCTTTTTTGCGGTCTCATACAATCTTCTCGGTCCGCTGGCCACGAACATCATGCAGACCACCGGTCTCTCCCTTTCCGGATCCGGTACGCTGGTGAGCTTTCAGCAGATCGGGTCGCTCATATCGATGGCCGTCTCGCTGCTTGTCATGAAACGTCTGAAACAAGGGTCGGTCATGAAGATCGGCTACCTGTTTCTGATCGTCGCTCTTGTATCAATTGCGCTCTCTTCGACAACTACCGCCCTGTTCATCTTCTACCTGATACTGGGTTTGGGATCATTTCTCGTCGACAGCGCCTCGAATGCAACGTTGGCAAGCGAATACTACGAAAAGCGATCGCTCTACATTCCTCTTCTCCACTTCTGCTACAGCATCGGCGCCATTGCGACCGGCTATCTCATTCTGCCGTTCAAAGGCGTTTCATGGCGATGGGCATACGGATTGGTCGGAGTGGCCATGGCGCTCATTCTCATAACGGGATCCGTTCATCGGCAAGCCACTCAAAAGCAAAGCAAGAAAAAGCGGGATGCGGAACCGACGAAGGATGGTCCCATTACCCTTCTTTTGAAAGACAGAGCCTTCATTCTCTATACTCTGGTCATCATGTTCTACATGGGAAGCCAGGTGATCTGCGCAACGTGGATTCCTGTCTATATTGAGACGGAGCTGGGACAGTCCGCAAGCATCACGGGAACATCGCTCACCGTGTTCTGGATCGGGACGGCCCTCTCCCGGCTGATCGTCGGCCCCATCATGAACCGGGGAGCAAACCCCTTCACACTCTCCATTTGGGGCATGTTTCTTGCAGGAATCTCCCTTGTCGGAGCGACCCTGTCCGCCTCCATCCCCATCGTGTTGATTCTGGTTCTTCTCTGTGGATTTTTTGCCGGAGCCACCATTCCCATGTATGTTGTAATCGCCTCGACATGGTATCCCCGAAATACGGCATTCATCTCGCTCTCCTACATCGTCAGCGGAACCGTAGGGAGAATGATATTCCCGTATCTGGTTGCAAAGGTCGCCTCTTTCAGCTCGCTGGGATTCGCCTTGATGCTCAGCAGTCTCATGCTCATCATATCGGCCTTCGTGATTCTGGGAGTGCGGTCCGCGACAAGAAATCGAGCGGAATCAATCCACACTCCCTGAGCGTTTTTAAAACGTAACTTCCTGATCGAAGGGAACCTCTTCGTCCAGAGTGACGGGATCCTCTTTCTTCCGTTCACCCCGGAACTCCACATGATCGGCAACCACCACGAACCGGTCGCGATTGTTCCCTTCCTTGTCGGTCCAGCGTTCCTGACGAAGCCGTCCCACGACTCGTACTTCCCGCCCCTTGCTCAGATAATTGGAACAGTTCTCGGCAAGCCTGCCCCATACATTCACCGGCATGAAGAGCACTTCTTCGACGCTCTCCCCTTTCTGATTCCGGTAGTACCGATTGGACGCAATGGAGAACTTCGTGAGCACCGAATCGTTTCCTTCGAACCGGACCAGCTCCGGATCACGAACGAGATTGCCTTCCAACAACACCGAATTGAGATTATTCATCCTTTCCTCCCGTCTCCCCTGCCGCAATGCACAGGCATCGCTTCCCGGCTTTCATCGGGGAACATACCTCTTAAGGGATGGGTGTTGCCGGTTTGCTTTAAAA
>SHOI01000125.1 GCA_004294855.1 Sphaerochaeta sp. | reverse complement strand
CACCGGCTGCGCCAAGAAGGAAGAAGCCAAGCCGGCACCGGCCGCGGCCGCGCCCGCTCCGGCTCCCGCAGAAGCCGCCAAGCCCGCCGTCGACAAGGACGCGGTCCTGATGGCAGCCGCCAAGGACTACTTCGCCCAGCTGGCCACCGGCAACAACCTCATCAACGCCGCCGACCTGAAGCAGATGCTTTCCGACAACCCCGACGCCCTCTTCCTCGTCGACATCCGCCGGGCCGCCGACTTTGAAGCGGGACACATCGAAGGCGCCTACCACAGCGAATGGGCCGACCTTGGCAAGGTGATGGAGAAGATTCCGACCAACCGCCAGGTCGTCATCATCTGCTACTCCGGCCAGACCGCCGGCCAGGCCCTCGGAGCCTTGAAGCTCGCCGGCTTCAACGCGAAATCCCTCTTAAGCGGCATGAACGCCTGGAAGGACGAACCCACGGTAACGGGCATGAACGAACTCTCTTCGCGCAAGGACGTCTCCTCGCCCAAGGGCCAAGAGCAGGAGATCCTCTGGGAAGCCGCGAAGGACTACTTCACCTCCGTCGGCAAGGATGGAAACAAGCTCATCAAATCCCAGGATCTCTATGACGCCCTTGAGGCGAACCCGAAAGCCTTCAAGGTGATCGACATCCGAGGCGAGAAGGACTTCAACGAAGGCCACGTCATCGGCTCGAGCCACACCGCCTGGGCGCAGTTCGGATCGATTCTTCCCGATCTCAACAAGAAGGATAAGATCGTCATCGTCTGCTTCAGCGGCCAGACCGCCGGGCAGACCGTCGGAGTCCTCCGCACGATGGGCTTCGATGCGTACTCCCAACTCGGCGGAATCAACAACGGGTGGAAACCCGCAGGTCTCCCGCTGGAGAAATAACCGTATCCACAAAAGGGGCCGCTTGGCCCCTTTTGGAAGCAGATGGGTCCTGGGGATCCCGCGGTCTTCAAAACCGTTGGCTGTAGTAATCACAGCGGCAGGTTCGATTCCTGCCTCTTCCGTATGTATGAAACCCTCCCTCAAGTGGAAGCCCTCCTTCAGCACCCTTCGATCGGGAAGTGGTTCGTCCACGTCAGCCGCCCCGTGGCGGCCGATGTGCTTCGGACCACGATCGAAGAGTTTCGAACGCGGATCAGAGTTGAAGAAAAGGGATTCGATCTTGACGAGATTGTAAGCGCCTGTGAAAAGGCCCTTGCGACGATCTCCTGCCAGCGGCTGCAACGAGTCATCAACGCGACCGGCGTGATCATCCACACCAACCTCGGACGGGCCCCGATCAGCAGGGAGAACTGGGAACGCGTCGGTCCTTTGAACTACTCCTACACCAATCTGGAGTTCGACGTGGCCAAGGGCAAACGGGGAAAGCGCTCTTCCTTCACCTCCCTCCTGTTGACGAAAATGAGCGGTGCCGAAGACGCCCTCGTGGTGAACAACAACGCCGCGGCGATCTTTCTGATCCTCTCCGCCTTCGCCAAACGGAAGGAGGTGATCGTCAGCCGCTCGGAGCTGGTGCAGATCGGCGGGGGCTTCAGAATCCCCGACATCCTCAAAGCCTCGGGGGCGAAGCTCGTGGAAGTGGGAACGACGAACATCACCACCCTCTCCGATTACCTTGATGCGATCAATGAAAAAACCGCGATGGTCCTCAGGGTCCACCGCTCGAACTTCGCCCTCCGGGGGTTCACCGAGGAAGTCGGCGTCCGTGACCTGAAAAACCATCTTCCCTCCGACCTGCTTTTGGTCGTCGACCAGGGCTCCGGGGTCGTTGACCGACGGATCCCCTCGGAGACCACCGTCGCCCGGCACATCGCCTCGGGTGCCGACCTCGTCTCCTTCTCCGCCGACAAGGCGCTCGGCTCGGTGCAGGCCGGATGCATCGTGGGGAAAGGGGAACTGGTCGCCAAGCTTGGAAAGCACCCCCTGTTCCGAACGATGCGGATCGGAAAGACCGTCTCCTCCCTCCTGGAAGCCACCCTGGTCGACCTGCTCAACGGAGTCGACCAGCCGGTGGGCACGCTTCTGTTCAGAGGCGTCGCCGAACTGCGGAAGACGGGAAGGTCGATTCTGGAAAGGATCAAGAGCGAGCGCCTCTCCCTCATCGAGGACACGATGACCCTCGGGGGAGGCTCGACCCCGGATGAAAGTCTTCCCTCCCTCTCGATCCGTCTTGAATCATCCAACCCCCGGAAGGACGCCCAGACCCTCCGCCTTCGACCGGTCCCGATCATCACCACGATCCACAAGGGGGCTGTCCACATCAACCTTGGAACGGTAATGCGTCATGAGACCGAAGAGCTGGTTTCAGCGCTTGGTGACCTGGTGGAGGCCCCCTAGTGTACATCATTGGAACCGCCGGCCATGTGGACCATGGCAAATCGGCTCTGGTACAGGCATTGACCGCGACCGATCCCGACCGGCTCCCCGAAGAGAAGGAACGCGCCCTTACGATCGAGCTGGGGTTCGCTTCCTATACGAACAAGCAGGGCTTCGTGATCGGGGTCATCGACGTGCCCGGCCATGAACGCTTCATCCGCAACATGGTCAGCGGGGTCTGGTCGCTGGACGGCTCATTGCTGTGCGTCGCCGCCGATGACGGGTGGATGCAGCAAAGCCGCGACCACGCCCTCGTGCTGAAGGCGATGGGCGCCCGCCTGCCGATGGGGGTCATCACCAAAAGCGACCTGGTTTCCGAAGAACGCCTCTCGGTCGTGAAGAAGCAGGTCGCAAACGAGCTCCGATCGATCTTCGGTTCGGATCCGATCATCCACGTGATCAGCAGCAAGGAAGGACGAGGGATCGAAGAGCTGAAGGAATCGATCGATTCCTACCTCACGAAAAAGAAGACCACGGACTTTCCTCCGGCCCTCGCCCTCGACCGCTCCTTCCTGATCGAGGGTGTCGGAGCGGTCGGCACCGGATCATTGCGCTCGATGGAGCTGAAGATCGGTGATGAAGTGACTCTTCTGCCATCGAACCTCCGCGCCCGGATCCGGACGCTCCAATCGTTCGGAAAGAACGTCGAGCGGGTGAAGGACGGCTCCCGGGTCGCGATCTCCCTTCGGGGGGTCGAGCAGGCCCAGCTGCCCAAGGGCGCGATCATCACCAATGACCCCACCTTCTACATGTGCACCCAGACCGTGTATGTCGCCCTGCAGGGAACCGGCTTCAAACGGATCTCCCAGCTGGAGATCGCCGCCTTCACCTGGCATGACCAGGCGAAGCTCCGGATCATCGGCAAGCTTGAAAGCGACACCCTTCTGGCCTCTATCACCACCCGTGAGATCCGGCCGTGGTACATCGGCCAGAAGGTGGTGCTCATTCAAAGCGGAGCCTCGACGATCCGGGCTTCCGCCCGGGTCATCACCTCCTCGACTTTGAACAAAGACCAGCGTACCAGGCTGGGTACCTTGGTGAACACCGATCCCCGCAGCATCGGGGAGCTCTTCACCGCCAACCGGTTCCTGCTGTGGCTCAACGGATACGCTCAGATCAAGGAGGCGACCTTCACCGGCTCGCTCCTTGGGGAATCCTATCAGAAGGTCGGTTCATGGTATCTTCGATCTTCGCTGTTTGAATCCTACACAAAGAATCTGATGGCCCGGCTTGCGAAAGATCGGAGCGTCGCTCTTGCGGTGGTGATGCAGGAATCCCCGTTTCCCGCTTCGTTGACCCAAGCCATTGTCACCTCCCTTGTCGAGAAAAAACAGGTCGTCGTGAAAGGCACCCACCTTGAGCCGGTCAGAAGCGAAGACCCCTTGAGCAGGGAAGAAGAGCGCCTGCTTCAGAAGATAACCGCCGCCGGGCTTGAAGGCTATCCGGTGAAGTTCTTAAGCCGTGAGGAAAAACCGGTTCTTGGGCATCTCCGCCAGCGGGGGGCGATTCTCATCGTCGAATCGACGTTTATCTACTCGAAGGAGACATTCGACAGGATCGTCTCCCTGATCCTCAAAGACAAGGAAGAGGGCACGTTCTTCTCGATCGCCGAGGCGAAGGAGCACCTGCCCCTCAGCCGGAAGTACATCCTCCCCCTGCTCAACAAGCTTGAAGAGCTCGGATACGTCCAGCGGATCGGGGATGAACGGAAGGTGCTCAAGAACGCGTAGTGCATGCATACTATGTCTGATAAACCATGTTCCTTTGCACTCGGAATGCTTATATTTGAAACACCATCCAATACGGTTTAGTCTAGCCACTAACGATCCTACATATTATAACGTATAGCATAAGGAGACCTTGGAATGCTTTCATATATCAGGTTAAAGAACTTCAAATCCTTTTCCGACATCATGTTCGATCTGAGAGGAAAATACGGTATCCCCAAAGAATTCGCATGTATTTACGGAGAAAACGGTGTCGGGAAATCCAATCTGATATCTTCACTGCTATTTTTACGGAAAACGACGGAATCCATAAAGAACCAAGCGCGAGCGAAAGAGTTCATTGCTGAATTAAATGAAAATGAACCAAATCCAAGATTGAAAAACACGTATGTGAATCACATCATCAAGAGTCAACTGTTCGAGATGAAAGATTTGATAGGCGAATACAAAACATTGGACAGTGAGGGAACGCTTGACATTGAAGT
>SHOI01000018.1:22463-25690 GCA_004294855.1 Sphaerochaeta sp. | reverse complement strand
TCGGCCGCATCGCCGGTCTGATCAACAACAAGCTCAACGAGATGAACAAGATGAAACAGATGCGCTTCACCCGCTATGATGTGATCGATGATCTTGAGGTTTCCAAAGCCCTTTTTGAAGCGGTCTATGCATGGGGCAGGAAAAAGGGGATGACCGAGATCATCGGACCGATCGGGTTCAGCGACTTTGACAAGCAGGGACTGCTCGTCGAGGGGTTCGATCAGACGGGGATGTTCATCACCCTCTACAACCACCCGTATTACCACGACCACCTGACGAAGCTCGGATTCGTGAAGGATGTCGACTGGGTTGAATTCAAGGTCTACACCCCCAAGGAACTCGATCCGCGAGTCCAGCGGATCAGCGAGATCGCCCAGAAGCGCCATGGGTATCGGCTGTTGGAGATGAAAAAGAAAAAGGAAGTGATCCCCTACGCCAAGGAGATCTTCCACATGCTGAACGAATCCTACGCCCACCTCTACGGGTTCTGTCCCCTCACCGACGGCCAGATCGATATGGCGATCGGCCAGTTCTTCATGGTGGCTCAGCTCGATTACATCTACGTCGTAGTGGACAAGGATGATGCGGTCATCGGCTTCGGGTTGATGATTCCTTCCCTTGCGAAGGCGATGCAGAAGTCCAACGGCCGGCTGTTTCCGACCGGACTGCTGCGCATCCTGTGGTCCTTGAAGCACTACGACGTGCTTGACATGTACCTGATCGCGGTCAAGCCGGAGTATTTCGGCCGAGGAGTGAATGCCGTCATCCTGCATGAAGGAATCAAGACGGCGATCAGGCATGGCGTCGTGTACGCGGAGACCGGGCCCGAGTTGGAAACCAACACGGAAGTTCAATCCCAGTGGAAAGGCTTTGAGACCGAGCAGCACAAACGACGTCGTTGCTATAAGCAAGTATTAAAGTAGGGTATTTCTTTTTACATATACCCCTTCTTGCCGTATACTGACCGAAAAGGGAGGACAATCCTGTGAAGATACAAAAGCAGCAGGCGATGCGTTCGGTGCTTTATGCCCTCGCTCCGCTCTGCCTTGCAGCCATCTATCTGTTTGGATGGCGCTTTATCGCCGTGCTGGCGGTGGTGGTTGCCACTGCGGTAACAAGCGAATACCTGATGGCAAAAAAGTACAAGATGCGTATCACGGAGTCGCTCTTCGTCTCAGCAACCATCTTCGCCCTCAGCCTGCCGCCGACGATTCCCCTCTGGATTGCAATCGTCGGGATGGCGTTCGGAATCGTTTTCGGTAAAATGGTGTTTGGCGGGTTCGGAAAGAATATCTTCAACCCCGCGATCACCGCCCGGGCGTTCATCTACATCAGCTTCGGCGTCCCGATGACGAGCAAGTTCGTCGCCAACCATGCCGGGTTTCCCGGAGGATTCGCCTCCTGGCTGAGCGTTGACGTGATCAGCGCGGCGACCCCGCTGGTCGCCAGGGACACCGGTCTTCTGAACCTGTTTTTGGGATTCAACGGAGGCTCCTTCGGCGAGACCAGCGCCCTGCTCATCATCCTCGGCGGGCTGTACATCATCTACAAGAAAAGTGCGAACTGGAAGATCGTCGTTTCCTCCCTTCTCGGATTTCTCGCCCTCCAGAGCATCCTCTTCTTCAGTGGAGTGCAGGTGGTGACGGAGCGCGGAGCGGAATTGGTCGCCTCCCCGCTTACGGCGCTGTTCAGCGGATCCTTCCTCTTTGCCGCCTTCTTCATGATCACCGATCCCGTCTCCGCCGGCCAATCGACGAACCTCGGAAGGTGGATCTACGGAGCGGCCTTCGGAATCCTCACCGTCCTGATCCGCAGCTTTTCCACGTGGATCGAAGGGGTTACGTTCGCAATCCTGCTGGTGAACATGTTCGCTCCGCTACTCGATATCCTCATCAAGGACGCCCGGGCGAAAAAGAAAGCGAAACAGGCTGGAGGCAAGGCATGAGTGAATTCTATAAAGAACGGATTTACCCGCTCCTCTTCATGTTCATCACTACGGTGGTGTGCATCGTGCTGACCGCGGGAGCCCATATCCTCACCTTCGACCTTGCAAAAGCGAACGAGCTTTCCTTCACCCGGAGGGCGATTCTGGATGCCGCCGGGCTCTCCTACGAGAACACGACCCTCGGAATCGAAGGGGTCTACCTCGCCTCGGTCACCGAGAAGGAAGGCTACTACACCGCCATCGTCGACGGAAAGACCCGCTACATCATCCCCCTCATCGGTCCGGGACTGTGGGGAACGATCGAGATCATGGCCGGACTGGAGGAAGATCTGACCACCTTCAGCGGGGTTGCGATCGTCAACCAGTCGGAGACCCCCGGCCTTGGAGGCCGAATCGAGGAGCCGTGGTTTACCGCCCAGTTTGCCGGCAAACAGGGACCGTTCACCCTTGTGGAAGAGGGAACAGCCGCTCAGGCGCATGAAGTTGACGGAATCACCGGTGCAAGTCGAACCAGTGAGTATTTCAAGAATCTGACCGATCGGGCAGCATCGGAAGCCCGGCGCATCATACAAGGAGTGTAAGGATGGCCAAAAGCAAACTCCTGAAAACATTCACCGAACCGCTTGGGAAGAACAACCCGGTCTTTGTGCAGATTCTGGGAATCTGTTCGACGCTTGCGGTTACCAACAAGGTGCAAAATACGATGGTAATGGTTCTTGGAGTAACCTTTGCCACCGCGTTGAGCTCATGGACCGTCTCCCTCTTGAGAAAGCTCATTCCTTCCCGGATCCGGATGATGGTCGAAACGATGATCATCGCCGCCTACGTGATCCTGGTGGACATCATCCTCAAGGCATACTACCCCGAGATGTGGAAACAGCTCGGACCGTACGTCGGACTGATCATCACCAACTGCATCGTCATGGGCCGGGTCGAAGCGTTCGCCCTCACCAACAAACCCCTGCCCTCTTTGGTGGACGGACTTGCAAGCGGACTGGGCTACGCCTACGTCCTTCTGCTTATCTCGGTGGTTCGGGAGCTGATGGGATCCGGGAGCCTCTGGGGCTATCGGATTCTCGGATCGTGGTGGACCAACTGGGCGATCATGATCATGCCGCCGGGCGGCTTCTTCATCCTCGCGATCGCGATCTGGATGATCCGCGAGACCGTGGCAAAGGAGGCCGCTCATGCCTAGTCAAGTAAGCGCCTTTGCCGTCTTCTTCGCTTCCATTTTCACCAGCAACATCCTGTTGACCAACTACCTCGGAATGTGTTCCTTCCT
>SHOI01000018.1:12911-22363 GCA_004294855.1 Sphaerochaeta sp. | reverse complement strand
GTGAACTGCGCGATCCTCGGAGCGAGCCTCTTCATGGTGATCCGCGAGTATACGTTCATTACCAGCCTGCTCTTCGGCCTCGGTAGCGGAATCGGATGGCTGCTGGCGATCGTAGCGATGAGCGGAATCCGAACGAAGCTTCGAACCGCCAACATCCCCCCCGCATTGGAGGGACCGGGAATCTCCCTGATCATAGCCGGCTTCATGGCGATGGCGTTCATGGGCTTCAGCGGCATGATCGCGGTTTCCTAAGGAGGGTTGCATGATTGTTTCATTAGTCATCAGCGTCGCGGTCATCAGCCTCATCAGCGTGTTTCTGGCGCTGTTGATGGTGGTCGCCGATGCGACGATCGGAAACTATGGAATCGTGAAGGTGGACATCAACGACGGAACCAGAGAGCTTGAGGTGAAAGGCGGGATGCCGCTCCTTTCCACCCTCACCTCCCAAGGGGTGTTCATTCCTTCGGCATGCGGCGGACGGGGCTCATGCGGACTGTGCAAAGTGCAGGTCATCTCCGGTGTCGGCGATTACCTGCCGACGGAACTGCCGTTCATTTCCAAAGAAGAGCAGGCACTGAACATCCGCCTTTCCTGTCAGATCAAAGTCAAGCAGAACATCGCGATCAAGATCCCCGAAGAGCTCTTCAACGTCCGCCAGTATAAGACCACCGTCGAGCGAATCCGCGATCTCACCCACGACATCAAAGAGGTCACCCTCCGGCTGGCCCCCGGGGAGACCATCACCCCCAAAGCGGGCCAGTACATCCAGTTCGTCGTTCCCGAATACGGCGATCTGGATGAGAGCGTCTATCGGGCCTACTCGGTCGCCTCCCCGCCGGATGACAACACTCGGGTCGAGTTGGAGATCCGCCTGGTACCCAACGGAATCTGCACGACGTACGTCCACACCATCCTGAAGGAGGGAGACGAGGTTACGATCAACGGCCCGTACGGGGACTTCTACGTCCGCGATACCGACCGGCCGATGATCTGCATCGCCGGAGGCTCGGGAATGGCCCCGATCAAATCGATTCTTCTGGATCTGAAGAACAAAGGCAGCAAGCGGAAGGTAACCTACTTCTTCGGCGCCCGGTCGAGGCGCGACCTCTTCCTCCTCGATGAGATGTTCGCCTTGGAAAAGGAGCTGGAGAACTTCACCTTTGTTCCCGCGCTGAGCGAACCCAAAGAGGAAGACAAGTGGGAAGGCGAAGTCGGATTGATCACCGACGTCGTCCGCCGCTTAAGCGGCGATGCGGCCAACAGCGAGGCATACCTGTGCGGAAGCCCGGGGATGATCGATGCATGTATCGCTGTTCTTACCGAGCTTCACATGCCGGAAGAGCACATCTACTATGACAAGTTCTAAGGGGGGAGATCATGAAGCAGACACCCGAATATGATCAAATTCAGGCACAGATGCAGAAAGGGGTCATCACCCTTGAAGGATTTCTCGGCGATGATCCGCGCAAGCTCGTGGACATCATCGCTTCCGATACGATGACGGTTCACAACCTCAACACCACCTGCGCTTTGATCGCCGGGAAGATGGAGCACTTTCGGGATCTCGGTTTTGAAGGCCTTGGGGAGTTCATCACCTTGGATGAGCATTTTGAAGTCAAGGTCGATTCCGTCCGAGGGCTTCTTCCCTCGCCCTTCGGAGGCCCGGGGATGTACCGGAAAGTGAACACGACCGTGGTGAACAAGACGCTCGGTCGCCAGATCACCTATACCGACCTGCACATCCACCTCATCGGCGACCACTGCTTCTTCCAAGGCGAAGGATCGACCTACCGCCTTGAGCCGAAAGAGCTGGTTGAAATCCTTGAAGTAGAATCGCTTCCAAGCGAGGAGTGAGCAAGGCAGAAAGCACGATGATGCCAAACGGCCGGGGCATGATTGTCCCCACTTTCCGATTCCACCGGGTGCTTTTATTGGAAAGAAAATCAATCCGATCTCAGATATCTCGTGCCCTTGCCTTTCCCTTCCCTTCGTATGAACCCCTCGGCGACCAAAGCCCTGAGAGATCCCTCAAGGGAACTGGTGCTTAAGGACGGGCACAGTTCCCGGATATCCTGTTTGTTGAAATAGCCGATCTTGTTCAGAATCGCCTTGCGCACCATTTCCTTTGCAGGAAGTTTCTTCTCCACGATTTCAAATCGTTCTTCAAAATCCTTGTAGGCGGAAAGAATCACACCAAGAAGATATTTTACGAAAGGCAGAAAGTCCTCCTCTCCTTCATGCCAGCCGTACTGTGATTCCTGAAGGGCATCATAATAAAGATCCTTGTGCTTGTTGATCTTGGCCTCCAAAGAGATATACTTCCCGACATAAAAACCGTTCCGATATAAAAGAAGCGTGGTCAACAGGCGGCTCATTCTTCCATTTCCATCGTTAAAAGGATGGATGCATAGAAAATCATGGATGAAGATGGGAACAGCCAGAAGGGGCTCCAGCTCCATGTTGCCTACCGCCCTGTTATATTCTTCACAGATTCTTTCCAACACATCTTCCGTCTCAAACGGGGCAACCGGGGTAAACAGGGTCTTCGTTTCACCATGTGTATACGATACGCTGATGTAGTTCTGGACATTCTTGATCCGTCCGGCCATGGGATTGTTCAGATGGCCATACAGAACCTTATGGAGCTGCAGGATGTAGTTCTTGGAAAGGGGAATGGCTTCATAGTTTTCATGGATGATGGAAAGCACATCCCGATAGCCCGCTATCTCCGCTTCGTCTCTGTTCTTCGGTGCCGTCTTGTTCTCCACAAGCCGACGGATTCTCAAGTCCGTCGTGATGATCCCTTCGATGGCATTGGAGGCTTCGGTACTCTGAACCTTGGCGATCGCCACGAGCTTCTCAAGCTCTTGGGGTCTCTGCTTCAGAAAGAGTTCCTGCTTCCCCGCCTCTCTATGGATCGCGGAAACAAGTCCAAGAATCTCCGAATCCCACATTCGCTCTCCGATCTTTCTGTAGTTGAATACTCTCATTCCCTTTACCTACTCTTTTCCCCTTATTTTTTAACATATTATATGGGAATATTCAACAAATAAGAGAATTTTCACGCTGCAGTGGTATGTAAGGAGTATTCTCTTGATCCTGTGGTTGCAATCTGAACCGTTCATCGTATGATTGTCCCCTCATTCCAATTCTGCTAGAGTGAAAACCGGAGGAAATAAAGATGGTGACGGTTATTTCACTCGGGGGCTCGATCATCGTCCCGGATGCGGTGGATGTCGCATTTCTTGCCCGGTTCAATCAGGCGATCCGAGCCTATCTGGCTCAGGATGAAAAGCGGAAGCTGATTCTCGTCTGCGGCGGCGGGGCACCCGCTCGAGTCTATCAGCAGGCGATGAAATCCCTCGATGAAGACACTCCGAGCGAAGCGCTTGATTGGCTCGGCATCAAAGCCACCCACCTCAACGCCCAGCTGGTGAAAACCCTCTTCACAGACCTGGCTCCCAACGAGGTGGTAACCGACCCCACCGCTCCATTCACGTTTGAAGGGCGAATCCTCGTCGCCGCCGGATGGAAGCCCGGGTTTTCCACCGACACGGATGCGGTCTACCTCGCCGAGCGCTTTGATTCCAAGCTCATCATCAACCTCTCCAACACCGCCCAGGTCTACACCGCCGATCCGAAAAAGGATCCCGATGCCAAACCGCTGGTAAATGTCTCATGGAAAGAGTACCGGAGAATGATCGGCAATGAATGGACGCCCGGCCGCTCCACCCCCTTCGACCCGGTCGCCTCGGCCCGGGCTCAGGAGCTCGGCATGAGCGTGGTCTGCGCGGACGGGCGGAGAATCGACAACACGATTGCGATCCTCGAGGGCAGGGAGTTCTTCGGAACTACGATCGCTTGAGTTCCAAAAAGTACGGGCACACCTCGCTGAAGGTCGGGGGAAACGGCTCGTCCTGAGTGAAATCGGGAATCCACGAGATGGAATCCTCGATCTCCTGAACAAAGCCGTTCTCGATCTCCAACTCCTCCAGCAGTTCAAGCAGTCGATCATACTCCTCCTGAGAAACCTTGGAAAATCGATTCATCCCTTGTGGATCCTCGAATTGGACCATCAGACTCAGATGCATGCTTTCTTTAAGATGATCCGCAAAGTATCGAAGGACCTCCTCCGTCGCTGCCGGTTCACCGGGAAAGAGCAGGTGCCGAACCAGCACACCCTTGAGAAGCCCATCTTCATCGATGAAGGTGTTCCTTCCTTTTTTTATAAGATAGTCATACACCCGAAGAATCGAGCGCTGATAGCGGACGCTGCCGCAGAATCGGCTGCTGACCCCTTCATCGAGGGTTTTCAGGTCGATAAGATAAAGATCGATAGAGGGGTCAATCAGGGACAGCCCTTCAATCGATTCGAACCCCGAGGAGTTCCAGACCACATCCAACGTCAATCCCTTTTGCTTCGCCCCGATGAGCGCCTCGACGATCGATGGGATGAAATGGGTTCCCGTTACCAGATTGAGGGTCTTCGTCCCCATTCCTTGGAGGGCGAGCATCAGGGTGCTCAACTCCTCGATGCCGATTTCCATTCCGTAGCCGTTTCGGGAAGAGATCTGACGGTTCTGGCAGTAGGCGCAGTGAAGCGGACAGCCACTGAAAAAGATCATCCCCGATCCGACCTCGCCGCTGATGGGCGGCTCTTCTCCCCGGTGCAATCCCGCCCAGGCGATCCGAACCGTCGAGGATTCATTGCAGACTCCCCTCTCCCCTTCAAGACGGTTGACGAGGCAGCGATGAGGACAGAGAGCGCACGCTTCATAAGGACTCATACGGGTATCATAGCGAAAACGGGAAAGAAGAGACAACTCTTATTATTCTGCTTCTTTCATTCCTTTTTCGGTATATTATCTATTCTGTGGCTTGCAGTCTTCCCTTTGCTTGACCAGAATCGGAAAAATGCTCACTCTTAGGATATGCCTTGGCCGTTTTTACCATCGAGCAAACCGAAGCCTCATGAAGAACATCGTTTTATCCTTTCCATCGATGGGGGTGGAATGCGCGGGATCGTTCCGGCTGCGATTCTCGGCCGGCTTTCCCATCAATTGGAGGTTCTGGGATCAAGCATTCCCCTCTATGCCTACTTTGATCTGATTGCCGGGACTTCGACCGGCGGCCTTTTGGCTCTGGGCTTGAGCGTTCCCGCTTCCAAATCCAATCTACCGGGGGATGGTAAAGACGCAATTCCCGTCTATGAAGATATTAAGGGAAAATGGCTCTTCGGCGGGAAACCCAAGCAACGCTATGTGGGAACGATTCCCCCGTCGATCGATCTCAGCGCCTTGGAGGAGTTGTATTTTGAACGGGGCTCCACCATTTTCCCGAAAAGCCAAACAAGGCGCATCGGGCAGATGTTTATCGACAAGTATGATGAGCAGCCGCTGGAGCGCTTCCTCTTTGAAATGTTCGGCAATACCCCGCTGGATGAAGCGATGGTTCCAACCCTGATCGTCGCCTATGACAGCGATGAGGGACAGCCGTTTTATTTGACCAGCTATGAGAGCGGCTCCTTCCTGTATTGGGAAGCCGGACGGGCGACCAGCGCCGCGCCGACCTTTTTCCGGCCTGCGGTCCTGTATGACCGCCAAAAGCAGCGAACGGTCCGCTTGATAGACGGCGGCGTCATCGCAAACAATCCATCGCTTTTTGCCTATCAGGAGGCCAAAAAATTGTATCCCGACGCCACCCGTTTCCATATCCTCTCCCTTTCGACCGCAGGGATAAACTACACCTTTAAAACCAATGGAGCCGCAGGTACCGGGGTGATCGGCTGGATCGACCCGACCAAAGGCGCGCCGATTCAAAAGATCTATGCCAACGCCCAACTGCAGGTCGTTGATTCGATCGCTGAAGCGATCCCCGATCTCACCTATACCCGGGTACACGGAGAAGCGCGGCGTGATTATAAAATGGATGAAACCGATCCGAGAATGCTAAAGGACCTCCGCTTTGACGCAGAGGAGATCTATGCAAAGAATGAAGAAAAAATCCTCACCTTCCTGACTGCCCTGGTGAAGCGAACCACCTTCGATCACGTCCGCTTGGAGGAGAGGGCACATGAGTAGTCATCCCAAACAGCTCGCCCTTGAGCAAACCCTCCTTGAGCTCAGTCACGCGGTGGACGATTATCTGGAAGATCGATATCACGATTACTTTATTCGTCACCCCAACCGGCCGAAACGGGGCAGTACCGCAAGCGCTTCCCACGACGGGCTGTTTTCAATCGGAACGCAGTTCACCGCCGGATATGGCAGCGACCTGGGGCGCGGCTACATCGTCGTCATCGAGATACGAACCCTCCAGAACGTCCCGTCGGTCATCCGCCGAAAGATCGAAGAGGATGGCATCGAATACCTCAGAACCCAGCTCCCCGTTTTTTTCCCCGATCGGAAAATCGAGGTGAAAAAGGATGGGAATCTCTATAAGCTGGTTGGGGATTTCTCGTTGGGATCTGTCGGCCATTGATAAGGAAGGATTCCTAACGAACTGCGAAGGCCCCTCTTCTTTCGAACAAAAACTGATTTCTACTCACACCGGGTAATGCTCCATTATTATTGATACATAAAGGAGTTGTTTTCTTATGAACTATTGTTAGGATTGTTTACTTTCAATTCGATTCAGCGCCAATTCCCCGGCGATCGAGGTAACCGATACCCCATGGCGATAGGGATATCCAAGGTTTTGGGTCTTCTTGATCGCAAGCGCGGTAAGCTGGGCGGCTTTCGTTACGCTTAATCGGAAGGAGTCCTTATCAAGAAGATAGGCAAGAAGGATCGAGGCGAAAAGATCGCCGCTCCCGGGGTAGGAAGTGTCGATCTGATCGTAGTACACAAGGTATGAGCCATCTTTTTCGGCGCAGGCGACGGCCATCTTCCCTTCTACGGGGACTGAAGTGATCGCTACATTCGCCTTGCTTTGGTATGCCAGCTCTTTGGTCCACCGAAGGATCGTCTGCTCATCAAAACGTTCCCGGTAGGGGTAACCCAGGAGCAACGCCGCTTCAGTGACATTGGGACAGATGCAATCCGCTTCGGTGATGAGCTTTTTCATGGCATCGATGTGCTCTTTCTCCATCGGTCCGTACAGCTCTCCATCATCGCCCATCACCGGATCGACGAGGACCAGCGGCGGGTTCTTTTTGGCCCGATGGAAGTGGATGAACTCGGCGATGAGGCTCACCTGCTCGGCGGAACCGAGAAAGCCGGCGTAAATTGAATCAAACGCAAGATCGAGTTTTCGCCATTCGGCGATGATCGAGCGCATCTCTTTTGTAAGCGGTTGGAAGAAGTAGGAATCAAAGCCGTCGCTTTGGGAAGAAAGCAGAGCGGTGGGCAATGGGGACACCTCTACCCCGAGCGCTTCGAGGGCGGGAAGAACGACCGTCAGGGAGCTTTTTGCATATGAGGCCAGATCATGGATTGCGACGCATGTTTTTTGCATGGTTCTACCCTATCCTACATCCTCTTTACTGACAATATATGCTACACTCAAGAGTATGATTATACACGATACTCTCAATGATCAAGCAATTGCAGATTGGCGGACAAACCCCCTGGCATTCCCGCTTCCTTCCAAGGAATCCTTGAGCGATGCATATACGAGCATGATCATCTCCTCCTCCGGTTGGCGGAAGGTGTTCGCTCCCGGCGGAGATGAAGAAGACTCCGGCCGGACGGTCAATCCTCCGGATCGAATTCTGGCTGCGTTGGCGGCGTATGCCCTCTACCGGCACGTGGGCAAGAAGAAGCCAACCATTCTCGTCGGCCTTGACGCCCGTCCAACCGGAGCCCATCTTGGCTCCATAGCGGTTTATACCCTCCTTTCCCTTGGGGCAAAGGTTCGCTACCTCTTCATCACCGCAGCGCCCCAGATCATGGCCGATACCAATCTCCACCCCAAAGAAGCCGATGCATTTCTCTACATCTCAGCCAGCCACAACCCTATCGGCCACAATGGGTTCAAGTTCGGAAAAGAAGGGGGTGTATATGGCTCCAAGGATGCCGAACGTCTTGCCGAGCGCTTTTGTGAGCTGGTTGGCGACGGTCTGACCCACTTCGCCCTTCTTCAGACATACGCAGAGAACCTTGATCCTCGAATCTATAAACGAACCCTTGAGCGGGTCGGTGAAGAACGGGAAAAAAGCGCAAAGCGCTATCGCACCCTTGCTTTGAGGATCGCGACCAAAAGCGATGATGAGCAGGCTCATACCCGGTTCATCGAAACGATGAGAATCGAGCACCAGCAGAAGCCGCTTGGAATCCTCGGCGAACTGAACGGCTCGGCCCGCAGCTGCTCGATCGATCGCAGCCTGCTTTCGGAGCTCGGAATCACCACCGAATTCATGCATGACACCCCCGGGGATGTGGTGCACCCGATCGTTCCCGAAGGGAAGAACCTCACCCTCTGCATGGAATCGCTTACAGCCCTTCATCAGAAGAACCCCGCGTTTGTCCTCGGGTATGTCCCCGACAATGACGGAGACCGGGGAAATATCGTCTACATCAACGACAGGAAAACCGCGACGATTCTGGAGGCTCAATCCCTCTTTGCGTTGATCGTTCTCTCCGAGCTCGCCCAAAGCCGACTTTCCGATCCCGATGCCCCTCTGGCGGTCGTCGTGAACGGACCGACCTCCAATCGCGTCGATGAGATCGCCCGCACTTTCGGTGCGGAGGTGTTTCGCACCGAAGTGGGAGAAGCGAATGTCGTGGAGCTTTCCAATCTCAAGCGAAAAGAGGGATACGTCGTTCCGATCCTCGGTGAAGGCTCGAACGGAGGGAACATCTCCCACCCGGCGAAGGTCCGCGACCCGTTGAACACCCTGATCTCTTTGACCAAACTCTTGAAACAAGAGGAACTAAGCAGGTTGTGGTTCACACTCTCGGGACAACCGCAACCCGCCTCGTTGACGCTCGATCAATTGATCCGTTCCCTTCCTTCCTATATCACAACCGGAGCATACTCCTCTTTGGCGCAGCTGAGCGTGAACATTGAACACGGCCGGCTGAAGACCCGGTACGAGGAGTTCTTCGAAGAGATCTTCAACCGTGATCACATCCTGTTCAACAGCTTTGGAATCACCTCCTACAAGATCATTCAAACGGAAGGAACCGAAGAGCGGATCGGAAGCGGCCCGGCATACCGCACTCCTCCGTACAACGGCGGCTTCAAAGTCGGGTTGTACAACGATGAGAACGTGATGACCGATTTTCTGTGGATGCGGGGCTCAAAGACGGAGCCGATCTTCCGCCTGCTCGTCGACTGCAAGGGTGACAACACGAATCGGCACGATTATCTTTTGGAGCTTCACCGCCTCGTCATCACCCGAGCTCTCCAATCGTAGTTACAGCCCCAACGCAGCCACGGCCGAGCCGATCGTCGGTGAATCATCGATTCGGACGAAGCGGTAGTAACGCTTGTATTTCCGCTGCAGGTAG
>SHOI01000018.1:0-12811 GCA_004294855.1 Sphaerochaeta sp. | reverse complement strand
GCCGCTTCGGTGATGATCGAACCGCAGATCGGCCCCAGATAGGCGCCGCTGATCATCTTTTCGAGGTGGTATTGGTTGGGCTCCTTGGTGGAATCGAAAAACTTCCGGTCGAAGGGGCCGGGACAGTAGGCGAAGTTTCCCGATTCGATGTTGATGATCTGAGATTTGGAAGGGTCGGCGGAAAGCTTGGTAATTTTTTTGTTTGACTCAACATAGGCGGTGTTCGTCCCCGTGCCCAGAATGAAGCCGATATAGCCGCTGTAGGGAACATCACTCGGAGTTCCCTGACCGGCGAGCAGCGTCGCCACCGTATCGTTCAATACGGCGACTTTTTTCTTCCGCACATCGTGTCCGCGGCTTGCCAACTCGGCAAGCAGACTCCTGCCAAGCGGCATACCGATCACTTCGGGAGCTTTGATCTCTTTGGAGAACACCAAGGGAATTCCATCCCGGTCGGAGGTGATTTCAGCGGCGTACGAGAAGCAGAACCCTATTCGATCACTCCGATCGATGAGTCGTTCGACCTCGTCGGCGATGATTGAAAAGAACTCCTTCGCAGTCACTTCGCTTTTCACCCCCGGCATCGAGGTCTTCTTGAACTCGGAGATTCGGGGATTTTTCTCCCGGTCAAACCGGACGAGACAAGTCCGAAGGTTGGTCCCTCCGGCATCGATCACGATGACCGGCTGATCGGCCAGAATGGTGTCACTTGTCGTGGTATAGGTCGGAATCATCTTCAGTGACGAATCAGGAGCACCGGCCAGACCTTTTTCCATCTCCGACAAGAACGATGTGATCAACTGATCCATGTCAACCTGATCGGCATCAATCTTGGAGCGATTGAGAAACTCTTCGGTCTTTTTGATGAGCTCGTGCATTGTTTATTCTCCGTTTACTTTCAGTTCTCTTGGCTCGATTACAAAATACCCTTCATGATCGGTAAAAAGCAAGAACGAGCCGCTGATTGATACATCGGTGGACAGCCGGGTGCCGGCGGCTTTTACATCAACGATCGCTTCGATCGGATTGATCGCTCCTCCGGTAACCACGCTGGTCATCAGACTTGCCAAGGTAACACCTTCTCCCCAAACGGTGCTCACGCGTCCGGTGAGCGAAACCTGTCCCTCTTCCCATTCATGGGTATCGAGGAAGAGAAGCGCCACATCGTTCAACGGACCTTTGGCGTTTTGAAGCAATGAGAGCAGAAAGTTGCTTTGCGGCTTGTTCAACGATTGATACGTCTTCCGATATATGCCGAGATCCGCATCCTTCAGCTCAAGCGCTTTAGGCAGCGTGGCCCTCGCCTCTTTTTCAAAGATTGATCCGGGCAGGTTCAACGCGGGGGTATTGAGATACGCGGCGACGTTGGCGATCGTGGCGTCGCTGATCGCGGTGACAGCGATCAGGATGTCCCGTTCACTCGGCTTTGCTGCCGTGAGCGGGGCAATGACGAGGAGAAGAATGAGAACTAATCCAATGGTTTGACGATTCATCTTGTACGTATCATAAAGGGAAGAATCGATTAAGACAATGAAGAAGAGGTGTGATACACTGAAGCAATGAATAAACCGTCAATTCTTTGGTATGACCTTGAAACATTCGGCCTTGACAGCAGGGGGGACCGGATCGCCCAATTTGCCGCGATCCGAACCGATTTGGATCTTCGGCAGATCGAAGAGCCGATCATCCTCTACTGCAAGCTCAGCGATGATTACCTCCCCGATCCTCTTTCCTGCCTGGTGACCGGCATCACCCCCCAGGAGGTGAATGCGAAGGGGCTCGTCGAAGCGGAGTTCATTCAGCTGATCAACACCGAGTTCAGCAGGCCCAACACCACCGTCGCCGGTTTCAATTCGATCCGCTTTGACGATGAGTTCATCCGCAATGCCCTCTATCGAAACTTTTTCGATCCCTATCGGCGGGAGTATGAACACAACAACTCCCGGTGGGACATCATCGACCTGATCCGTGCGACCCACGATCTGAGACCGGAAGGAATCCGGTGGCCTGAGCGCAATGAAGTGAACCGCCCCGTGTTTCGACTCACTTCCCTGACCGAAGCGAACGGAATCGAGCATCTCGGGGCGCATGATGCCCTGGCTGACGTCCGGGCTACGATCGCAATCGCTCGCCTCATCAAGGAAAAACAGCCAAGGCTCTATCAGTACGCCTATGACCTGCGCTCAAAGAACCGAGTGAAAAGACTGCTGAAAGCCCCCTTTGGCGGGGAGCACACCTCCCTAATTCTGCACACCAACCCCCTCTTCTCCTCGGAATATGGCAACACCCGCCTCATTCTGCCGATCACCTACCTCAAAACGAACGCCAATGCGGTCGTGTGCTTCGATCTGAGCTGCGAAGTGGAACCGCTCCTCTCAGCGACGGAAGAGACGCTGATGAGCACGCCGGGAGTCTTTACGATTTCGATCAACAAGTGCCCGTTCGTCTCACCGGTGAACGTGCTTACCGAGGAGCTGGAACGGAAGCTTGGGATCGATTCCGCCCTCGCTGCGACGAAAGCCGCCTATATCAGGACGCACCCGAACGTGATAGCCGTGATCCACCGGGTGAAAGACACCTTCGAGCGGGTCGACGACGTCGATTACCAGCTCTACGACGCATTCTTCACTCCCCGGGATCAGCAGGTCTTTGAAACCCTTCGCCAAGCGGAACCGAGGGGAAAAATGGGCTTTCTCAACCAGGTTCAGGATCCCCGGTTCGGAACTCTCCTCTTCCGCCATGTCGGGCGCAATTGGCCGGAGGCGTTCACCGAAGAGGAACGGACACGGTGGATCAGCCACGCTGCCAATCGCACCCTCAATCCACCGGGCGACGGCAAAATGACGTGGAAATTCTTCTATCGGAGCATCGAAGAGAAACTCGAGTCGGTCGACACCACCCCCAGAGAGAAACAGCTCCTTGCCGAGTTGAAAGAGTACGGCACCGCTCTTGAGGCAAAGATTTTCGGGTAATACCCCAGCTATGCAAAGCAAACCTCCTTTTGTATACTTCCTCTATGCTTGAGAAGTTAGCCGAATACCAAAGCCAATTGGAACAGATCGATCTCCAACTCGCCGACGGTGCGACGATGAGAGACATGAACCTCTACAAGAAACTCACCCAGGAGCGCAGCCACCTTCAGCCGATCGTCGATGAGCTCTCCCGCCTTCAGGAGATCGCCGATCAGATTGCCGACGCGAAAGAACTGCTGAAAGAGGAGACGGACACCGAGATGATCGCCCTGACCCGTGAGGAGCTTGAGAATCTTGAAGCTGCATTGGAGAAAACAACCTCCAAAGTAAAACTGCTTCTGATTCCCCCCGATCCGCTGGCGGGAAAAGACATCATCATGGAGATTCGAGCGGGCACCGGCGGAGAAGAAGCGGCCCTCTTTGCCGCCGATCTGTTTCGGATGTACTCCCATTACGCCGACAGCCGCTCCTGGAAGATGGACATCCTCTCTTCCAACGAGACGGGAATCGGCGGATACAAGGAACTGATCGTTTCGATCAGCGGCAAGGATGTCTACGCATCGCTTCAGTATGAAAGCGGCGTCCATCGGGTTCAGCGGGTTCCGGAAACGGAAAGCGGCGGAAGAATCCATACCTCGGCGGTTACCGTGGCGGTGCTGGCTGAAGCGGAAGAAACCGATATCGAGATTCGCACGGAAGACCTCAAGGTCGAGACGATGCGCTCCAGCGGCCCCGGCGGTCAGAGCGTCAACACCACGGACAGCGCGGTTCGGATGACCCACCTGCCCACCGGCCTCGTGGTCGTCTGCCAGGATGAGAAAAGCCAGATCAAAAACCGGGCGAAAGCGCTTCGAGTGCTCCGTTCCCGGCTCTTCGAGATGGAAGAGGAGAAGAAGGCGAAAGAGCGGGCGGAGGACCGCAAGAGCCAAGTGGGCTCGGGGGATCGAAGCGAGCGAATCCGCACCTACAACTTTCCCCAGAACCGCCTCACCGATCACCGGATCAACCTTACCCTGTACAAGCTTGATTTGATTATGGCCGGCAATCTGGATGAAGTGATCGAGCCGCTGAAGATCGCCAGCGGAGAGGCTGCGCTTGCCGAGGCATAGGATGACCCTCAACGCGTGGATTGCTGAAACGAAAAACCTCTTCATTGAACAGGGAGTCAGCGACACCCCCGGTCTCGATGCCCGTCTCCTTCTTGGACACGCGACCGGATATGATCAGGGAAGACAGATCGTCAATGCCGGGGAGGAGCTTCCCGTCCACCGGCTCGATCTCCTTGAAAACCTGAGATCTCAACGGCTTGCAGGACGCCCGATCGCCTATATCATCGGTTCCAAAGAGTTCTACGGGCGCTCGTTCTACGTGGATGAGCGAGTGCTCATTCCCCGTCCGGATACGGAAATTCTCGTTGAGACCGTCCTCAAGGCAATTGAGGATGGCGTCGTCTCCTCTGAAGATCCGATCATCGACGTGGGCACCGGCAGCGGAGCGGTGGGCATCACCCTCGCCGCCGAACTCGATTGTATGGTACTCTTAAGCGATATCAGCTGCGATGCCTTGGATGTCGCCCGGATCAACAGCCGGAGAATCTTGGGAAGGGAGCTTGAGACGATTGCAAGCGACCTGCTTCCTCTCGGGCGAAAATATGGTATCATCGTGAGCAACCCCCCATACCTCACCGATGAGTGGGTTGCAGCGGTTGATCAAAACGTCCGATCTGAACCGGATCTCGCCCTGCGAGGGTTCGGAGAAGACGGACTCGATATCATCAGGGCGCTGGTCGCTGAGAGCTCGAACCATGGTTCGCTCTTTATCGAATGCGACTATCGCCAGACGAAACAGGTAGCCGGGCTCTTTGAAGAGCATGGCTTTACGAATATATCGATTCAACGCGACCTTCAGGGGTTGGAACGTGTTGTTTGGGGAGTACGAACGTGAATGCCCAGTTGATTGAGCGGTTTATTCAAAAAGCGTTCAAATATCCGCAGGAAGATCAGGAGAAGATCCTGGCTGCGGCGACGTTCGCCGACTCCAAGCATGACGGCCAGAAACGCGCCAGCGGAGAGCCGTATATCATCCACCCTCTGGCGGTCGGCGAAATCCTCATCCAATTGAAGATGGACGCCGACACGATCTCTGCCGGAGTCCTCCACGATACCCTTGAAGACACCGACACCACCTACGAGGAACTGTCCAGACTCTTCGGCAAAGCGGTAGCCGACATGGTGGAGGGCGAAACGAAGATCGCAAGCATCAAGACGATGAGCAAATCGGTCCAAGAGGCGGAAACGATCCGAAAAATGTTCTTCGCGATGAGCGAAGACATTCGCGTCATCATCATCAAGCTTGCCGACAAGTTGCACAACATGCGGACGCTTCACCATCTGAAGAATGAGCGGGCACGGGAAATCGCCAATGATACGCTGGACATCTACGCGCCCTTGGCGGACCGCCTCGGCATCTCCTGGATGAAGGACGAACTTGAGGACCTCAGTCTGAAAACCCTCAAGCCCGACACCTACAACCACATTCAGGAATATCTTCTGTCAAAGAAAAGCGAGCAGACCGCCTACCTGACTCGAGTGGAGAAATCGATCTATCGGGCGTGCGGGGATGCGAACATCGCCGATGTAGTGGTCACCAGCCGCGCAAAACATGCCTACTCCGTCTACATGAAGATGAAGAAGCGGAAAAAGGAGATTGATGAGATCTTCGACATCCTCGGAGTGCGGATTCTCTGCACCTCGGTAATCGACTGCTACACGATTCTGGGGGTCGTCCACCGCCTCTGGCCCCCGATCGAAGGGCGGTTCAAGGACTATATCGCCATGCCGAAGGCGAACAACTACCAAAGCCTTCACACCACCGTGATGGCGCTCGACGGCAAACTTCTTGAAATCCAGATCAGGACCCACGAAATGCATTTCACCGCCGAATACGGAGTCGCCGCCCACTGGTCCTACAAAGCGGAAACGGGCAGTGAAAGCGGTAATTGGGCGCAGATGGATGATGAGCAGTTCACCAAGATCGTCAGCAAGCTCAAAGCATGGTCCAGCGAAATTGAAAACAGCGAATCCTACATGGATGACATCAAAGGTGATCTCTTAAGGGATACGATCTACGTCTTCACCCCCAAAGGGAACATCGTCGAGCTGCCGAAGAACGCCACCGCGTTGGATTTCGCCTATCAGATCCACACCGAGGTCGGAAACCGGACCACCGGAGCGAAAGCGGACGGATCGATCATCCCCCTGAACGCTCCGCTGAAAAACACCCAGGTCATCGAGATCCTCACCAGCCCGAACGCCCGACCGCATTTGAACTGGCTGCGCTACGCCCAGACGAACAGCGCCCGGAAGAAAATTCGGGCGTGGCTGAACAAGTACGATGAGAACATCCTCATCGACAAACAGATCATCGCCAAGCGGAAAGAGATCGAACAGGCCCAAGCGAAGATCGAAAAACGGCCCCCTGAACAACAGGTCGAAGGGGACGATGATGAGATCATCCGCCAACACGTCGATCCTTCACGGATGAAATTCCGGGTCGGGGACGAGAAGAACATGATGATCCACATCGCCCAGTGCTGCAACCCGGTCAGAGGCGATGAGATCATCGGCTATGTCAGCCGGGGCCGGGGAATCATCGTTCACCGCACCGATTGCCCCAACCTGAAAAACATGGCCGAGGTGAAGGACCGGTCGATCGACGTCGAATGGGAAACGGAATTCCCCAAGCTGACCAAGCGGTTCGCCGTGACGAGCAAACGCACCTACGACCTCTTCGGCGAGATCGAAGGCGCGCTCAGGAAGTATAAGGGCCACCTGATCGAAGGCCGCCTTCAGGACGATGAGGACGGCAAGCTGATGGGAACCTTCACGATGGAGGTTCAGCAGGAGGATGACTTCAAGAAGATCATCAAGACCCTGAAAACGATTCCTTCGATCAACACGATCAGCGAGATTCGCTAGATTACTCCTGAATCACCCGGATGATCTCGGGCAGCAGCTGCTTTTTACGGGAGAGGACTTGCGGCAGGAGATACATCCCTTCACCGGCCTTTTCGTAGGCGAGCTTCTGCTCGGCGATCGGCATCCGGGTAAGGAGCAGCACGGAGTTCTCCTTGACGACGTCGGTGATCAGGAAGAGCGCCCAGTCGAGGCTGTAGGCCTTTTTCACCATCTCCAGCTCCTCAAGATACCGAGCGCGATAATCCTCGACGTCATCAAGGGTGGTTACCTCGCTTTGACCGATGCCGAAGTTGACTCCGCTTTCCCGATAGCGCTTAAAGTCAGCCTCAATCATCATCCTGGCATCACTTTTAGCCAGAGAAGCCCCGCCGGAGAACATCGTTTCCCCGAATTTGTACATGTCATCCACTCCGGCGATCGAGAGAAGATCCTGCACTGCGGTGTAGTCTTCGAAGGTCGTGGTGGGGCTTTTGAGCATGATCGTATCGCTGACGATTCCCGAAAGGAGGACTTTGGCGATATCACTCGTCACTTCAACGTTGTGGCGCATGAACAGCTTGTAGACGATCGTGCAGGTCGAACCGAGCGGCTCGCAGCAGATGAAAATCGGGTTGCGGGTCTTCGCCGCCCCGAGGCGGTGATGATCGACGATCTCGACGACCTCGGCCTCCTCCACCCCGGTGATCGCCTGATCGTTTTCATTGTGGTCGACCATGATCAGTTTGGTTGCCGGCTTTTCCAAAAAGGAACGCCGCGAGACGTAGCCGCGGTATTCCTTGCCGCTGAAGACCGGCAGCTCCCTGTAATCGTTGTTGGCGAGAAATGCCCGCGCTTCGTCAAAGAGCATATCCGCCTGAAGCGAGGGAAGTTTTTTTACGAGCAGTTCACTGACCGGAACGCACAGGCGGAGGAGTCGAAGCGTTTCGGCGGTGTCCGTTTCGCTGACGAACACGCTCCCCTCATAGGAATCCCAATCTATCTTGGAGATTGTTTTCCCGCGGATTCCGGTGAGGATGATCGCAGGAACGTTCAATTCGATCGCTTTGTTGATGTGCCGCTCCCGATCGCCGACGACGAGAATCGGCATCGGTCCCTTGAAGCCCTTCATCACCTTTTCATAGGTCGCGAACTTATTCGCCCCGACCGCCAAAGGCGCAAGGATCGATTCCTCATTCCCTTTTTTGATGAAGTATCCGGGAATGACGACTTCAAAGTTTTTGACGAGAAAGTTGTAGACCGGCCGGCTTCCCAGATTCTCCTTGAGGATAAAATCACTGATCTCATCGATCGTCACCAACCCGACAAAACGGGTTCCTTCCATGATCGGGAAGACGGAGTGGCGTGCAGTATTCTTATAGAGGGTGATCAGGCGGTAGACGGGATCGGTGGGACACACTTCGACATCCGATTCAATGATGACTTTGGAGACTCGGGTTCGCACATCTCGTTTAAACGGCGGAGGTATCAACCCGAATCGATTGAATTGAGCCCGGGTTGCCTCGTTGAGGTTTCCACAACGAATCGGAATATAGGTATTGCTCGGATCGACCTTGTTTTTCAGCGCGGCATATGCATAGGCGCTGCAGATCGAATCCATATCGGGATTCTTGTGTCCGCTGACGAAAATCTTTGCCACTGTCCACTCCTGTTGTCCCTATCGTAGCGTAATTTCAAGGGGCGCACAACTGAGACGAGCTGGAAAACCCCGGTGGAAAAGCTTGTTGTTTCACCGGCCAAACCCTCCTCTTCTCATTGGAAATACTTGCTTGTTGGGGTAGAATCGAAGCGTGGAGGAATCGTAATGCCTAAAGTAGTTATTGCTAATGATCATGGTGCAGTTGAGTTGGCAGTTACTCTCACAGAGTATCTGAAGAAGATGGGTTACGAGGTGAACCACCTCGGTACCACAACTGAGGATTCGGTCGATTACCCGGATATGGCGCTCGCAGCCACAACGGAGTTCAAAAAAGGCGGATACGAGTTTGGAATTCTTCTTTGCGGAACGGGAATCGGGGTATCGATCAGCGCAAACAAAGTCGATGGAATCCGCTGCGCCCTCGTCCACAACACCTACACCGCCCAAATGGCCAAACGGCATAACGATGCGAACTTCATCGCATTCGGCGGGCGGGTCGTCTATCGCGAAGAGGTCGAAGACATTCTCGACGCGTTCATCGACGCCACCTTTGAAGGTGAGCGCCACCAACGACGGATCGACAAGATCATGGCGCTTGAAAACCGGAATTAAAACCGTCTTGAAGGAAAGATGAAGGGGTGCGGAAGGAGCTCGTCAAAGCGACGGACCAGATGCACCCCGTCTCTTCCTTCAGCAGCATCGACATCCAGAAGATGAACAGCGGTATCACTGCGGCTGAATTCAGCGAGAACCTGTAAACATTGGGCGCACGGCGGTGCCGGAGGAGAATCGGAGCTGACCACCACCAGGCACTCGATTCCGACGACACCTTCATCGGCAATCGCCCTCAACAGGGCGCTGCGCTCGGCGCAGATCGTCGCCCCATAGGAGGAGTTCTCCACGTTGGCCCCCGGATACACGCCCTTGGTTCGATGGCTTACGATCGCACTGCCCACCTGATAGTTCGAGTACGGCGCATACGCATTGAGGCGAGCCTTCAACGCGGCGGCGATCGCCTTTCTGAGAACTCCCTCATCCATCTCTTTGACGGGATCGGCGATGAGATTGGCTCCAAACGGGGTGCCGCCGTGAACACCGACATACCCTCGAAGCAGCTCATTGAACTCATTCGAGGTGGAAAAATCATCAAACTCATCGAGGGTGCCCATCACCGCATCCGCCCCGCTCTCAAAGAGCTCTTCCCGCCCGAAGGTGGTGGTCAAGCCAAGAACGGTGCAGCCGGCGGCTTTTCCGGCGACCGTTCCATTGAGGGCATCTTCGACGACCAGACACTTCTTCGAGTCGATGCCCAAGAGGAGCGAGGCGATTTGATAAATATCTGCATGAGGCTTGTTGCGTTTCACCATGTCCCCGGTGACGACCTTGTCAAAAATCGATTCCTCGACCCCGACCGCTTCCAGGTTGAGCAGCATCTTCATCCGGACTGCGCTGGTGACAAGGGCGATCTTCATGCCCGCCCGTTTGGCGTTTGTGATGAAGCGGATGACTCCCCCCAGCGGTCCGCTTTCTTTTGCAATCCGGGCGTAGTGGCTGAAGAGAACAAGCTTTTCCACCTCGAAGTCCAGATCAAGTCCATACTTTTCCCCCACCCCCAAGAGATACCGCTTATCACCGGTGCCGATGAAAGGAGTGAAATCTTCCTTCTTGACGGTCACACCTTTATCGGCAAAGAGCCGCATCGCCGCTTTGAGAATAATCGGCTCGGAGTCGATCAGCACTCCGTCCATGTCAAACAAGATCGCTTCAATCATCAGTGCATCACCGTTTTTCCTCGTCCCACCGAGTGTTGGGGAATGAATTCGCCGCCGCCCGCCAACCCGAGATACACCCCGTCGCCCATGATAAGCCTGCCGCCAAGGTAGGTCATCAGCGCTTTCCCGACAACGGTCATGCCTGCATATGCGCTGTATCCGCTTGCCGAGTGAATGGAGGCATCACCGATCTTCCACTGATGGTCGGGATCGAAGAGGACGAAGTCCGCGTCGCTTCCGATTCGCAAAGCTCCTTTTCGCGGATAGAGGCCGAACGCTTTGGCCGGAGCGGTCGAAAGAAGATTCACGACCTGCTGAAGGCCGATCCGTCCGCTCTTCGCGGCAAAGTTGTAGACCAGGGAGAGCAGTTCTTCACTTCCGGGGATACCGGGAAGGATCGTCCGGCTGTCCTTGGAGGAAAGCTTCTGTTCTTTCGTGAAGGCACAGTGGTCGGTCGCGACGACTTGGATCTCTCCGTTCAGGAGCGCTTCCTGCAACGCCAACCGATCTTCCTCATCCCGAAGCGGAGGGGTCATCACCCACAGCGCCCCGTCGGCGCCCGCAAGCTTCTCGCCGGTCAGGAACAGGTAGTGCGGCGTCGTTTCAACGATCACCCGCAGCCCTTGCCTTCGAAGGTCGCGAACCGCCTCCAGCCCTGCTTTGCTGGAAAGGTGGACGATGTAGATCGGGATGCCGGCTTCAAGGGCAATCTTCCCCATCGTCCGAATTCCGACCGCTTCCGCTTCCGAAGGACGGAGAATCGGATGGGAAGCGGGAGCATAATCACCTTTGTATGCCTTTTCAGCGCGTTGGATGACCTCGTCATCCTCCGCGTGGATCGTAACAAGAAGATCAAGCTCTTTACAGATCGCAAAGATCTTTTTCAATTCCTCTTCTTTTTCGATCATGTACCCCACGTTCTTGTAGGTGGTGAAGAGCTTGATGACCTTGACTCCGGCTTCTTTGAGCTCAAGCAGCTCCTCTTTCAGGCTTGGACGGTAGGAATAAATCCCTTGATGAAGGGAAAAATCGATCGCCATCTCTTTTCCCATCGCCGCAATCCGTTCTTTGGCATTGACCAGAAGCGATCGCTTTTTGTCATCGTCGGCAAAGTCCACCACGGTGGTAACCCCGCCATAGGCGGCGGCCCGCGAGCCCTCGGCGAAGGAGTCGGCGGTAACCGTGTTGCGACTTACCAAATGATAGTGGGTATGCGCATCGATGATACCGGGAAGAATCGCAAGCCCGTCGGCCCGGACGATCTCCACCGGACCGTCAATCTCACCGACCTCGATCTTCGGAGCGATCCGAACGATGATTCCATCCTCGATCAGGATATCCGCATGCCGGGTCCACTCGGTATCCACCAGCAAACCTTGGGTAACCAGAAGTCTTTTCATACACCTAGGATACTCCCTGGAGAAGCAATTGGCAACATAGCATTTGTTTGGCATCAGGGTGTTTATTTAGAATATACAAAACGGATTGAAGTGAATTTTTGATCATCCGACTACCTCAGTTATACGTCCAAAAAAGTTTGAACGCTGATAATACGTGGTTCTTCGACAGCTGATTCGAGAAAATCCTTGTCACCTGTTAAAAACAAGTCTGCTCCCGCATTTAGTGCAGCACGAAGAATTGGTCGATCTTTAGGATCGCGTATCTTTGTCTCCGCTTCAAGCGCTTCTTCCGGAACGCTTACTACTTCAAATACCGGAAGCACCATAGAAAGAAAGACCTTCAGTTCAAACGTTCTATCTGCGAATTTCTCCTGAAACTTGCGGTGAAGTTCGTCAATTATATAGTCGCATATAACAGGCTGATAAGGTGAAGCGAGTGCCTTGTAAAAAGCTTCAGCAGCACGTCCCTTCGGAAAAAGTGCCGCTGAGATGAATATGTTGGTGTCAATCATGATCTTCATTCGACATGTTCCGCACGACGAGATCGGGTAATCCATTCCGCCACAGCTTCCTCAGTAAGAAAACCGGCCTTTTCCGCCTCGCCACCCATCTGCTCTTGAAAGCGCATCAAAGCGTAAACGGCTGAATTTACAACTCGCACATTGTTCGCGTCAACGATAAATGTAACGCGATCGCCACTCTCCACACCAAGCACTGTACGTACGTCCTTCGGGATAGTAACCTGACCTTTTGACATGACCCGTGCGTCATTTACAAATGCTGCCTTTGACATATAAACACCTCCTAAAGAAGTATGGAAATAGGGATTTCCTACTTTTTAGTATACGTATTTTGAAAAAAAAATCAATTAGGCTGTAACTTTCAATTTTTAGGTGTCCCTACCCGACTAAGGGATCGTCAATCTCGATGTTCAGGTCGGTGCATAGCTTCCTGATATTCTTGGTGAATAGCGACAATCTCCACTGTCCGTTGATCTTATTCGCCCGAATTCCTTTCAGGGTTCTGACGACATCCTTGAAGGAATATTTTGCCG
>SHOI01000124.1 GCA_004294855.1 Sphaerochaeta sp. | reverse complement strand
TGGAGCGGGTCGATATCGTCGCCTTCGCCTTCAGCCCCGGTGGGGTTAAAAAGGGGTGTCCCCTCAATCATCTTGATGGCAGAAAAGGGTATATCACGATCGATGATGCGCTTGCCCGAAATTGGCGGGTGTTCGACGAAGACACCGATGAGCTGCTCGAAACGTACCGTTCAAGCGCCGAAGTCGTCGCTGGTGGCTGGAAGGTAAGTACATAGAATCATGTCATTCAACGATTCAGTAATCAAACATCTTGGAAGAGCAATGAAACGGCTCCCCTATCATGGGGCCGGCATCCTTGCATGGCGGAAAGACGCTCACGGGAAGACGGAGGTTCTTCTTGGATTGAGAAAGTACAATCCTCAAGCGAACATGTGGTCGATCCCCGGCGGCGAGTGGGATGAGCGGAAGGACGGGTTTGAAGAAGGAACGACGCCCGACTATCGAGCGACCGCCATTCGGGAGACATGGGAAGAGATACGGCTGTCAATCGACGATGGTGATGACCTTGCTCTTCTGTGGCGAACCCATACCCCTTTCTACCACTTCAGAGTCTTCGCATATCCCATGCCTGAGAAGCGGAATCTTGTTTGTCGTGAGGAGTTTTCCCGGCTGAGGTGGTTCCCTGTCGATGATCTGCCGAACAATACCGTCTCGTTAGTGCGGTTGCAGGTTTCCGCTTTGATAAAGGATTCCGGCGGTGGAGCTTGATGAGCCGTAATGATGATAGCCCCGCCTCGCTCTTCGGATTTTTCAGGATTTCTATTTTGCCGGATGCTCCGGCTTGTTCACATCGCTTCGAAGCAGCTCATACGCAACAGTGAGATGGGCAAGCTCCTTCTTCGAATCCCCGAGGCGATTGGCGACGAGCGAAGGGTGAATCTTTTCTTCTTGGGCGAAGGTGAGAATCGCTTTTTCGTCAAATCGCTTGCGGGCAAGGAAGGTCTTCCATCGGTCGGAAGGAAGCAACAGTTCAAAGCCAAGGGACTCGGCCTCGGATATGGCATCTTTTGAGGATACTATGCGCGGTCCCACATGTCGGAGGAGAATATGAGCCAGTTCCCGGAACAGAGAGATCCAGAATGTTTCCGAGTTCTTCCCCTCGGCGGTGAACACGATCGTCGCCCGCCCCTCGGCAAAGAAGGTGAACGCCTCAAGGTGAAGCTCCTTCATGGCGGGAAGCACCACGAACGCTACTCCGCAGTGCGCCAGAAGTCCCTGAAGCTTGGGAAGAAACTCTTTCGGAGAAAGGAGAGATAACGAGCGGACTTTCATCATATTCCGTTCCAGCTTCCGATGATCCAACGGTCGGACGCCCATGCTGCGGGCACGGAACTTCGCTTGCTGAATCCAAGCAAGAAGCGTATAGTCCATTTCACGGTCGATGTACGCTCCGTAGGAAGTGTATGGGCTCATCGACTCGCTTTCAATGATTTGGAGGGTACAAACCTCAAAGTATTGACGGGCAAGCTCCACCTGCGCTTCCGGACGATCATCAAGGTCGATCCAGCCAAGGTCGCTCAGCTCCTTGAGGGGAATACGGGAAAGAATCCGCTCATCGAAGGCTACTTGGTCTTTCAGCGTTTCTCTGACTACGCCGGCCCGATACAACGCTTCCAGATTTGACCAAAAGAGAACATCCATTCCAATAACTGAAATCATTCTCAAAATCACATCGGTGGTGAGCAGCACTTCTCCACTGATCAACTTACTGACATGTTTCTCCGAAAGATCCATCCGAGTCGCAAACTCTTTTTGGGTCATCCCCCGATCTTCAATGAGGTCTCGGATTGTTTTACCTGGCGGAGACACCAGTTCTTTATTACCCCATGGAAATGCCATCGTGTCTCTCCTTCACCATTGGGTTCTATCAAGCCTGCATGATAGACACGAACACTCTGCTACGTGGAACAAAGGTATATTACTTCGCCTTCCCTTGGTTGGCGACAACCTTCATCTGTACTTCTATTGCCTCTTGATTGCCGTGATGATACTTCCCTGCTCCGGTGAAGTACTCTTCAGACACATGGACATGACGAATTAACTCTAGTTTCATACGAACCCCTCCGTATCTTGATTTAAGATACCCACATACATGCGAAGAAGCTAGAGCCGGGGCCCCCGTTTTCTGAAGATTGACAGCACCCCGCTGAACGGGCCGGATCTTTGATACGCCCATAATCGACATGAATTAAGAATGTGTAGTTGCGTCATTCATGAAAGATGTCTACAGTGACTATTATGGCTACCCAGACGCGATTGATGACCGCCGGCTCGATCAGAAAACATCTTATATTCTTTGCTTTTCCCATCTTCCTCGGTGGGCTTCTTCAACAGCTCTATCATACGACCGACGCTGTGGTAGTCGGAAACTTCGTCTCCACTCAGGCGCTCGCCGCGGTCAGCTCGGTTGGATCGCTGACAATGTTGATCGTCGGCCTCTTTCAAGGGGTCTTCGTCGGTTCCGGGGTCGTCATTTCCTCCGCGTTCGGTCAGGGTGATTACGATTCAGTAACAAAAGCCGTTCACACCACTGTCGCCCTCGGCATCATCAGTTCGGTCCTGCTGACAATCATCGGCTATACGTTCACCCCGGCAATCCTCCTCTGGATGAAGACCCCTCCGGAGGTCTTCACCGATGCTCAAACCTACATTCAGATCTTCTTTTTGGGTGTTTCATCGCTCGTTCTGTACAATACCGCCAGCGGGATTCTTCAAGCCGTAGGGGATTCGAAAAACCCCCTGTATTTTCTGATTATCTCCACCATCCTGAACATCGTGCTGGACCTGGTCTTCGTCATCTTCTTCGGGATGGGAATCGAAGGAACCGCCTATGCCACGATCATTGCCCAAAGCGTCAGCGCGATCCTCGCTTTTCGACTGCTCATTCGAACAAAAGAGGTCATTCAAGTCCGGATCAAAGAGATCAGGATCTACCGCGGGTATTTGGGGAAGACCCTCAGGCTCGGTGTCCCGTCGGGAATTCAAAACTCCGTTACCAGCTTCGCAAACGTGATCGTCCAGTCATCGATCAACCTCTTCGGCCCGGCGGCGATGGCCGCCCACGGCTCTTACAACCGAATCCAGGGCTTTGCGTTCATCCCCATCACCGCATTCGCCCTCGCCCTGACGACGTTCACCGGGCAAAACCTCGGCGCCGGAAAACAAGATCGGGTGAGGAAAGCAGCCCGTTTCGGCATATTCTTCGCGATGGCTCTCGCCCAGCTGGTGGGGTTCGCACTGATGATCATCGGCGGTCAGGTGATGACGATCTTCACCCGCGACAGCGAGATCATCCGCCTCGGTGTGCAAAAGGGTCTGATCGCCGGATGGTTCTTCTGGGCTCTGGCCCTCAGTCACACGATGACGGGAATCTTCCGCGGAGCAGGCAAATCGATCGTTCCGATGACCGTCATGCTCTCCATCTGGTGTGTTCTCCGGATCATGTTCATCAAGGTGGGTCTCGCCCTCTTCTTTGATATTCGTATTGTTTTCTGGGCTCACCCGCTCACCTGGACGATCAGTTCGATCATCTTCATCATCTATTACTTCACCGCCGATTGGATGAAACGAAGCGATGATTAATATATTCGATGAAGAGCCTGCTCGCCTTCATGCCCGGTATCTTGCCCACCTCATCACGAAAACCGGCTTTCTTGATTTCGACTCGGGCAAAACGCTTCCGGTGAAGGAGCATGGCGGGGTGATGATCGGGGTCCTGCTCGGAACTGATCGATATGGGAACGAGGTTCTGCTGAAGGCGATCAGCGGACAACAAAGGAAGCTTGCTCGCTATGTACCCCATGTGATCACCGATACGGATTTCCAAACCCATCTTGATACCTACGATGCACTGATAAAAAATCCGCACAACACCCCCTTTAACAAAAGTGAATATTCCGCCCAAGCACTGAACCACTACTACGGTCTCTATCGGTTTCCGACAATTGACGGTAGTACCGTCTCCCTGTTTGAGTGTTTTGGTAATCGACCGATTCCGACCGGCAGCGGTGACTGCGCAGCAATCAAGCTCCTTGCCTACGCGTTGGGCAACCATATCGTACCCACGTCAATGACCGAGTTCTTCTACGGCGACGGCACGCGCTCTCACTTGGGATTTTATCAGCCCTGTGAGGAACGCTGTGCTCCGATTCTTAAACGGATGCTCGGCCTTTATCCCGTGTACCGGGACAAGCATCTTCTCATCGTCGACAAGCCTCCCCACCTCCGCTCGATCCCGGGAACGGTTGAAAGTGATTCGATTGAAAGCAGAGTACGAAAACTCATCCCGTCGGCGCCGGTTCAATGTGCAGCCCACCGCCTGGATATGGACACTTCCGGCCTCATCGTCGTTGCGCTTACCAAGGAAGCGCTCAGCGGGATGCATCACCTCTTTCGGACCCAACGGGTAAGACGAACCTACGAGGCGCTGCTTGAAGGAATCCTTAAAGAAGAGGAAACCGAAATAACCCTTCCGCTTCGAGCCGACATCACCAATCGGCCTTACCAAGTCGTCGATCATGAGGGTGGTAAAGAAGCAAGGACCCATGTGAAACGGATTCGGGTGGAGGAGCATCCGGAAGGACACCTCAGCCGGGTCGAGTTCACCCCGTATACCGGACGGACCCACCAGCTGCGGATCCACAGCAAAAAAGGTCTTGGCCTTCCGATTCTCGGTGATCGTCTTTACGGCTCGGGGATGAAGAGTCGCCTTTATCTTCACGCCAAGAGCTTGGAGTTTACCCA
>SHOI01000123.1 GCA_004294855.1 Sphaerochaeta sp. | reverse complement strand
AGAAAACTTTTTCGTTTTAATTAAACAATATTTGAAACGTTTTATTGCTAAATCCAATTCTCTCATCTATACTGGACTGCGTACACGATACTCAATAAAAGGATCTTGATGGTGGCTACGATTAAAGATGTTGCAAAGAAAGCCGGTGTGTCGATTGCAACGGTGTCCAATTACCTGAACAACACAAACCCCGTTCGTAAAGAGACTGCAACCAGAATACAGGCTGCGATCGATTCGCTTGGATACAAACAAAACTACATGGCGCGAAACCTGAAAGCCCAGCGGTATACCGATGTCGGGGTGATTCTACCCGATCTCGACAATCCGTACTATGTTCAAATATTCCAAGGCATTGAAAAAACATTCCACCAAAGCAAGTACTATCTGACCTTGGCGTTCTCGTACGATGATCCCGAGCGGGAGGCGGAAATCATCGACAACCTTCTCAAAAAGCAGGTTGCCGGCCTGGTGCTTGTTCCAAGCATGGTTGACAACTGGAAATTCTATTACCACCACCTTGTTTCAAGGGACAAGCCCCTCGTCATCCTCGATCGACAGATCGATAATTTGGAAACGAACTTCATCGCCTTTGAAAATGAGAAAGCCATCGCAGACCTTGCCAAATCCCTCATCGACCAAGGCAAGAGGAATCTCGTCCTCATCACCGGTCCTCGGAAGTACCGGGAGGAACAGCTGTGCATCGATGCGTTTCTGGAAGTCTGCAGTCAAAACGATATCGACATCAACCAGGCGCTCCAGGTCTACTCGGTCGGAACGAGCAAGGAAGAGACATTCAGGATCACGACAAATCTCCTTCGAAGATTTTTGCCCGATGCGATTCTGACGACGAACGGAGCGGGGGCGGTTGGCATCATCGAGAGCTTGAGCTTCCTCGGGTATTCGACGAATGATATCCCCGTGGCCACTCTCGGAGAGGAGCGGTGGAACAAATACACCCACTCGATCTCATCCCTGTCCTCGCAGCGCCCGGCGATCCAGATGGGCGAGCAGGCCGCCCAATTGCTGCTTGAACAGCTTAAATCCCCGTTTGTCAGCGAGAACCGAAGGATATTGATGACCGACAAGATTCTCACCAAGGAACCCCACCCTGTACGATATGCCCAATATCAACCGATTCAGATCGATCGCAACGGACAGACGCTGAAGGTGCTTCTCCTCGACACCTACCAGACCCACGCCTTAAGCGGATTGTTCAGCAACTTCACCTCCGCCACCGGGATCGCCGTTGACGCGACGAGCATTCCCCACCCCGAGCTGTTTGAACGAATTATCCAAGAGAGCCGCAAGGCTCCCGGAGATTCTCCGTTCGACGTGGTGATGTTCGACATCCCTTGGTTGTACACCCTTGCCAGCTCGAAAGTCCTTGCCGATATATCCCCGCACATCGAGCGCAAAGAGATCAATCCCGGTATTTTCCTGCCCCGCTCGTTCGAATACTTCAGCAGATTCGAAAAAGGCCACTATGGGCTTCCCTTCATGTATGCCCCTCAGATCCTGTTTTATCGAAAGGATCTTTTCGAAGACCCTTTCAACAAGACGGAATTCGATCGTCTGTTCAAATCCAAGCTTCGACCTCCTCAGACATGGAAGGAGTTCAACGCGATCTGCGAGTTCTTCACGAGCCATACCGACCATATCTCCTACGGAACGTCGATTCCCGCCTCCCACCCGGAGTATCTGGCGCCTGAAATCTATATGCGCCTCTTCTCTTCCAACAGTCAGGTGTTTGATAAGAACAACCAGGTCACTTTCAGCAATCCTCGGACGTTGAAAGCGTATATCGACCTCATCAAGGTCATGAAGCACGTCAAGCCCAACTATCTTCAGACGAGCGACATGGATGCCGTGAAGGACTTTCTACTCGGTGAGACGGCGATGCTCATCACCTACCCCTCCTTCCTGTATGATGAAGAGCTTATCTCGGCGAACCCGGGAATCCTCAACAACATCGCCCACAGCAACATACCCGGCAACGCTCCGATCCTCGGAGGATGGAGTCTGGGAATTTTCGCCCAATCGGAACAGAAGGACCAGGCGTTCGATTTCATCAAATGGGCGTGCTCCGACAAGATCAGCGACTACTTTGCATTGATGGGCGGCTACTCGGCCGTTGAAAGCACCTATCTCAACGATGAGCTCACGAAGCTGTATCCCTGGTTTCCGCTCTACCATTCGACCTATAAAACGACTCGTCCGATCCTGCCGCCGCGAACCGCATCGGGGAAGATCGTTTCACAGAACAAGATCGACTCGATCATCTGCCATGGAGTCTATGAACTGTTGAAGGACTCGAGCGACATCCCCTCGGTCATCGAGAAGACCCACAAGGCGTTGGAGGAGCTGATTCTTTCCCATGAAGAAACGACCTGATCCATGGAGAAAGAAGCGTCTTTCGCATTGAGCGCCGGGTCAAATGTTCCGGATTAAGCTGATTCGATTTTCGATTATATCTACTTGTAATTATATCATTATAATGATACTATAATGATATACGGAGGATTTACATATGCCGGCTATTCGCCCCAGTTCCGATCTGAGAAACAATTATAATGAGATATCCGAATTCTGTCAGCAATACACCGAACCCCTATTCATCACAAAAAACGGAAAAGGAGACTTGGTGGTGATGAGTATTGAAACCTATGAGTTACTCACGGGAAAAATGGAGTTGTACAACCTCTTGGATGAGGGATTAAAGGCTCGGGATGCCGGCCAAGTGGAACCGATGAACCGTGTGATTGCTGAAATCCGCGCATCATTGAAAAAGTGATGTACGAAATACAATGGACATCGTTGGCTAAAGAAGATCTGATTCTGGCCACCTCCTACATTTCCGGTATTCTCAAAGCCCCGGCCACAGCTGGAAAGCTGCTTGACACCATAGAACATGAAGTTGAGGCTCTATCAGAAAATCCGTATATGTTCTCCACCTCACGAGACGAGAATCTCGCGCACCGTGGGATACGGCACTTCTCGGTGAAAAACTATATGTTGTTCTATACCATCAAGGAGGAGACGAAAACCGTAACTGTCTTGAGATTCTTGCATGCCAGACGAAATTGGATTCAACTGTTGGGCCACCCCTCACTGTAAGCCGATCGACTGCAACAGTATCAGGGTTCGTAATTGGACGTGTCATTTTAGTCTTCATTTTGATCTGTGGGGCGTTTTGTAATAACCTGTCTCTAATAAGGCACATCCTCGACCGTTTTAACGCTGTATGCATTTACATTAAAGAGAAGTTGATTCCCTCAACGTTCTTTCTATTTGCAATGAATAGACCTGTTTCAGATCGATCATCTCTACATTGATCAATGAATGCTCAACATCATGAAACCCCGACATGGAAATGATCCAATAGAACTTCCTATCGGTCTTGAACATCTTTGATTTCTCGACAAGCTCTGCCAGCACCTTCCGGTGAGCCTTCTCATTTCGCCACTTGCACTCGATGAACAGCATCGCCTCCGCATTGAAGGATAGGATATCGATCTCGGATTCCTGCTTTCGCAGGGGATCATTGCCCCACCAGTTTCCATAATCTTCCGGCAAAAAAGGAACCATGTCTTTTTTTATGCGCCTCTCATAATACTGAAGACATATCTTTTCGAAGACCTTGCCCATGTATTCATTGATTCGCGGTTCGATCCGTTGCCGATAGACTCTCTTCCCAAGCCCCAGATTGATCAGACTGAGATTGGGCTGGACGAACGCATGCCAGAATTGAAACATCGTATCCGAAATAGCATATACGGGCCGTTTTGTTTTCCGATCCAGAACGGGAGTCTTTCGCTCGATGATGCCCAAGTCCATCAGATTGTTCAGATAAGGGTTCAAGGAACCCGACTGGACGCCCAGCTTGTTCGCCAGATCGGACACCCTGCTCGTACCCGTGCTCAGCAGATACAGAATATCATTGTAGCGGCCGGGATCGCGCAATTCATGCTTCAAAAGATTGCTCGGCTCTTCATACAGCCGCCCATTGGTCGACAGGAAGAGTTCGATGATATTCTCTTCCAGCGGCTTGCTGTCATCAAACCGGGCCAGATAGTCCGCGATTCCGCCGCTTAGGGCAAAGACCAGAGCTTTGTCGCGCTCGGAGTACCGGGGAACAAAATGACCCGCCTCGACATAATTGAAGGGAAGGATTTTGATTTGACCGGTTCTTCTTCCATAGAGGGGGCTCTCATACCCGAGCACCTGCTTTTCCATGAAGCTCATGGACGAGCCGCACAGGATCAGAAACAGCTTGCCGGTATGCTTATACGAATCGACGAGGTTCTGCAGCATTGACGATACCGACGGCACCGAGGCCGCAAGATATGGATACTCATCAACGATGAAGATGATCCTCTCTCTTGTGGAGTGATCAAAAAGGAACCGGAATGCTTCCTGAATGTCGGGAAAGGGCGGCAAAGCTTCCTCATAGCCACATGCACGGTACACCGCGTTGGACAAGGAGATGCGGTTGATCAGCTCGTCCGACTCGGTAGCTACAAAATAAGACCCCCTTTTATCCCGGAGAAACTCCTGAAGCAGGTATGTCTTGCCCACCCGCCGCCGCCCATAGACGATGGACAGGCCGAATGTTCCAAGGGAGTATTCCTTTTCCAATTGCAGAAGCTCTTCTTCTCTTCCGATGAACCGCATGCTCCGCCTCCTACTCAGTCATACCACACAATACCACAATATGCAATAGCATAATATTGCATAGTATGATATTGCATACTCTCATCACATGAAACGGATCGCCAATGCTGTTGAAATCAGATACACTATGGATGAATACACTCAAA
>SHOI01000017.1 GCA_004294855.1 Sphaerochaeta sp. | reverse complement strand
ATACGAGTTATTGATTACAGGGACTCGAAGATTCCACTCCTGCAAAAACGACAACTTTTACATGAGGTCACATTTCCGGACTCTCTTTTGAGATTACCCCTTCACCGCTCCGATCATCACGCCCTTCACGAAGTAGCGTTGGAGGAAGGGATAGAGGAGGATGATGGGAAGGGTGCTGGTCACGATGACCGCGGATTTGATCGAAATTGCTATGGCGCTCTTATCCCCCACTCCCGCAGCTTCGCCGACCATGCTGGTCCCGGTAACGATGTTTCGGAGGAAAAGCATGACCGGGAATTGACTGCTCTTGAGGTAGATGAGGCCGTTGAACCAGTCGTTCCAGAAGAATACCGCGGTATACAGTCCGACGGTCGCCAACGCGGCACCGGAGAGCGGAAGCACGATCCTTGTCAGAATACCGGCGTAGTTCACCCCGTCGATGATCGCAGCTTCCTCCAAGTCGATCGGAATCGACTTGAAGAAGTTGATGAGAAGAATCAGGTTGAATTGGTTGATCGCAAACGGCAGGAGAATCGCCCAACGGGTGTTGGTCAAGCCGAGATTGGAGATCAACAGGTAATTGGGGATCAAGCCTCCGGAGAAAAACATCGAAAAGACCACAAGCTTCAATACAAACTTTGTTCCTTTCAACGCGGGTTTGCTCAGTGGAAACGCGAAGAAAATCATCACCACCAGACTGATCGCCGTCCCGAAGAACGTATAGAAGAACGTATTGCCATACGCCCGGAAGAAGTTCGGGTAGGTGAAAATCTGTCGATATGCTTCAAAGGTGAGGCCTTTAGGCCACAGGAACACCTCGTTGTTCACGATCGCCTTCGAGCTTGAAAGCGAAAGAGCCGCCATTGAAATAAGGGGAATCAAGGTGACCAAAAGGGTGAAAATCATCACGGTGTAGACGAGAATCTGAAAAAGAATTGTTGAACGGTCGCTGTAGGATTTCATCAGTACACTCCTTCACCGGTGATCTTCCTGCTGAGGAAGTTCGAAGAGGAAACCAGAATCACTCCGATGATTCCGCTGAAGAGCCCGATCGCCGTAGCGTAGGAGTAGTTCTGGTTGGCAAGGCCGGTTCGGTACACCAGCGTGTCGATGATGTCGCTGACCATCGAGTTGTCCGGAGTATAGAGCAGAAGAACCTTTTCAAAGCCCAGTGACAACAGCCGGCCGACATTTAATATGAGCATCACCATGATCGTCGGCATGATCGAAGGGATCGTTACGTAGAAGATCTGCTGGATCCGGGTGGCTCCGTCGATCGTGGCCGCCTCGTACAGATCGGCGGGAATCGCCGTGATCGCGGCAAGATAGATGATCGCCGTCCATCCGGTGTATTGCCAGGTGTCGACGAAAATGTATATCCACCGGAAGTACTTGGCTTCATTGATGAAGTAGATCGCCTTTTGTCCGAAGACGTTCATCCGTATGATGTTCACGATTCCCGTGGAAGGGGAAAGCAGCTCACCCAGAATTGCGATCACGACGACCGTGGAGATGAAACGCGGCATGTACGACACGGTCTGAACCGCTTTTTTGAAGGGAAGAATACGAACCTCGTTCAACAGAATCGCAAAGACGATGGGAATGGGGAAATTGACCACCAGATTGAGCAGACTCAATACCAGCGTGTTTCGAAACGCCCGCCAGAACGCCGGATCGCCCCAGAACCGCTGAAAATAGTGCAGTCCCACCCACTCCGTCCCAAAGGGACCCATTCCCGGTCGATAGCGCCGAAACGCCAACACGTTTCCAAAGAGGGGGACGTATTTAAAGAGAAGAAAATACAAGAGCGGGATGATCAACATCGCGTAGAGTTGCCAGTATCTCAAGAAATATGCTTTTGCTTTTTCCTGTTTCTTCATCACACGTCCCCCCTGAAACTTACAGATTCGAGTTATACAGCTCGAGGAACCGATCGATTCCGAGATTCTTCATCTCCTGGACATAGGCGTTCCAGTCCCGATCGATCGACTTCGCTCCGGTGAGGAATGCGGAGTTCCAGCGTTCCCAAGCGTCGTGGAGCGGAGTCTGCAGCGATCCGGCTTCCTCTGCCTGTTTGTCATCAAACTTCGGAGTCGGCGGGATGTAGCGAATCACATCACCCATCGCTTCAACTTCAGCGTTGATTCGGGCGTAGTTATCGTCGTACTTCGTCATCTCGCGGGCGTTCACCCAGACCATCTGCGTTACATCGCTTCCGGTTCCATGCTTGACCTGCATGCTCTTGTAGATGCCTTCCTTGGCGTTCACGAACTCGTCGGCGAACACGATCTTGCCATTCTGGACCGTGTAGGTGACGCCTTCGACACCGAGACACCAGAGCTTGGCGTTCTCTTCGGAGAAGAACATCTCATCCACCGCTCGGACGAGCTGCTCGAAATCGGCACGACGGCTGGTTTTGATCGGGAACATGACACCGCCACCGGTTCGGCTCTTCTCCTGGTGGTGAGCTCCGGCCGGACCGGCAAGAGCCGGATACATCTGCAGCTTGAAGCCCGGAATGGTGCTGTTCGCTTCGACTCCGCCGATCTGGTCGTAGTACGCATAGGAAGCCATCGCCTTGCCGGTTGCAAGCTTCTGGGTCCAGCGGTCGCCGTCGATCGGCTCGGCCATCTCGGGATCCAGCAGACCTTCGGCATAGAGCTTGCGGAAGAACGTGATGTAACTCTTGTACTCTTCGCTGATCGCTCCGGCAAAGTACTGCTTCTTGTCGTAGTCCCAGCTCAGGGTGTTCGTGCCGCTCGCGCCGTTCTTACCGAGGGAGACTCCCCATGAGGGCATCGTCATGCGATAGAGAACCCGCGGGCCTGCCAGAATCGTGAGCGGATAGGAGTCGGGAGCATGGCGCTTGAACTCTTTCAGCACGCGATACAGATCGTCAAACGTCTTGGGTACGGGAAGATTGTACTTTTTCAGCAGATCTTCGCGGAGAATCAATCCACCGTCGTAGAACGGTACATCAAAGAGAGCCGGCATGTAATACCGTTTGCCGTCTTTGAGTTTCAACAGATCGACATCGTTCTCCAGACCGAACTCCTTGACTCGAGCGTTGAAGTGAGGGGTCCACTCCGGATAATCGCTGATCGGCACGATCGCTCCGTTGAGCGCAAGAGCCGCATTTTCACCCTTCGTTGACTGATACAAGATCACATCCGGAGCGTTGGTTCCGGTGTTCAACGCAAGGGAGACTTTCGTTTTGTAATCCGCGATCGGGATGATCTCCCAATTCACCTTCACTCCTGTCCGCTTCTGAATCTCGGTGACCGTGAGCCACGTATCCTTGAACGGAAGCGTTGCATTATCGGAGTAGAATACGGAAAACTCCAAGGGTTTAACCACCTGTTCCTTCGCCCCTTGAGCGCTTACGCCAAGAAGGACACATGTGACCAACACGAGTGTGATACCTAGGACTTTTTTCATAGATACCCTCCTTTAAGTTATATGTGAAAAACCTCAACCGGTTTCTCATTCACTGCTATGGGATGCATTTCATCCCCCTATTCATCATCAAAAACCAATCCGCTTCCGAGGTAATCCCGATAGATGCCCGGAGTCGAACCTTCAATAATCGTCGCTCCCACCGTTTTCTCATAGTACTCGGCCGGACCTACCCCGCCGATGATCGCATATGCATACCCTTCCGCCTTGAGGGCCTCCAGGCTCGCGATCAGGAGCGCTTTTCCAATCCCCTTTCCCCGCATCGATTTCAGCACATGCGTCGGACCGAAGAAGTTCTTCGCCGTCGCGTTGTAACAGGCGAACCCCAGAATCTCCCGCTTCCTCGTTGCAAGAAAGAGAGAAATAGGCTGATTTGCAAAGCACACGTCCGCTTCGCTTCTTGCCCCTGCCGTGGAGTGTTCGCCCACCCAGTTCAATACCCGCTCCTTGTCGGGAGCAAGGGCTCGATGGATTCGAATCTTCTCCTTCGCAAGATCCTTGAGCAGCTCGCTTGAGCCGGGAAGCTCATAGAGTTTGACCAGCATGTCAGGCATCGGTTCTTCCTCCCAAATGAACCGGCAGGAGACCGGTCGCTTGAATTTCACCTTTCAAAACCCTTGCGATCGCTTCAAAGGTCATCGGAGTATACGACCATGCGGCGTAGGAACGAATCGAAGGATTCAAGGAGGAAAGGTCGTAGGGATTCCGCAAGGCGAATACGCACACCTGAGTTACCTCCCTTAAAGCATTTGCCAAGGTCAGCTGTCCGCGATGGAGATGGCCGTTATACGTTCCAAGCACCACACTCTGATAGTTCTTTGCCTGCTTAACGACCTCGCCGATTTCATCTTCGGTCGGATTGTCCCCGACAAGAAGGTGGTCGCCACCCATCAGATCCGCAAGAGCGGCCCCGAAGTGTCGCTGTTTTCCGTCATCGGAGACGTTCGTCGCCCGGAACGGACGAGGTCCGATGAACAGGGGGTTCGCTCCCAGCGTGAAGGGAGCATCGTTCACCAACGTGATCGACTGTTCGTGAAGCTCCCGATTCAGGTGCGTATGCTCCTTCGTACCGATGATCGAAGAGGGCTTGACCGGAACCTCCGCCAATCTCTTTTTTTGCCTGAGGATCTTTTGAGTACTCTTCTTGAGCTCCATGAACTCGGTCATACCAAAGGTTCCATCCTGGATCGCCTTTTCCATCAGTTCGACCACTTCGACACCCAGATTAACATGGTGGCTGATGCAGACGATATCCACCCCGGCTCGAAGGGCCATCAACGCTCCGTCGACCGTCCCCCAGTTGTCGGCGATCGCTTTCATCTCCATGCAGTCGCTGAACACCAAGCCTTCAAAACCCATCTCCTTTTTCAGAAGATCGGTGAGGATCGTTCGGCTCATCGTCGCCGGAAGATTCCGATCCTCAAGCTCCGGAAAGAGGATGTGGCTCGTCATGATTCCCTCAATCTTATTGTTTATCGCCGCTTTGAACGGCTGGAGATGAGCGGAAATGTTTCCCGTGACGGTCGGTAGGCTGAGGTGGCTGTCGATATGGGTATCACCGTGTCCGGGGAAGTGTTTCCCACACGCCATCACGCCCCCTTCCTGAAGTCCCCGAGCCATCGCAACGCCGAATTCGCTCACCGTCGAAGGGTCATCCGAGAAGCTGCGCACGCCGATCACCGGATTGTCCGGGTTGGAGTTCACATCCAAGGTGGGAGCAAAATCGACGTTTACCCCGCATGAGCGGAGCTCGGTTGCGGTGAGGAATCCGGCATCATAGGCATTCCTGCTCTTGCCCGTCGCTGAAAGAGCCATCGCCCCGGGGATGTTGGTAAAATCCGAAGAGAGACGGGTAACCATGCCCCCCTCCTGGTCTACACAGATCAGCGCATCGGTATGGCATTCCGAGCGAACCAGCTTTTGAATATCGGCCGTCAGCTTCATCAGCTGTTCCTTGCTTTCGATGTTTCGAGCGAAGAGGATGACATTGGCGATCTTGTGATTTGAAACCGCCCTGCGGAACTCTTTGCTTATCTCGGTTCCGTCAAACCCGCATACGAGATGTTGTCCGATCATCAGTCGCAGTTCTTCTCTAGTCATATCGGTAATACCTCTTTGTCGCCCCGGCGAAATCCGCGCTCTCGGCCTTCATCCGCTCGACCACCTTCTCCGGATCCTCAAGCTCGGCGGAATCGAAGCCCGCCAACGCCCTGAAATGCTTGGTGATAACAATCTGTTTCGGATACATCCGAATGATCAGCGAAAGAATTCGCACCGCCGTTTCGACGGGCATAAAGGTGCGGACATCCGTGATATGACCGTACAGGCCATGGACAAGATCGCCGCCATGGGAGGTGTAGGAGATCGGGGTGAACACGACCCCGTCCAAGTCCAGTCGCCTCACCTCGTCCGCCAATCGATTCGAATCGATGAACGGCGCACCGAGCAGCTCAAACGGGGCGCTGGTGCCCCGCCCCTCATGCAGATTGGTTGCTTCCAACAGGCACATCCCGGGATAGAAGAAGAGACCCTCCTGATGGGCGATCGCCGGGCTGGTCATGACCCACGGAACGATCTTGTTCCACCAAAGATCGTCCCGCCACCAAGGAAACAGGTCGATCGTCGTAAGATCGCACCCCAGCTCATATTCTTCATTCATCCAATGGGCCAGTTCCCCGATCGTAAGCCCGTACCGGATCGGCAGCCCCCTCGGCCCGACGAAGCTTTCATCCTCAGGGCGAAGCACGACCCCTTCGACGACCCGTCCCCCCAACGGATTGGGGCGATCGATCACGGTGACGGGGATTCCCGTCTCCATGATCTGTCGAAGGGTGGAGATGTAGGTGTAGAACCGGACTCCGACATCCTGGATGTCGAAGATCAGATGATCGAGATCGTCAAAGGTCGCCCGTTGAGCCTTCTCCCCTCGATAGAGGCTTCGAACCGGAAGACCGGTAAGCGGATCGGTCGTGTCCGCAACCCCCTCGCCCCGATCCACATATCCGCCGAGGCCGTGTTCGGGGGCGTACAGGCAAGAAAGCCCGATCAGTTCATGGAGATGGAGCCGGCTGCTCTTCCAATCGGGGGTGAAGCTGCTTTGATTCGTTACCAGAGCGACCCGCTTGCCGCGAAGCGGGGAGAGAACGGATTTCATCATGCCCTTCCCTCCTTGCAATACCGATGATCCTCTTCCATACTCATGGTATGGAAGGAATCTATCTGGGCGGAGACGGCGGCGGCTCGACCTGCCGAATCGGAGCGTGGGACCGGCATGGCACGCTCATAGCCCATGCGACGGGCTCTTCGAGCAATGCGTATGTCGTCGGCTTTGACGAAGCGGTCCGGACCGTCCGCTTCCTGATCGAAGATATCCGATCCCGCCTCGAAGGTCGGCCGATTCTGAGCTTCTGTTTCGGCAACTCCGGTCTTGCCCGGGCGGAAGAGCGGACTCGCTGGGAAGCGGCCCTCAAGGAGATCCTCGGAAGCGAGCTTCCCCTTCTGCTGGTGACGGATATCCACCTGCTGCTCGCGATGAACGATCCGAGGCGACTCGGTCTGTGCCTCATCAGCGGCACCGGCTCGGTAGCCCTCGGACGAAACGAACATGGATCGGAAGTCCGCAGCGGCGGCATGGGGTCGGCGCTTGGCGACGAAGGTTCGGGCTGGTGGATCGCCCGCGAGGCGATCGGTCGGACCCTTCGTTCCGTCGAAAAGCGGGATCTGCCCACCCGGATGGGAAAAGAGCTGCTCGCTTTCTTCAAACTCCCGGATTACAGCCAAGCGATCTCCTTTTTCAATTCCTCGGAGCGGACAAAAAGTGAAATCGCCCGCTTCACCCTGGTTGTAGCCCAAGCTGCCGAACAGGGAGATCTCCTTGCTCTCAGCATCATTGAAGAAGCCGCCCGTGAACTCGGGCTTCTGGTTTCGTCGGTTCAAAAGCGCCTTGAGGAACCGTATCCCAAACGGCTGATCATCTCCGGCGGAACGATCGTGCACAATCCCTTGCTCCATGAATTGCTTCTCAAGCATCTGGATGAACGCCTTGAAATCCACCTTGCTGTGGAAGGGGGACTTGAAGGGGCTCGGATCTTGGCGCAACAACTCATTACCCACGGCTCTGCTTCCTATGAGTGATTGCCATCGTTTCTTCAATCGCTTGAATTGAAGCATCGAGGTTCATTGATACCAACAGGGAATAAAGGATATCGATGATCGCCAGCTGGTTGATTCGACTCGTACCCGCCCCCTGGCGGTAAATCCGCTCGGTCGCCGGGACGCGAAGTTTGTAATCGGCAAGGTTTTGAATCGTGTTGGGATTCTCCATCGTCAGGGCGATGATCGGGCAGCCCCGCTTGTTTGCCTGGTTGGCCACCTCCACCATCACCTCGGTTTCGCCGGAATAGGAGATGATGAAGGCAAGATCGTTTGCGGTCAACGTCGAAGCGACGGTAAGCTGAAGGTCGACCTCGGCGGAATAGAACACCCGCATTCCCAATCGCGTGAGTTTCTGCATCAGATCGAGAGCGACCACCCCCGAGGCCCCCACCCCGAAGAGAATGATCGATTGAGCCGCTCGGAGAGCTTCGATGCACGCCAAGAGGACCTCTTCGGAAACGAGAGCTTCAAGAGAGCCGAGGGCTCGTTGGGTCTGAGCGATAACCGTCCGGGTTACCGCAAGCGGAGATGTCTCCGACTCCAGATCGAGGTTTGGCGTGTACAGTTCGTCAAACGTGTCAAACACGTCCAGAGCAAGGCGAATCTTGAAGTTGTTGAAGCTGTCAAAACCGATATGCCGGCAAAACCGGGTGATCGCCGCTTGGCTTGTTCCGCTTTGCTTGGCAAGCTCCCGGACCGTGAAGTGGAGGGCTTTTTTGGGATTTGCGATAACATAATCCGCGACTTTTCGTTCCGAATCGCTGAGATTCGCATATTTGCCGTTAATCTCCCTCAGAGCTCCGGCGATTTCGTACTCAAGGTGCTCTGCGTTCATTCCTGGCCCTTCTCCTCTTTGCGGTATGTGCGGATCATTTCGACGATCGGTCCGTTGTTGATCGCTTCAAGCTTCATCACCTCATCCAAGCCGATGCCGAGCAGAATCATCACGATCGCCCGCTTGGGTCTGCGCCCCGATTCTTCAAACGCCTCGGCCGCTTCTTCGGAACTGCAGCCGGTTGCTTGCTGAATCAGGCGCTTGGACCGCTCCACCAGTTTCGCGTTGACCGGAGTAAGGTCGACCATCAGGTTCCCATAGACCTTCCCCAGCCGGATCATGCTGGTGGTGGTGAGCATGTTCAACACGAGTTTCTGCGCCGTTCCGGCTTTCATCCGCGTCGAACCGGTAAGGACTTCCGGTCCGACGTCCAGGAAGATCCGATGATCGGCGTGGAGGAATGTTCTTGAGTGTTCATTGCAGCTGATCGCCCCGACCACCGCTCCGATCGATCGGGCCCACTTCATCGCCCCGATCACATAGGGGGCTTGGCCGCTGGCGGTAAGACCGACGAGTACGTCATCCTTGGTGAATCCTCGCTTGATGAGCTCGTCAATCCCGTCTTCTTCATGGTCTTCCGCATTTTCGACCGCCCGGACGAGAGCCTCGCGACCGCCTGCGATGACCCCTTGGACCATCTCGGGGCTCACTCCGAAGGTCGGAGGGCACTCGGAGGCATCGAGAACCCCCAATCGGCCGCTGGTGCCCGCTCCGATATAAAAGAGTCTTCCGCCTTTCCTGAAGGCGGCAACGATATCTTCAATGAGGGTTTCGATTCGAGGAATCTGGGTTTCAACCACATAGGGGACGCTTTTATCTTCATCGTTGATCAACTGAAGCACCTGCAGCGTAGTCATCTCATCAATGTTGGAAGTTCGGACATTACGCTGCTCGGTAGTAAGCGAATCCAGTGCATAGTCGATCCCATATTTCATACGTTTCTCTCCTCGCACTCCTAACTGTATCATCGACCCAATCCGTTGTAAAGAAAAATTGTTTCAATATTTATTGCGTTGTGAAATTATGTATCATATACTGATTCATATGAAAAAGACCTCGTTGTTCATCGGCCTCATGAGCGGCACTTCGATGGATGGAATCGATGCGGTTCTCGTCGAAATAACCGAAGAAGATTCCGCAATCAAAGCGGTCAAGCTGCTTGATCTCGCCTCGGTCGAATATGCCCCCGAGCTCAAGACCCTCCTGCTTGGGCTTTGCTCGGCTCGGATGATGGACATCGATGCGCTCACCCGAGCCCATTTCGGACTGGGTGAATGGAACGCCCGGGCCGTTCTTCGACTCCTTTCAAAAACGAAGGTGGATCCGAAGGAGATCGCCGCGATCGGGATGCACGGGCAGACGATCTGGCACGCTCCCACAAAACTACCCTTTCCCGGAATCACCCGTCCCTTTGAAATCGGCGGTACGCTTCAGATCGGCAATCCCCAGATCGTCGCCCTCAGAACGGGAATTCCGGTCATCAGCGACTTCCGCTCCGCCGATGTCGCCCTTGGGGGTGAAGGAGCTCCTCTGGCTCTCATCATCGACCACCTGTTCTTCAGTGAAGCGGGCAAGACCGTTGCGGTGCAGAATATCGGGGGAATCGGAAACGTGACGGTTCTGCCTAAAGCGGGCGAGCTCTATGCGTTTGACACCGGACCGGGCAACATGATCATCGATGCGCTTGCCCAGCGCTTTGCCGGCCGCCCCTATGATGACGGGGGCTCGCTCGCTTCCCGGGGAAAGATCGATGAAACTTTGTTGCATCGCCTGATGGACGACCCCTACTTCGCCCTTTCACCCCCGAAATCAACCGGCAGGGAGGTCTATGGCGCTCCCTACGTTCAGCGCCTGATCGAAATGGCGGAACACCTCCCGTTCGAAGACCTCATCGCTACGGCCACCGCATTTACCGCCTGGTCGATCGCCGACAGCTACAAGCGCTTCGTGATGCCTCGGCACGGCCTTGACCGGGTGGTTGTCAGTGGCGGCGGAGCCCGGAACAAGACGCTTCTTTCCTACCTTGAATCCTATCTCGACCGTGAAATAGTGACCGGCGAAGCGTATGGTGTTCCCGACCAGGGACGGGAGGCGATGGCGTTCGCCTTTCTTGCCCATGAGTCATTGAACAGGCGACCGTCCAACTTCCCGCTCGCCACCGGTGCCCGGGAAAGGACGATCCTCGGGACGATCACCCTGCAGGAGCCGGTTCAAATCTGATCACAGCACCGGACTGAAGTCGGCGAGCGGGCCTCCGATGAGCGGCTTGCACCAGGAAAGATATGATTCATCGACGGTTCCGAAGGAAGGCAGATATTCCATCGGAAGGGTCTTTTCGTGGAGCATCACCTCTTCAAGCGGGATAAGAACAGGCTCGACGCGATAGGGTTCATTACTGATTCGCTTAAAGCCGACCATCACTTCGCTGTTGCCGTCCAAGGCCGCCTGAACGGCTTTCCTGCCGACGAGAATCGCTTCGTCGCGATCGACGGAGCTTTGAAAGGCGATCGAGGAACGCCCGAGAATTCCCGGTTTTTCACTTCGGGCTTTGACTCCAAGGCGTTTGATCACCAGCATCGCAAGGTGGGCGCTCACATCGCCGTAGTACACTGAACGGCCGGTCTTGAAGATCGGCTCGACGATCGGATCGCCATTCGCAGTGCGCAGTCCCTCGCTGGCCACGACGACGACGTGCCGATGTTTTTTATAGAGGGAGGAGACTTCATCCAGGAAGCGCTCTTCGTCAAAAGCGAGTTCGGGGGCATACAGGAGATGGGGGCCGTAGATGCCTTCGCGCCTTGCGATAAGCGCGGCGGCGGTCAGCCAACCCGTATTCCGGCCCATCGATTCGATCACCGAGACATGAATCGGCAGAGCCGCCACATCGGCGGCAAGCTCCTGAACGGAAGCAGCGAGATAGCGAGCGGCGCTTCCAAAGCCGGGAGCATGGTCGGTGACGGCGATATCGTTGTCGATCGTTTTGGGAATGCCGATTATCCTGATCGGACGATTTCGCTTTTGGATCTCCCGAGCGATTTTTCCCGCGGTATCCATCGACCCGTTCCCTCCATTGAAGAGCACGGTATCTATTTCATTGGCGATGAGAATGTCGACGATCCTCCGATAGGAAGCGGCATCGATGTGATCGCGGCTGGTTCCGATCATCGAGCCCGGAGTATGAGGGAGACGTTCAATCGCTTCCTTCGGCAGGGAAAGAAGGTCGACGAATGCTTCCTTCAGGATTCCCCCCGAACCGCCTTTGGCTCCGTAGATCTTCCCGTACCGACCTTCGGCTTCTTTAATGACGCCGTACAGCGAAGCATTGATGACCGCAGTGGGGGCTCCGCCATGAACAACCAAAAGACGTTTCTTCATTCTTCTCTCCGATAAGCTATTTTGCCTGAAGTGATGGTGGCGACCACATCCATTGATGAATCCAGGATCGTCGCATCAGCCCGTTTTCCAAGGGCGATCTCCCCCAAGTCCGACAATCCGAGCATTCGGGCGGCGTTGGTGGAAAGAAGCGGGACGATCCGCTGAAGCGGGACCCGGGTAAAATCAAGAAGATTTCTCAGCGCTTTGTCCATCGTCAGCGTCGAACCGGCCCGGACGCCGTTCTCGACAAGTTTCGCATCCCCGTCCTTGACGACGACCCGGTTGGGGCCAAGGAGATACTCGCCGTCGGGATACCCCGCCGCCATGATCGAATCCGTAACGGCGATCATCCGATCCCACCCTTTTATCTTGAGCAACAGCCGGACGATCGGTGGATGGAGGTGGAAGCCGTCAACGATCATCTCCGCATAGATGTCACGCTCCAGGACCGCGGTGAGGATCGCCGGATCGTGCATGTGGAGCAGCTTCATCGCATTCATGATGTGGGTGGTGGAACTCGCTCCGGCGTCGATCGCTCCGATCGTCTCCTCGTAGCCGGCTCCGCTGTGCCCGAGGCTGACTCGGACTCCCCGTCCGGTCAACTCTCTGATCAAGGTTCTGCAACCCCGTACCTCAGGGGAAAGGGTGATCACTCTGATCATCCCGCGAGCTGCATCCTGCAGCTCGTCAAAACAGGAAAGGTCGCACTCCTTCAGGAGCTCTTCCTTCATCGCTCCCTTATAGGAGGCGTTGAGAAACGGTCCTTCCAGATGAATCCCGAGAATCTGGGGAAAGCGTTTGAGCAATGCCGGTCGGGTAAGCTTGGAAAGCTGGGTTTTCATCACCTCGGGCTCATCGGTGAGAACCGTCGGCAGAAACCCGCTCACCCCTTTGGAAGCAAAGAAACCGACAACCTTCTCTATCTCCCGTTCATCGGCAAAGAGGTTGAAATCCACCCCCACCGCCCCGTGGGTATGGATATCGATCATTCCGGGGATCACATGCATAGTTTCCGCTTCAAACACCTCTCCGGCGGGACGATCCCGATCGAAGCCGGCGAATGCTCCATCCTTGATGAACAAATCCAGCTCTTCACATCTTCCATTCCGATAGACCTTTCCGCCTCTGATCAGCAACGACTCATTCATCGGCCACCTCTTTGCAGCTCTCCCGCCGAATCAGCGTGAATGGGAGCCGGACGCTGATCGGGAATGTCCGCTTGCTTTCAATCCGATCCAAAAGAGTCTTGACGGCAAGCCTTCCGAGATCCCGCTTGGGAATATCGATCGTCGTCAACGCGGGCTTGGTGAACGCCGTCGCTTCGATGTTGTCGAAGCCGATGAGCGACAGATCGTTCGGAACGTGGATACCCGCTTCATCAAGCGCTTTCAGCACCCCCATCGCCACGGTGTCATTGCTGCAGAAGATCGCGGTGGGAATCTTTCCCCGGCTGATGAGCGTTTTCGTCGCTTGATAGCCTCCTGTAGCGGTCAAAATCGTATTGACGACCAGTGAATCGTCATATTCGATCCCCGCCTTCCGCAAAGCTCCCAGATATCCATTAAACCGGTGCTCGTTGATCGTCTCATCTTTTTGCGGGATGTGCCCGATGAACCCGATCGCCCGGTGGCCGAGTGCAAGCAGATGCTCCACCGCTTCTTTTGTGGCGCTTTCCGCATCGCAGATCACTTCATCCACTCCATTTCCCAAACGGTTCACTCCCGCATAGAGCAAGGTGGGAATGCTCCGTTTCAGCCTTTGAATCGTATCGATCGTCGTTCGTCCGAGAATAATCGCCCCGTCGAGGTTGGTCGTTTCCAAAAAAGCGGGAAAGCTCGGGTCCTTAACGTACAGGGTATGGAACGTCAGTGCGTTGCGGGAACTCTGGCGGAACACCTCTTCCTGAACACCCTCCAGAAGCGCCGCAAAGAACGGGGAAAGATAGGTTTCATGATCGCTGGTGAGGATGCAGGCGATGGACAGCCGCATCGTCGTCAAGGCTTTCGAACGCATCCGATATTTCTCAAAATACCCTAATCGACCCGCTGCTTCCTGGACTTTGGCGATCGCCTCGTCACTGAATGATCGATTGGGGTCATTTGAGAGAATCCGGGAAACCGTCGAGATCGACAGCCCTGTCTCTTTCGCGATATCTTTTAGTCTGGCCACACCTTTCCCTTTCCCAACTGATGATACATGTTCTTCTTATACCCTTCCACCCCATCCTGTGTGAAGGGATTCACTCCGAGGAGCAGCGAAGAGAGATATACGCTAAAGAGGAAAAAATAGAATGACTGCCCAAGCGAATAGGCGGAAATCGATTGCGAGCTCGAAAGCTCGATCACCGGTCGTTGGTCGGAGGCGTGAGCGTTCAAGGCGGCTTGGTAGACAACTTCATTGAGCGTATCGAACGGACGATCATCGAGGTAGTCGAATCGGTCTTGAATCTCGCAAGAAGGCTCGATCACCAGCGGCGATGATTTATAGGTATAGTTGAGAAACGTTTCAACGATGATGCGCGGTCCTTCCTGAACATATTGACCGATCGCATGAAGATCTTCCGAATAGGAGAAGTACGTCGGAAACAGAGCTCCCTCCTTTTTTCCTTCGCTTTCGCCGAAAAGCTGAACCCACCAGCGGGCGAACCCCTCCAAGGCCGGCTCAAAGATCACCAGCGCTTCAATGATGCTTCCCTGTTTACTCAGCAGATTCCGGATCGCCGCATAGCGAACTGCCGGATTCATCAGCGGTTTGAGCGTCGTAAGCCGTTGATGCTCGGCGATCCCGCCGGCGATCAGGCTTTCGATATCCACCCCTGCAACCGCCATGGGGAACAGGCCTACCGTGCTCAGGACGGAATAACGACCATTGATATCGGCTGGAAACGCCAAAAACTCCCACTGATGACGCTGAGCAAGATGGTGGAGCTGACCTTCGCCGCCCGAACCGATCGCTATGATTCGTTCATGGGAAGAGGATCCGTATTTCCGTTCGAGCTCTTTGCGAAGCATCCGAAATGTGATTCCCGGCTCGATCGTGTTGAAATCCTTGGCAATGACGCACAGGGCTGCGTTTCGCTCCTGAACCAAGCGGATCGCTTTTGCCAGCTGTGTCGCCGAGAGCGTATCCCCGGCAAAAAACAGTTCTGTTCCCGTCGGAGAAAGTGCGCCAACCGCCGCCACGGCACCCCGGTTCGAACCGCCGATTCCAATGACGATGAGCAGATCGAACCGTGCCTGCACCCGGGCGGCAAGGCTTTGTATCGCCTGAAGCGATTGCATTGAGGTGTTGGGATCGAACCATCCCAACGGTCCCTCGGCATACGCCTCGGCGGAAAGACCGCTTTGAATAAGCCCTTCGTTGTACAGAATGAAGGAGTCGACGGCGCCTTCTTTGATTCCGGAAATCGTTACTTCAAATGACACGGCATGCTCCATCAACAAGAGATCCGCATTGGCAAGGCATCTCCCTGCCAATGCAGATGGTTTATCCACTTACAGGGTGGCGATCGCCTTGAGGAGGAACGTATCGTTGAACGCCTCTTCAAAGCTCTTCACCTTGTTTCCTGCGGGAACGTTTCCTTTAGCCACGTTGTACAACCCTTTCAGGTAATGATATCCGGCGCCATCCTTATTGGCAAACCAGGCTTGGAGATCCTTTTTGGAGGGAGCCACAAGGTTGAACGGATCAAACGTGCCTTCCGGTTTCTGACTCAATCGCTCGCCGATTCTCATCGCCTCATCGATGTTTTCCGCCCTCCAGACCGACGCTTCATACAACGCATTGATGAACGCCTGGGCTACTTCGGGATTCTCTTCCATCCACTTGTTGGAGGCAACCCATGTTGACGGGAAGGATGCCGACGGCGGGAAGTGGGAAACGGTCGTTGCAACCAATTCAGTATTGGGGTTGGTCCGAATGATCGTGCTGGTCGCAGGAGAGAACCCGACGACGATGTCCATGCCGCCGGCGGCGCTTGCCATGCCGGCCGGAAGGTTGGAGTTCAGGGTGTTCACCACTTCGACCCTGTTGGCGGCGTTGGTGTTCGGTGCCTTGTATCCGGCGATGTAGGAAGCGGTTTCGCTGCTGATCCACAGCTGCTGGTTGACGGGTCGGCCTTCGTTGATCAGATTCAAGAGAGTTTTAAACCAGCCGCCGGGGGTTGTACCGACTTCGATATATACCTTCTTCCCCTTCAGGCCTTGATAGATCTCTTCAAAGTCATACTTTCCGTCACCGTTGGCATCCTTGAAGACCCCTTTCTTGGCGACAAGCATCTCGGCGTTCGAGAGACAATCAAGATATACGAAGGAAAGCTGGTTTCCGGCCCCGTCGATTGGGTTCCACGCGACACCGGCGCCGATATATCCAATATCAAGGGTGCGGTTGTCGGCGCGCATCGCGGTCATCTCGGCCGGTCCGCTTTCAACGATGGTGAATATCGGATTGATTCCGTGCTTTTCAAAGAACCCCTTCTCGGCGGCGACCGCTGCCAGAGGCGTGCCGCCCTCATTGGCGTGAATGCCAAGGCGGACGTCTACCAGACCCGTCTTCCCCTCCTCCTTGGCTCCGGCGGCGAAAACCATCGTCATCGCCAGTGTAATAACGAGCAAACTTACTAATGCTTTCTTCATAGCATTCCTCCTGTTGAACCACTTCTGCGGCTCTTTGTATCCTTACTTGGGAATCTCCAGGTACATCTTGTAGACCGTATCCCAAATATAGTTCTTGATCTTTATGAACTCGCTCTCCATCTTTGTCGCCTGGGTCCGCGGATAGGGCAGATCGACCGGAACGATCTCCTTGATCTGGCCGGGACGGGCGCTCATGATCACCACCCGTGATGAAAGCAGGACCGCTTCGTCGACGTCGTGGGTGATGAAGAAGATCGTCTTCTTCTCGCTCTCCCACGTTCGGAGGAGATCTTCCTGAAGCTGCGCCCGGGTCTGCGCATCCAGCGCTCCGAAGGGTTCGTCCATCAAGAGGACTTCGCTGTTCAGCGCATACCCGCGGGCGATCGCCACCCGCTGCTTCATTCCGCCGCTGAGCGCTTTCGGATAGCTGTCCTCGAAGCCGGTGAGATTCACCATCTTGATGTAATGCTCGGCAAGGGCGCGTTTCTCTTCTTTCGTATAGCGGGAACCATCGGCTTTCGTGATGAACTTAAGGCCATATTCGATGTTTTTCCGGACCGTCATCCAAGGAAAGAGCGCATATTGCTGAAAGATCACTCCGCGCTCCGGACCCGGTCCGATGATATCCTCCCCGTGCATCGTGACGCTTCCGCTGTCAAATGTTTCCAAGCCGGCGATGATGTTGAGCAATGTGGTCTTTCCGCATCCCGAAGGACCGACGACGCAGACAAACTCATTCTTTTCGATTTCGAGGTTCACCCCATTGAGGGCGACAACATTCGGTTTCTTTTCAACGATAAACTCTTTTCGAACGTCTTTAATGATAATCAAGGGCTTTTTCATCGTCATCCTACTTCCACTTTGTCAAATTCTTTTCAATGAACAACAGAATCTTGTCCAAGATAAAACCGATAACTCCGATCGTGATGATTCCGAGAAGAACGATCGCCGTATCCATGAACTGCTGCGCTCCCTGAATCCGGGCTCCAAGACCGAAGATCGTCCCGGTCAACTCAGCTGCGATCAGGGTCGTAAGCGCCGAGGCCATTCCCAGGCGCGCACCGACAAGGATGAAGGGGAATGATGCGGGAATGATGATGTCGATGAACAGATCCCGGTCCTTTGCCCCGAAGGTGTACGCAGCCTTGATCAGGGTCTTGTCGACTTCCTTCACTCCTTGGTAAATGGTTACCACCATCACTAGGAACGTGGCGATGAAGATGATCGTGTACTTCGGCGGTTCGCCGAGTCCCATCGCTAAAATCACCAGCGGGATCAGCGCAATCGGGGGAATCGTCCGCATGAACTGGATCCAAGGCTCAATGAGATTTCGGACTTTGGGATACCAACCCATCAAAAATGCCACCGGAATCGAGGCGACAAACGCCAAACCGAAGCCGATGAGAACCCGTTGAAGCGAAATGGAGATGTCCTTCCAGTATCGACCTCCGGCTTTTGACTCGCTGATCAAGGCTCGAAGCACCTGCTTCGGGCTTGCCAGAAAGGTGTTGATCGTGGGGATGAGGGTAATGAGATACCAAAAGAAAAATCCACCAATAATTGAAACCGTCATCAGCGTGTAGCGCATCCGGGCGCTGCCGTCGGAGAAATCTTTCAATTTCCGTGCGCTCTTTTTTTGTTCTGCCATCTTCTCCCTCCCTGTCACCGGGCATGCATCTTCTATGGATGTCTTTAAAATAGGCAAATATTTGCTCTTAAAAACCAACTTTTAACCTATCTGACTCCATTATTCCACCACATTTTTGATTTGTAAAGGTTTTTTTTCATCTTTTTTCTCTTTACAAATCCAAAAACCACTCCTAAACTATTATATATAGCACGTCCCCGCAAGACAAAAATTTGGATAAAGGATATGTCGATGGCTTCTACGATTTTCTTAAACCTTAAGCGGTTTGATATTTCTTTCGACCGCGGCGGGATCAATCGCCTGGCCCCAAGCGCTCAATGGGGGCCTACTCTGGGTTCCGCTCTCACCGGGCTGCTCAGCTCTTATTCCAAGGAAACGCGGTTTGTCGCATTTCTTCCCGAAGCTCACCTCATCGGAGCCATCCAAGCTTCCGATGCCGATGTTATCTCGTTCGGATCCCAATCGGTCCACTGGGCGGACACGGAAATCGGAGGGAATTTCGGCGCCTTCACCACCGAGCGGACCGCCAATGCGATGAAAGACCTCGGATGTCTCTGGACGATGATCGGACACAGCGAAGAACGCCGCGATCTTGCCCGTCTTCTTTCACTTGGCGGAGCGACCGGAAAGGAGCTGTTCGGAGCTCTCCACCGGATTCTCAATGAAAAAGTCCTCGCCGCGCAAAAAGCGGGGCTGAACGTGCTGTACTGCATCGGCGAGAACGCCGATGAAGTCAACATTCGAACAAGCCTCCTGCAAAACCAGATTGAAGCCGGTCTCGCCGGAACCGATCAATCGCAGGTCACCCTCGCCTATGAACCCATCTGGGCGATCGGACCGGGAAAGACCCCGCCCACCGCTGAAGAGATCGCTTCCATCGCAAAAGAGATCAAATCGTTCACGGATATGGAGCTCGTCTATGGCGGCGGCCTGAAGGAAGAGAATGCGGAGGCGATCGGATCGATCGGTTCCTTGGCCGGGGGCCTTGTCGCTCTGACCCGTTTCAGCGGCGAGATCGGATTTTACCCCGATGAATTTGCAACTATCGTTGAAAACTATACACGAGGAAGGAACATGTCATGAAATTAGCGTTTGAATACGGCCATGGGCTGATGGAAGCGAATCTGCCGGATACCACCGACGTCTTTATTCCCGGTGAAACGGTGAAGGATCCTCCCGTACTGGAGGACATCGTCGGGGCGACCAGAGCCGCATTGGAGAATCCCCTGGGAATGAAGCCGTTGAGTCAGCTGGTAACGAGGGATTCAAAGATCGTCATCATTTTTCCCGATAAAGTGAAAGGGGGCTTCCAAGCGGATTCCCACCGAAAGGTCTCGATTCCCCTGATCATCGAACAATGCTTGGCCGCCGGAGCCGATGAACGAAACATCAAACTGATCTGCTCAAACGGCCTTCACCGAAAAAACACCGATCGGGAGATCAGGTCGATCCTTGGCGATGCGGTCTTCGACCGCTTTCATCCCTGGGGGCAGATCGTCAACCACGACAGCGAGGATTGGGACAACCTGATCGATCTTGGGCATGAGCCGCACTATCACTGTCCGGTGATCATGAACCGGGAGGTCTTCGAATCGGACGTCGCCATTTTGATCGGTCACGCCCTCGGAAACCCCTACGGAGGCTACAGCGGCGGCTACAAGCACTGCGCGACCGGCCTCACCCACTGGAAATCGATCGGGAGCCACCACAATCCGGCGACGATGCACAAACAGGACTTCGTGCCGGTGAACAGTCATTCGGAGATGCGCGGCAAGTTTGACGCGATCGGCCGGTACATGGAAGAGCGAATGGGCAAGCCCTATTTCGTGTGTGATGCGGTCCTTGATACCAACAGCCGCCAGATCGGGGTGTTCGCCGGAACGGCGGAAGAGGTTCAGAAGGCGTCCTGGGCGCTTGCCGACAAGCGGACCTACGTGCCTTGGGCGAAAAAGAAGTACGATGTCATGGTGTTCGGGATGCCGCAGGAGTTCCACTACGGAAACGGCATGGGCACCAACCCGATCTTCATCCTCCAGGCGATCAGTGCCCAGATCATCCGACACAAACGCGTTCTGGTGGACAACCCGGTCATCATCTGTTCCTCGCTCTGCAACGGCTACTTCCATGATGAGGAGTTTCCCTCCTATCGCGAGACCTTTGAACTTTTCCAAAAGGATTATGCCAATACCCTTCCCGATATCGAGCGTTTCGGGGAGGCCTTCAGCATGCGCCAAGAGTACATCGACGCGTATCGCTACAGCTACGGGTTCCACCCCTTCCATGCGTTCTCGATGATCAGCTGCGGCCATATCGCCGAACAGCATGCCAGCGCGATCTACATCGTCGGAGCGATGGAGCCGGGGATCGCCCGGGCGATGGGAATGAAAACCCGACCGACGTTCGAATCGGCTTTGAGCGATGCGGTGAAGTACGTCGGCAAAGAACCCAACATTCTGGCCCTGCCTCGGGCGTTCAAAACAGCGAGCGTTCATCTGTGCATGGCCGAGGGAAAGGAGTGAGCATGATCGACAAGGCGATCTATACAAAAGACAAAACAGCATTGTTGGACAATCCCAGGATTCCGCTCGCGGTCCTTCCCACACCGGAGGAGACGTTCCGCTCGATGGCGGATGACATGGTCGATACGATCAGGGAACGAAACACCGCAGGCAAGCGGACCGTCTTCATCGTCCCCGTCGGACCGGTGGGGCAATACCCCTATTTCGTACAGCGGGTGAATGAAGAGCGCGTATCACTGAAAAATGTATGGTTTTTCAACATGGATGAGTACCTTGATGAGCATGACCGGCCGATCGATTTCGACAGTCATCTGAGCTTCCGCGGGTTTATGCACCGCGAGGTATACCAAAAGATCCGGAAAGAGCTCGTGATGGATGCCAAGCAGCGGATCTTCCCGGATCCGGACCACCCTCGTCTCCTCACCGAAACCCTCGAACGGCTTGGCGGGGCGGATGTCTGCTACGGGGGGCTCGGGATCAACGGCCACGTCGCGTTCAACGAGCCTGATGAGATTTCGGTAGAGGAGTTCAAGGAACTCAAGACTCGGGTGGCGGACATCGCTATGGACACGCAGATAGCGAATGCGATCGGTTCGTTGAACGGAGCGCTGGATGCGATGCCCAGGCGATCGGTAACGATCGGGTTCAGTGAGATTTACGCTTCAAGAAAAATCCGGCTTTACTGCTTCCGCGATTGGCATCGCGCAGTGGTTCGCCATGCCGCCCACGGCCCGATTTCAACCCGTTTTCCGGTAACGATCTTGCAGGAGCATCCTGATTGCCGAATCACGATGAGCAGCAATGTCGCCGAACCTTGTTGGTAGAGTTCCGGTCCTTTCTTTGATAGGATACGTTTTAGAAAGGAGTCAATCATGAGAAAGGCGTTATGTTTTGGTTCATTGAATATTGACTACGTCTATGACGTACCGCATATTCTTCGCCCGGGAGAGACGCTCGCTTCGACGAATCGATCGATCTATCCAGGCGGAAAGGGCCTGAATCAGTCGATTGCCCTCGCAAAAGCGGGAGTCGCCACCTTTCACGCCGGCGCCGTCGGCGAAGGGGGCGAGCTGCTGCTTGAGACGCTTCAGGACAGTGGAGTGGATACCCGATTCGTCCGAACAATTGAAGGATTGTCCGGGCACACCGTCATTCAGCGGGAAACGAGCGGACAGAACAACATCATCCTGTACGGAGGCTCGAATCAGGCGATCACCGAAGAGCAGATCGATGAAACGCTTCAATACTTTTCTTCCGGTGATTATCTCCTCCTTCAGAATGAGATCAACCTCATCCCCTCGATCATGACCAAAGCGGCGGAAATCGGAATGGTCATCGTGCTGAACCCCTCCCCGATCGATGAAAAACTGCTTGCCTATCCCTTGGAGCTGGTCGACATCTTCCTTCTGAACGAAATTGAGGCGATGGATATCGTCGGATCCGAATCACCCCCCGATGAGCTGCTTCGCTCCCTTTCTTCAAAGTTTCCCGAAGCGCAGATCGTTCTCACCCTCGGTGAGGAGGGGGCTCTCTATCTTGACCGCAAAGGTGGAAAGATTCTTAAACACGGAATCTTCGATGTGGAGGTCGTGGATACCACTGCGGCGGGAGACACGTTCACCGGCTACTTCATTGCGACCTTGGCCAAAACGAACGATCCTCAAGAAGCCCTCAGGGTGGCTTCGCTTGCGTCTGCTTTGGTGGTGAGCCGCTTGGGAGCGGCCCCCTCGATCCCTACAAAGGAGGAGGTGTATTCGATACATATATATCTTAAAGAGTAAAAAGCCTATTTACCTTTTGCCTTTCAAGTGAGTATGCTTCTTTAAAAACGGAGGTAGCAATGGAGAGTACATACATCTATGTTCCCGGCCTTTGGTTGTACATCGTCAGTACGGTTGTCCTCCTCATGTTCATGACGGCCCAAGTTCCCCGCATCCACCTGCCCCTGTCAAAGCGCATCTTCTGGGTTCTGTTCACCGCCTTTCTGTGGAACTTCTTTCTCATCCTCGAGTTCATGGTCTCGACGATCGAACTGAAACTCCTTTACGCCAAGTTCCAATACATCGGCATCGTCTGGTTGCCGGTCACTTGGCTTGCTCTTGTCGTGGAGCTCTCATCCTACCGATTCAGCAAACGGATCTTCGCCGTCTCGTCCATTCCTCCCGTCATCTTCCTCATCTTCATTTTTCTTGTTCCTCAACCGAACGCCTTCTGGGGGATTCCCACGCTTGAGGACACCTCACTCTTCCCAATGGTGAACTTCCACTACGGCCCGCTCTATTATTTCGGCTTTCTTCCCTTCAGTTATCTGATGGCTTTGGCCTCGATCGTCGTTCTTTGGCGGAACTATGGAACCGACCACGTCCACTATGTGCGCCAGAAACTCCTGCTCACCTTCGTCCTCCTTCTTCCGGGTCTGACCAATCTGCTGTACAATTTCAATCTCAGTCCGGTCAGGGGCCTGAACCTTTCAACGGCCACTCTGACGGTCAGCGGCGTTCTGTTCTACATCATCCTCTACCGCAACTCGCTGTTGGACCTGCTGCCCGTCACCCGCGAACAGATCGTTGAAAATCTGGACGAAGCGGTCTTGATCTTCAACCCGCAGAAGCGACTGATCGATTTCAACCATTCGGCGGCGAAGCTGTTCAATTTGGGCCGCAACTCGATCGGGACAGGAGTCGAAGAAATCGGAGTTAAAGAGCTGACCCACCGACTTGAAAATCTTCAGGACGCGGAGTCCAAGACCCTCGCCCTCATGCAAGGTCTGGTCTACGATCTCAGTCTCAATTTCGTCCGGGATCCGAGCTCTGAATTCTGCCAGGCGATCATTGTGACGCTTCGCGACATCACCCAGGAACAACTGATGAATCAACGGCTTCAAATCCTTGCCGAACGGGACTCGCTCACCGGGTTATACAACCGCCATACCTTTTTCTTCCGGAGCAAGGAACTGATCAAGACCAACCCGAGAGTGCGCATCGCCGCAATCATGATCGATCTTGACAACTTCAAAGCGATAAACGACACCTACGGCCACGCCTACGGCGACTTGATTCTTCAGACGATTGGGGAAGCGCTTCTGGCCCTGGCCTCGCCAACCATCGTTGCCGGACGGCTCGGCGGCGATGAGTTTGTCGTCATGACAACTGAACAGGATCTGTCGGATCTTGCCTCGCGCCTGTCGAAAAAGGTCTACGATCGACTGAATGTCGTGGTGAAAGAAGGGCTGAACCCGACTCTTTCAGTCGGAGTCAGCTCCCTCAATCTTGCATCATGTACCGTAGAGGATCCCCTTGAATATCTGCTTAACCAAGCGGATCTGGCGATGTACCAAGCCAAACGAGGGGGAAAGGACAAGATAGTCTTTACAGGGGACTTCATTCCCGGCTAGCGCTTCCATTGCTCGTTTTGTCGGGTTCCTCGAATGCGGTGTTCGGCGCCATATCCTCCCCTGATAATTAGGATGGTTTATCCCTCATGAATGTTGCTTGTTTTTTTCGTATTTTCTTGAATTTGTTGCAATCTGTTGTATTATGAAGGGAGGAAAAAGAGCACTCTGTCTTCCGGCCGCTTCGGTTCTTTGCATGCTCATCACATGATGGATGACAGAGTGCAGGGAGGGTTGCATGAAGATTATTGGTTCTTCACCTAATCGAGTCGATGCGTTTGACAAAGTAACCGGTAAAGCGAAATATGCTCCCGATCTCCTTCCACCTCATGCCCTTGAAGCGAAAGTGCTTCACTCCACGATTGCCAACGGCTGGGTCAGAGAGTTCGATCTCAGCGAGGCGTGGAAGGTTGAAGGGGTCGTAGACATTGTTACCTGCTTTGATGTACCGGATATTCAATATCCTACCGCCGGCCACCCTTGGTCAAATGTCCCGGCCAAACAGGATATCTGTGATCGCAAGCTGCTCAACACCCGAGTCCGCCAGTACGCCGATGATATTGCTGCGGTGATCGCCGAGACGGAGCTCGCCGCCATTGAAGCCGTCAGGAAGATCAAGGTCGTTTACGAGGAGCTTCCGGTGATTCTGGATGTAAAGGAATCCCTTGAAAACACCGAATTTCCCCTCCATGAGGAGCGACCGGACAATATCGTCAACAAGACCTCCTACGAGATCGGGGATTTTGAAGAGGCGATCAAGGAAAAGGGGTTGACCAGAATTTCCGGCACCTACGAGACCCCGGTGGTCTCCCACTGCCACATCGAGCCGGCAAACTCGTTCGCCTACGAAGAAGCGGGAAAAATCGTCGTCGTCAGTGCGACGCAGATTCCCCACCTCGTCCGAAGGATGGTCGGGCAAGCCCTCGGAGTCGATTGGGGAAAGGTTCGGGTAATCAAACCGTATATCGGAGGCGGATTCGGAAACCGCCAGGACGCTCTTACCGAACCGCTGAACGCCTACCTCACCACTCGGGTGGGAGGACGGCCGGTTCGGCTCGCCTATAGCAGGGAGGAAACGTTCGAGTGCACCAGAACCCGCCATGCGATGACCTTCGACCTGACCACCTATGTCCGGAAAGACGGTTCCTTCGCCGCCCGTGATTTGACGGTCTACTCCAACCAGGGCGGCTACGCCTCCCACGGCCATGCCCTTGCGGCGAACGCGGCGAACGCCTTCAGGATGATGTATCCGGTCGGAGCAATCCGCGGCAAAGCGATCACCGTCTATACCAACATGCCGACCGCCGGAGCGATGAGAGCATATGGAATTCCTCAAATCGCCTTCGCCTTGGAGTCGCACATTGATGACATCGGCAAAGCTACGGGGCTCGATCCCCTCCTGCTTCGGACGAAGAACATGATGCCCCTCGGCTATGTGGATGGACCGACAACGATCACCTGCCACTCCACCGGACTTGCCGAGTGCATCGCCAAAGGCGAGGAGCATCTGGATTATTCGAAGAAGCGCCTCGCCTACGCCAATCAGGATGGTCCGATCCGCCGAGGCGTCGGCATGGCGATCTTCTGCTATAAGACCGGCGTCTATCCGATCAGCCTCGAGACCTCCGCGGTCCGGATGATCCTCAACCAGGACGGATCGATGCAAGTACAGGTCGGAGCGACCGAGATCGGCCAGGGAGCCGATACGATGTGGGTGATGATGACCGCCGAAACGGTGGGCGTCACCTTGGATAAAGTGTACCTTGTCAGCAAACAGGATACGGATGTGACTCCCTATGATACCGGAGCATACGGATCGAGACAGACATACGTATCGGGAATGGCGGTGAAGAAAACCGCCGAATCGATGCGGCGCAAGATTCTTGAATACGCCGCCCTGATGACGAACAAGGATCCGATGGATCTCGATATCGTCGCCAACAAGATTGTGCGGAAGAACACCGACCTCGTCCTGACCACCGTCAAGGATGTTGCGATGGAGTCGTGTTACAGCTTGACGAACTCCAATCACATCGCCGTCGAGGAAACCCATCACTGCAGCGACAACACCTACGCATTCGGAGTCTGCTTCACGGAAATCGAGGTTGATATTCCCCTCTGTCAAATAAAGGTTCTCGATATCATCAACGTCCATGACAGCGGACGGATCATCAATCAGACGACCGCCCGCGGTCAGGTTCATGGCGGAATGAGCATGGGTCTGGGGTACGCCATGTATGAGTACCACAAGTTCGACCCCAAAACGGGCCGGATGCTCAACGGCAACCTCCTCGATTACAAGCTGATGACGCCGTTGGATACTCCGACCCTCCATGCGGCATTCGTGGAAACGGATGACCCGACCGGTCCCTACGGCAACAAGAGCCTGGGCGAGCCTCCGACGATTCCCGTCGCCCCGGCGATCAGAAACGCCGTGCTCAATGCGACGGGGGTTTCGATCAACGCAAACCCCCTCCACCCCGAACGGCTCTTCGACTCGTTCGTCGAAGCGGGGCTGATCAAGCAAAGGAGTGAGCATGTATAACTTCAAAACCCTCTACGAAGCGACATCCGTCGCTGAAGCCCTCAAGCTCAAAGCGGATCACCCCGAGGCGCTCTTTCTTGCCGGCGGCAGTGATATTCTCATAAAAATCCGCGAAGGCCGCCTTGACGGAGTCGATCTGATCAACATCTACATGCTGGATGAACTGAGGGGGATCTGCCTGGAGGAGGACGGATCGATCCTCATCCGCCCGCTCACCAGTTTCACCGACGTGGCGATGAACCCGGTGATCAAGGAGCACCTGCCGGTTCTCGGCGAAGCGGTCAACACGATCGGCGGGCCTCAGGTGCGGAACATCGGGACGATCGGGGGGAACATCTGCAACGGCGTCCCCTCCGCCGACTCGGCGATCACGCTGAAGGCGTATGATGCGACCTTGGAAATCGTTTCGACGGAAGGAACGAGAATCCTGCCGTATGCGGACTTCAACCTCGGTTTCGGAAAGGTCGATCTCGGTCCCACCGAACTTCTGGCGGGCATTCGAATTCCCAAAGCGAGCTGGGAAAACACCTTCGGCCATTACATCAAATACTCGATGCGCAAAGCGATGGATATCGCCACCCTCGGGTGTTCGGTGAACGTGAAGCTTTCAAAGGACAAGCAAGCGATCGACCGGCTGCGCATCGCCTTCGGAGTCGCCGCACCGGTTCCGGTCCGCTCGCCCAAAGCGGAAGAGCTTGCCAAGGGCAAGAACATAACCCAAGCCTTGATCGATCAGATCGGTGAGGCGGTGCTCGGAGACGTGAACCCCCGCTCCTCATGGCGGGCCGGCCGGGAGTTCCGCCTGCAGCTCATCGAAGAATTGGCGAAGCGGGCCACCATCGAAGCAATCAACAAGGCAGGAGGAACGATCAATGTATAACCGAAGTGTTACCTGCACCGTGAACGGAAAAAAGCGAACCTTCATGATCGATATCCGCTCATCGCTCAGCGACATGCTCCGCGGCGAAGCGGGGCTCGATTCGATCAAGCATGGATGCGACGTCGGTGAATGCGGGGCGTGCACCGTCCTCATTGACGGCAAACCGTTCAACTCCTGCATCTACCTGGCGATCTGGGCGGAAGGAAAGACGATTCTCACCCTAGAGGGGCTCTCGACCACAAAGGGAGCGATCAGCGACATTCAGCAGGCGTTCATCGATGAAGGGGCGGTTCAGTGCGGAATCTGCACCCCGGGCTTCATCATGGCTTCGATTCCGATCATCGAAAGCGATGTACCGGCCACCCGCGACGAGATCAAACGGCAGATCGCCGGAAACCTCTGCCGCTGCACCGGGTATGAACACATCGTCGATGCGATCGAAAAAACGCAGAAGAAACGGATCGCGGAGCGGGCTCGCTAGGTC
>SHOI01000122.1:1370-4986 GCA_004294855.1 Sphaerochaeta sp. | reverse complement strand
GAACCTTCCATTGAATTGCAGCGCTTGCTCATCCATGGGGTTCTGCACCTTTTGGGGCGCGACCATGCAACCAATGAGGAGCGTGAAGAGATGCTCCTCTTGCAAGAAAAGATACTCGGTCATCTTTGAGGAGTGAATATTGAAACGGTCCCTAACATCGCTCTTTCGTCGAAAAGCTGCGAATGAACCTTTGCCCTACCAAGAGCTGGAAGAGCGCAAGGAGATGATTGAAGGCATTGTCGAGCTGAAGGAACTGACTGTCAAAGAAGTGATGGTCCCGCGCGTCGATGTGCAATTCATTGATAGTACGACTTCCCTTGAAGATCTCTATTCGATCATCGAGGAGCAGGGGTATTCACGGTATCCGGTGTATGAACAGACAATCGACAATATCGTCGGTGTGCTCTATGCCAAGGACATGCTCCGTCGGGAGATCCCCAACCCCTTTGATGTAAAACAATTGATGAGAAAACCCTATTTCATCCCCGATTCGAAACATCTGGATGATTTATTGAGGGAGTTCAAAAAACGGAAAGTCCATATCGCGATCGCAATCGACGAGTACGGAGGGGTCAGTGGAATCATCTGCATGGAAGACATCCTTGAAGTAATCGTCGGTGAAATTCAGGATGAGTTCGATGAGGACGAAGACGAAGAAATTCGTCGGATCGACGAGCATACCTACCTCATCGATGCCCGAACTTCGATTGATGAAGTAAATGAAGTGTGCTCACTGGATCTCAGTGATGAAGAGTTTGAAACGATTGGTGGATATGTGTTCGAACTCTTTGGTCGAATTCCCAAAAAGGGGGAAGAGATTGAAGAGAATGATGCGCTTTTCATCATTGAAGATATCGATGGACATAAGATCAACGAGGTGAAATTGGTACTCAAACGTTCGTAGGGACGTTGCCACGTATGCGACAAAACGGTATATTAATATCGAATAGTTAATAAGATTTCCTGGAGGAACCAACGATGAAAATTGCGATTAACGGATTCGGAAGAATCGGACGCAACGTCTTCAAGATTGCATTTGTAGACAAAGATATTGAGATTGTCGGAATTAACGACCTCACTGATCCAAAGACGCTCGCCCACTTGCTGAAATATGACTCCAACTATGGCGTGTATGACAAGAGTGTCGCCGTCGACGGTGATGCAATCGTTGTTGATGGAAAGAAGATTCCCGTCTTCGCCGAACGCAATCCGGCAAACCTGCCGTGGAAAGATCTTGGTGTCGATGTCGTGATCGAGTCCACCGGTGTGTTCACCGTAGCCGAAAGCCCGAAAGGCGGATACAAGGACCACATAAAAGCCGGTGCCAAGAAAGTCGTTCTTACCGTACCTGCAAAAGACAAGATCGATCAGACGATCGTCCTCGGTGTCAACGATGATCAGCTCGATCTTTCCCATGAAGCGTTCAGCAATGCTTCCTGCACCACGAACTGTCTTGCTCCGATCGCCAAAGTTCTTGACGACAACTTCGGAATTGTGAAGGGTTTGATGACCACCGTCCACGCCTACACCAATGACCAAGTGATGCTTGATCAGCCGCACAAGGATCTTCGAAGAGCCCGTGCCGGCGCCGTTTCGATCATTCCCACCACCACCGGAGCCGCCCGTGCAGTCAGCGAGGTCATTCCTTCCCTGAAGGGCAAACTCAACGGGATGGCGATGCGCGTTCCCGTTCCGACCGGTTCCGTCGTCGACCTGGTCGTCGAGCTTGAAAAGGATGCGAGTGTTGAAGAGATCAACGCTGCGATGAAGGCCGCTTCCGAAGGTTCGATGAAGGGCGTCTTGGAATACACCGAAGACCCGATCGTCAGCCGCGACATCATTGGCAACCACCACTCTTCGATTTTTGACGCCCAACTCACGATGAAGATGGGTGACAAGCTCGTCAAGGTTCTTTCCTGGTATGACAACGAGATGGGCTACTCCCACCGTGTTGTCGATCTTGTAAAGAAGCTGGTGAAATAAGCTGAACAATACCATTCTTCAGGCCTGTCCGTTCGGCAGGCCTGAATTACCGAAAAGAGGATGACAATGACCTTACAAACAATTACCATGTGCGATTGCACAAACAAAAAAATCCTGATCAGAGTAGACTTCAACGTTCCCGTGAAGGACGGAAACGTTACCGATGACACCCGAATTCGGGCAGCTCTGCCGACGATCAACGCCCTGTTGGACAAGGGTGCTTCCCTGATCGTGATGAGCCACTTCGGCCGACCGAAGGGAAAGAAGAATCCCGAATTCTCCATGGCCCCGATCGCCAAGCGCTTTGAAGAGCTCTTAGGAAAAAAGGTGACCTTGGCGACGGATGTCATCGGACCTGAAGTCGAGGCGGCGGTCAACGCGTTGAAGAAGGGGGATGTCCTTCTGCTTGAGAACGTTCGCTTCTATGCCGAAGAGGAAGCCAATGATCCCGAGTTTGCGAAAACCCTGGCTTCATACGGGGATCTCTACGTTAACGATGCATTCGGCACCGCCCACCGGGCCCACGCGTCCACCGAAGGGGTTGCCCACTTCCTTCCTTCCTATGCCGGTCTCCTGATCGAAAAGGAAGTCAAGTTCATGGCTCCGTTGCTTTCGAACCCGGAAAAGCCGTTTGTCGCGATCATCGGCGGTTCGAAGGTTTCCAGTAAAATCTCGGTTCTTGAATCCCTTTTGAAGACATGCGATGCGATCGTGATCGGCGGAGGAATGGCGTACACCTTCCTGGCGGTCCAAGGCCATGCGATCGGCAAGAGCCTCGTTGAAGAGGAGTACAAGGAAACCGCCGCTTCGTTCCTGAAGCAGGCTGAAAAGCAAAACGTCCGAGTCATCCTTCCGGTCGACCACCTCTGTGGAAGTGAATTTGATGAGAAGACTCCGGCAGTCGTCGTCGACGGCGTCGACATCCCCGAAAATCTGATCGGAATGGACATCGGTCCCAAAACGGTGAAGTTGATCACCGATGCCCTGCAAGGGGCAAAGAGCATCGTGTGGAACGGACCGATGGGCGTCTTTGAATTTGATACGTTTGCCAATGGTACGCTTGCCGTCGCCAAAGCATTGGCGGAAAGTAAAGCGATCACCGTCGTCGGTGGCGGCGACAGCGTCGCGGCGATCAACAAGTTCGACTTGGCCGATAAGATCAGTCACGTTTCAACCGGCGGCGGAGCTTCCCTGGAGTTCCTCGAGGGTAAAACCCTGCCCGGCATTAAAGCGTTGGAGAAATAAGCATGAAACAAGCATATATCGCAGGAAACTGGAAGATGAACATGACCCCGAGCGAAGGCGCCGCCTTCGCGAAGGAGCTTGTCAAAGCGATTAAAAACACCAATTCAAAAGTGATGGTCGCTCCTCCTTTTGTAACAATCCCCGCGGTGCTTGAAGCCGCCAAAGGGTCAAGCCTGATCGTGGCCGCCCAAAACATGGCCAACCATGAAAGCGGCGCATACACCGGTGAAGTCAGCCCCTTGATGCTGAAGGATCTCGGTGTCAACAACGTGATTCTCGGGCACAGCGAACGCCGAAGCATCTACGGCGAATGCGACGAAGTGATCAACGAAAAATTGCTGCTTGCGCTCAAGCATGATATGAATGTCGTGTTCTGCATCGGAGAAAC
>SHOI01000122.1:0-1270 GCA_004294855.1 Sphaerochaeta sp. | reverse complement strand
GTCACCACCGAGCAAGTCCAACAGACCACTGAATGGTGGGATGCAGGCAATTAAGAGGTTGCACTCATTGAGGAGTGTTGCTCTTGATCTCTCCGGCCGCACTCGATGCGGTCGGCTTCTGTTTCCAAGGGGGCTGGTATGAATGTTGGTATTCTCTACGGTTCAAGTCAAAAAAACGATGGGAAGATGAAGGCGATCGCTCAGGGCTTGAGTGAAGGAATTCAAAGCCAGGGGCATCGAGTCGATCTCATCGATATGAATCTGGAGGTCGGCAAGATCGTTTCCTTCTATGACTACCTGGTGATTGGAACGAACAATACCACGTTCTTCGGGGGAAAGATCCCCGAAGTCGTTCCCACCTTTCTCAAAGGGGCGGGAACCCTCAGCGGCAAGCGCTGCATGGCGTTTATCACCGGCGGGGGAGTTCGAACGATGAAGACGCTCCAGACGCTGATGAAGGCAATGGAGAAAGAGGGGATGTTCCTCAAAAAAAGTGAAGTGATCAAAAAGCCCGATCTTGCCAAAGCGATCGGCAAGCGTATTCAGATTTAACGGTTACTTTCCACCGGTAGATTTGATTATCAGAGAGAGGAGTTCACACGATGAAACGGTTTGCATCTTTAACGATTCTGATTCTTATGACCATGTCTCTGGTCTTCGCCGCCACGATCAGCAGCCCTGCTGCTACGGTCCGCTTAACCAAAACCGTTCAAATTTCCATGAATGATCTGGATGCTGAAGTCGCCAGGTATCAGGCTGCAACTTCTGATCCCTCTTCCGTCGATCCCCTCCAGGTCCTTAATCTTTTGATCAACAACGAACTCTTTCGCCAAGGTGCCGAGCGCGACGGAGTGGTGATCTCCTCTACGATGGTGGAAACCGCCTATAAAAATCAAAAAACGGCGATCGAGCAGAGCTACGGAACGACGTTGACCAATGAAGAATTCGATCAAATCATCGTCAACAACTTCGGATCGGTTGCGGCATATAAGCAACTGATCAGCGAACAGCTGCTCGTCGACTCCTACGTGCAATTGAAGAAATCCGATGTGTTGAAGGAAGAGCCGATCGTTTCCGAAAGCGAGGTCACCTCGTTTTACCGAAAGAATAGAACACAGTTCGTTTCCCCCGAGACGGTGAAGCTTTCCCATATCTTCATTCCGTATTCCTCCGACAGCAGCGTAAACACCGCCAACAAGACCCTGCTTGCCGATGTGGCGAATAAGATTAAAAACGGAACCCTGTCCTTTGAAAAAGCGGTCGTTGAATA
>SHOI01000121.1 GCA_004294855.1 Sphaerochaeta sp. | reverse complement strand
GATTGGCTTAGAACCCATTCGATGTATGTAGTGAAATTGTTCTTCCGAAGTTTCGTACCGGACTCATCTATTATTACATAGTTACTCATGACCCAGTCATAGCCGTCATGTGTGGAAACCTCGACAAAACGAGCGATCGCATTGGGAAACAGCAGGTCATCAGCTCCCAGCATTTTAACATATTCACCGGTGACCAGATTCAACGCACCGGATAGATTCCCTGTTATACCAAGGTTCACCTCATTTCGATGGATATGGATCTTTTCAAAGCGAGGTCCATGATTTGACTCCCACTGCTCAATATGTCGCCATGTCCCGTCAGAAGAGCAATCATCGGAAACAACCAATTCAATTCGATCATATGTCTGTAAACGGATACTCTCCAGACATTCCAGTATATAATCTTCCTGATTATATGAAATGATCACAACAGAAACTAAAGGACGATCATCTTTTTTGCTTTGCACCACGTTGACTCCGGTTAGAAGATACCACAGGTAATCCACCAAAAGCTACAACAACTCCGATAAATACCGACAGCCATACTCTGCTCCGAGACTTATCCGGAATTTACAGAACCGGCGGATTTTTGCTCGTCCGGCATGGTAGATGACTGCGGGTGCGATTATGAGTCTTGTAGATAATTCGCTCATTGCAACCCGACTTCGGATTGGATGAAATGGTATCTCGGCATGTCAATACATAGAACGGCAAAAGTCAAGCCCACCGGCAGTGTACGAAGGTAGCTACGGTAATGTCGTACCATCGAATCGCTCAGTACGAATTCATATGCCAAATGATGTGAAAAGCTGGGGTCGCAAGACCTCTACCTACTCTATTTCTCCTAGGTGTCAATGTTGACAGATGGAAAAAGGTGTGCAAGACTATATATGGAAGCGCTTCCACGACGCTTCTTCATTCTCATAATTCGTTACCAAGTCTTGGTGTAGGAACCAAGCATAAGGAGGAATGTTCATGAAAAAGATTGTGATCTTCTCACTGATCGCTCTGCTTTCGATCGGCTCCGTCTTCGCAGCCGGTACCAAGGAGAGCGTCCCGGCGCAAAAGACCGTAACGGTCTTCGGCGCCTTTGTCGACGAAGAGGCTCGCCGTTTCGAGGAAGCGATCAGGCCCTTTGAAGAAAGAACCGGGATCAAGGTCGTCTACGAAGGCTCCAAGGACTTCGAGACCCTGATCAACGTCCGGGTCGAAGGCGGAAACGCCCCCGACATCGCCGGCCTTCCCCAGCCCGGCCTCATGGCGAACTTCGCCTCCCAAGGCAAGCTCGTTCCCCTCTGGCCGAGCGCCCTCGCCCTCTTGGAGAAGAACTATGCACCGGTATGGAAGGACCTGGGCTCCTACAAGGGAGTCGCCTACGGCGTCTTCCACCGGGTGAACGCCAAGAGCTTCGTGTGGTACCCCAAGAAAGCGTGGGACGCCGCCGGCTATCAAGTGCCGAAGACCTGGGATGAGCTGAAGGCCCTGATGGACAGGATGGTCCGAAACGGCCATACCCCGTGGGCGGTCGGAATCGAGTCCGGCGGAGCGACCGGATGGGTCGGAACGGACTGGATCGAGGACATCATGCTGCGCACCGCCGGTCCGGATGTGTATGACAAGTGGGTCGGCAACGAGATCCCGTTCAACGCTCCCGAAGTCAAGAAGGCCTTCGAGATCCTCGGCGACATCTGGATGAACCCCAAATACGTCTACGGCGGCCGCAACACGATCCTCACCGAGGGGTTCGGCGATTCCCAGCGCCCGCTCTTCGACAATCCGCCGAAGGCATGGATGCACCGCCAGGCGAACTTCATCACCGGGTTCTTCCCTGAGCATATTCAGGCCAACCTGGAGGAAGAGGTCGGAGTCTTCCCGCTGCCGGCGATCGATCCCAAATGGGGCATCCCGGTGCTCGGCGGCGGCGACCAGTTCGTCGTCTTCAACGACCGGCCGGAAGTCCGCGAGTTCATGGAGTACCTGCAGACCTGGGAAAGCGCCGAATCCTGGGCGAAAGCCGGTGGAGCTCTCTTCCCCTACCTCAACCAGAATCTTGACGCCTATCCCAACGCAATCGAACGCTCCCTGGCCGAAGCGCTCGTGAACGCGAAGGTCTTCCGCTTCGACGCGTCCGACCTGATGCCGGCTTCCGTCGGCGCCGGATCCTTCTGGGAAGGAATCGTCGACTGGGTCAACGGCAAGAGCCTCGATGCCACCCTTGCCGACATCCAGAAGTCCTGGCCGAAGTAAGAGCTTCTTCGTATGGTGCCGGCGTCGCCGGCACCACATTCCTTGGAGGATTCAATGAACACGAAAGCTAAAACGATCGCCCTGTCGATTCTCTTCCCGTTGGCGACCCTGGCGATTCTCGCCACGGGATTCGTCTTCCTGAGGGACACGAAGGGCCCGCAGGTTCTCACCGCGGTGATCGCGATCATCTGGGGCGTCGGAGGCGCCGCCCTCCTCTTCTACACCGTCGATTGGCTCGTCAATCGGCTTAGACCTGAAATCGCCCGGAAGCTTCAGCCGTTCGTGTTCGTCGGACCCGCCCTGCTCATTCTTCTTTGGTATCTCGTTCTGCCCACCATCCGCTCCCTGTACTTGAGCTTCTTCGATGCGTCGAGCAAAAACTTCGTGGGGCTTGCAAACTACGTCTTCGCCTTCACCGACGGGAAGATGCTGGAATCCTTCAGGAACAACCTCATGTGGATCATCCTCGGAACCGGCGGCTCGGTCGGGTTCGGGCTCCTCATCGCCCTGCTGGCCGAGCGCAGCAGAGCGGAAAGCGTCTTCAAATCGATCATCTTCATGCCGATGGCGATCAGCTTCGTCGGAGCCGGCATCATCTGGCGCTTCGTCTACGCGTACAAGCCGGCGGGAGAGGACCAGATCGGTGTTCTGAATGCGCTCGTCACGTTCTTCGGAGGGGAGCCGCAGGCGTGGTTCACCATCGCTCCATGGAACAACATCTTTTTGATCATCATCCTCATCTGGCTGCAGAGCGGCTATGCGATGGTGATCATCTCATCCGCCCTCAAGGGCGTTCCCGCCGAGATCATCGAAGCGGGGCGCATCGACGGCGCGGGGGAGCTGAGGGTCATCCGCTCGATCATCATCCCCTACATCTATTCGACCCTAGTGACCGTGTCCACCACAATCGTCATCATCTCCCTGAAGATCTTCGACATCGTCTTCACGATGACCAACGGGAACTACGGAACGGAAGTGATCGCCTCGGTGCAGTACAAGCAGATGTTCCGCTTCTACCACTACGGGCGCGGCTCGGCGATCGCGATCGTCCTCGTCCTCGCCGTCACCCCGGTGATGTGGTACAACCTCAGACAGTTCGCCAAACAGGAGGTGTTCAAATGAACAACAGAAAAGCGGCGATCGCGATCAACACGGCTCTTCTGATCCTGGTCGTCATCTGGTTCATTCCGATTCTGGGCCTCTTCATCTCCTCGTTCCGGCCTCGGGACTACGTCCTCACCACCGGGTGGTGGACCGCCTTCACGAAGAACCGGATCTTCACCCTTGACAACTACCGCCAAGTGCTCGGCGGCACCAAATACACGTTCGTCGATGCGCTGGGCAACACGGTGCGCTCCAGCGGCGACAACCTCTCGCAGGCGTTCATCAACTCCTTCACCGTGACGATTCCTTCCGTGATCATCCCGATCCTCATCGCCGCGGCGGCGGCGTACGGGTTCGCCTGGATGGTCTTCCCGGGAAGGAAGTTCTTCTTCACCTCGGTGGTGGCCCTGCTGGTCGTTCCCCTTCAGATCGCCCTGATCCCGATTCTGCGCGACTACCAGAAGATCGGGCTTACCGGATCGTACCTCGGCATCTGGCTCGCCCACACCGGGTTCGGCCTGCCGCTTTCGATCTATCTCTTATACAACTACATCTCCACGATTCCACGCAGCATCTTCGAATCCGCCTACCTCGACGGGGCACGGCAGATCGTCGTCTTCGCCCGCCTCGTCCTGCCCCTCTCCATTCCCGCGATCGCCTCGCTCGCTATCTTCCAGTTCCTCTGGGTATGGAACGACCTGCTGGTCGCCCTGGTCTTCCTGGGCGGAACGGCTGATGTCGCGGTCCTCACCCAGCGCCTGGCGACGATGATCGGGTCCCGGGGACAGGACTGGCACCTGTTGACCGCCGGGGCGTTCGTCTCCATGGTCGTTCCGCTTGCGGTGTTCTTCAGCCTGCAGCGCTACTTCGTCGAAGGCTTGATGGCGGGATCGGTAAAGGGGTAATACATGAATACGAACTGGCTTCTCACCCGGGAAGGCCCCAACAGGAACGGCCACACCGAATCGCTCTACTCTCTCGGCAACGGCCGCCTCGGCTTCAGAGGGTTTCCGCTCTGGCGGGATCCCCTCTTCCAAGGGGGTGTCTTCCTCAACGGGCTGTATGACACCCGCCCGATCCGTTATGAAGAGGACGTCTACGGCTCGGCGAAGATCGCCCAGCACATCGTCCCCCTGCCCGATGGCCGGTTCATCACCATCCGCATCAATGACGAACCGATCAGACCGATCAACGAACGAAAGACACTCGACTTCAAGACCGGCATCCTCACCCACCATGTGGAAACGAAGGAGGCGGTCATCAAGTATGAGACGTTCCTTTCGATGACCCGTACATCACTGGGTGTGGTCACCCTGAACATCGAGCAGACAGGGAACAACAGGATTTCAATCCTCTCAGGCATCGCCCAGGACGAAGTGACGACCTCGGACACCTTCGACCCCCGGGTGGCGAACCATATCCCGAAGCTCCGGACCATTAATGCTTCTCACACCGACGACGGCTTCACCGCCAAGTTCGAAACGGAGAACTCGAACCTCACCGTTCATATGACCACGAGTCACCGCTGTGAGATACAACCCAAAGAAACCACCTACAACAACCTCCCGGCGCTCCTCTATGAAACAACGGAGAAGAACATCGAACTGACCAAATTCTTCAGCTACGAAACGGAACGGAACCCGCTGTCCCATCCTTCCT
>SHOI01000120.1 GCA_004294855.1 Sphaerochaeta sp. | reverse complement strand
TGCAACGAGGTGCACCCCCAAAGGGATGCACCTCACCATCACACATCTGCTGGAGAGCTACTTCAGATCCTTCTTGATCGCTTCATACTCTTCTTTGGAAACTTCGCCTTTCGCATAGCGGACGTTCAACGCTTCCAGCGCCTCCGAAGAGGAAGAATACTTCCCATGCTTCGACGTCCGAACGATCGCGATGATCGAAAGAGCGATCGAAGCGACGAAGAGAACCACGATCACCCAGAACATCCAGCTGTACGCTCCATAGAGCCTCAATCCAACCATCGGACGCAAACCCAGTGTATATCCGTACATCATCGTCATGCCTCCTACAATCCTAAGTCTTTCTTGATCGTCTCAAACTCTTCCTTGGTGATCTCCCCTTTCGCATAGCGCAGCTTCAGAATATCAAGGGGTTTTTCCTTCGATTCCCGATGCACGGGCGGATCACGGAAGATAAGATAGAGGACCAGAATCAGTAAAATAAGAAATAAAAACATCTCTGTTTCTCCTTATCTAAGTAGTAATAAAGTCAGGAGAAAAGTGTCAACAAAAGAGAGACGAACAACACGGAATCAACACAAAAGACAAGACGAAGAAGATGCTTGGACATTTAAAAGGACCCGCCAACGACGGGTCCTGATAAGAGCTTTGGTGTCCTTCGGCTTAGAAGGAGAAGGAAGCGCTCGGGGTAAGGGTGAAGGCACCGTTAACCACGTATTCGAGAGCAAGCTTGTACTTGACGCCACCCAGCGTATAAGCAGCACTTCCATCAAGCGTAACATCAACCTTCAAAGGATCAGCAGTGAGGTCAGCACTGGCAACCTTCACACCGGCAGCAAGGCCGAAGCCTTCGATCGTGGTGGAATAGGACGCTTTTGCAGCAAGTCTGTGCCATTTTGTATCGGTTCCATATTGAACCCAGAGGCCGATGTCTGAATAGCTACCATACACGCTTGTATACATCTTGTTCGTTTTGGCTGTAAAGTCGCCTTGATACGCGACAGAAGCAGCAAGGTCAAAATCAAGATTGGCAAGTTTTTTAATATCGGCAGCTGCGGAAGCGGCAAATACCTTACCAGCGGTGGCATAGCCAAGAGCAGCGCTTACACCTTCAACTGGAGTGGTTTTTGCACCGAACACGAAATCGTTCTTTGCTGTCAAATCGGCAGCACCATAAACCTCAACAAGAGCTCCATATTTCACAGTAGCCCCAGCATTGGCGTTACCAGCAGCGGCTTTATAGGCACCAAATTCAGCTTTGTCCGCAAACACGGAAGGAGCGGATTTTCCAACACCGGTACCGGCATGGAGGGTCACATCAAGGTCACCCATATCAACGCCTTCGGCTGCAAGAGCCTTGCTCAGGTAGATGTCTGCTGTCATTGCATTTTTGACATTATTAGCGAACACTCCACCACCGGCGGTAAGGTTAACTTTCCAGTAATCACTCGATACAGAAACGAAGGTGCTGTACTTGGAGTTATCTGCAAGAGCGCTCCCAAGAGGATTGAAGGTGATCTTGTACCCAAAATCAAATGTTCCGCTGACCTCTACAGGCTTGGCAGCAAACAGGGTTACTGCAACCATGAGAACCAGCGCCAAAGTTAAAAACTTTTTCTTCATGACGTAAATCTCCATTTTTTTGCGTGAGAGTTTATTTGTAACACCAGTATGCTGATGTACATTGAAAGTTGAATGTAAAGACATTGTAGGAACAATGTATTTACTTGAGGTTTGATGTATATGCGTGAAGCTTGTGTGTACAAATACGCAGAGTGTGTGGAGCAGTTGAACGCATTCTGCTTATTTGTGCTTTTGAAGAAGGTTACAAAGACACTATCGATTACTTTGTCAACTTTATTCCTGTACATAAGCTGTTTCACAATCATATAAGAATGATATACACATTTACCTCGATCGCCTTGAAAAAGCTCACACTTTTTCAAGTGGTTGAGGAGGCCACACCCTCAATCCATCTCTCCCAGGGAAGGTTTGATCCCATGACTTACCTACAGAGTATACTCTATGTGTGTATAAGAATCTAGCGAAATCCACCTTGTTTCACCCATTTATTGGGCTTTTACCATGAAATAACGCATTTTACATCATCATTTTGCTGCTCGATCACCGCATTTCCCCGATGAAGCCGCATAATCTGATACACAATCGGCAATCCCATCCCGCTTCCGCTGGTGCTTCGGGCCTTGTCACCCCGTTCCCAGGGCTCGAAGAAATCGATCTCCTGCGGCAGCGTTCCCTTGTTGGTGAACTCCATCGAACGAGAATCGATCGTCCATCGGACCGGCTCCCCGGAAGCGTTGAGGGCGTTTGAAAGCAGGGCTTTCGCCGCGTAGCCCAACAACGTCCGGTCGCCGATGAGCTCTTCGGTATTCACTGTGAGTTCAATCCTTTCACTTTTGGTCGATTGAAGAATCTCTTTTGCGAACTCATTGGCATTAAACGGTTTTTGATCGATCGGAGGTTCCTGTCCGAGGAGGTGGGCGTAGAGCGCGACCTGGGCGATTCGAGAAGCAAGAAGGGCGTGCTCGCCCTGCACCTTTGCGATCGTCGCGGGTGATAGGGGGAACACCTCATCCCTGATCCCCTCCAGAAGGAGCCCCATCGCCGTCAGCGGCGTATTGAAATCATGGCTGATCGAGCGGAGCCACGCCTGGCGGGAGAGCCTGTTGTGCAACAGGGTCTTATCGAGCGCCCGAATCGACGCGTTGATCGTCTCCTGTTCATCGAACTTCGCCTCGGGCAGCTCGACGTTGTGTTCTCCCCTGCTCAGCTCTTCAAGCGCTGAAGAGATTCCGTCGCTGTACCGCTGCGTCCTTCGGCTGATCACGGCCCCGAGGATGAGCGCCAGGATCAGACCGAGGGGGATCGACCAGATGAAGGGAGCAACCAATGCCTTCAAGATGAAGGACGTGCTCTGATAGGTGAACGGAGTATACGTCAGCACATCGATGTAGCCGACCTCCTCCCCGTTCACCGTGAGGGTGAAGGTTCCGGCGATATCCGAAGGCCCGATCTCCGAAGAGAGCGGAATCTCCTGACTGCGGATCGTTCGCTCCTCCCTCAGTGAGGGGGTCTGAGTATTGAGCTCCATCGTATAGGAAAGGGTTCGGACCCGTCTTGTGGTGCGATTGGTCGGTTTGGCGGAAAGGGTGATCCCGCCCCGGGTCTTGCCGAACGCCAAAGTGATCGTCTGGTCGCTGCTTCGCACCACCACGCCGCTGATCCGATCATCCATCGCCGAAAGCAGAGCCCGATGAAGCGTCTGCTGATTGAGCGTGTTTGTTGCGATCGCTTCTTCAAGCAGCAGGGAGAACCGCTGATGATACTCTTCAAACACCGACTCCGACCACGCCCGCCGCTGGTAGGCCTCATTGAGGAAAAAGACCCCGACCTGAATGAGCAGCACCAGCAGCGCCACGGATGCAAAGCCGAAGAAGAGGCGGATAAACTGTTTTCTCATCCTGCCCCTTCCTTCTTTGGGGAACCGAGGAAGCGATACCCGTACCCGCGGATCGTCTCAATCCAGTCGCCCCCGCCCAGCTTCGCCCGGATATTCTTGATGTGGGTGTCAACCACCCGCTCATACGACTCGTAGGTGTAGTCGAAACAGTATTTGAGAATATCCTCCCGGGTGCACAGTTGATTGAGGTTTTCGATCAGGTACTCGAGCACCCGCCATTCGGCTGCGGTCAGGCTCATCGGCTCCCCGTTTATATGCGCCTGGTGGGTTCCTTGGTCAAAGGTAAGGACTTCATCACCGATATAAAAGGTATCGCTTTGCGGGCCGCTTGTCCGGCGCAGGACCGCCTGGACCCGCATCATCAGCTCTTTCGGGCTGAACGGTTTTGTCACGTAATCGTCCGCACCGAGCTCAAAGCCGAGGATCCGATCGCTCTCCTCGATCCGGGCGGTCATGAAGATTACCGGAATATCCTTTTCTTTTTTCAGCTCCTTGATGAACAGAAATCCGTCCCCGTCCGGCAGCATCACATCCTGAATCAGCAGATCGGGGGTTTCCGTTTGGAGCGCCTTCTTCGTTGAAGTCAGATCTCCGAACTCGCGCACGTCATAGCCGGACAGCTCGAGGTACTGGCGCACCCCGTCCCGGATGACTGCATGGTCTTCGACGATGTAAATAAGCGGTTTCATCTCTTGTTATCCATGGTGCGGAATTGACTGCCCGCCAAAGCGATAGCCGTATCCCCGCACGGTTTCAATCCATTCGGTGCCCATCGGTCCGATCTTCTTCCGTATATTCTTGATGTGGGTATCGACGCTGCGGTCGTAGGATTCGAAACTGTAGTCAAAGCAGTGTTCGAGAATCTGCGAACGCGTGATCAGGATACCCGCATTTGCGACCAGGTAGCTCATGATCCGCCACTCCATCGTGGTCAGACTGATCACCTCCCCGTCAAGGCTGAAGATGTGGCTCTCCTCATCAAGCTGGAGGCGGGATGAACCGAGGGTCCAGTACGTGGCGTGATCCTTTCTGGAAGAGCTCAATTCGATCCGGGTGAACAGCGCCTTTACCCGCAAGGTCAGTTCCTTGGCGGAAAACGGCTTGCACACATAATCGTCCGCCCCGAGTTCGAAACCGAAGATCCGATCGCTCTCGGCGCTTCTGTTTGTGACGAAGATCACCGGAAACGTATGGCTCTGCTTCATCTTCTTCAAGAAGGTGAAGCCGTCGCCGTCGCTGTGGTGCACTTCAAGAAGCAGAAGATCCGGGGCTTGCTTGTTTAATGCCACCTGAAGGCCATGAAGCTCCTCAAACGCCTGCACCTCGAAACCCGAGAGTTCCAAATATTGTTTCATCGCCTCGCGGTCGTCGTTACAGCCGTCCGCCACGTATATCAACTTCATAGCCTACCTCATCACGTTTTGTGCTCTTTCACAAGAGCCTTTGCATATTCAACACCTAACTACACATATTCTACACAATCATAATTTGCGCCCGGTCTTCCGTCAATTGTCGATCGGATTCATATTGCCCTCCTCGAATGAGCTCTGTACACTCAAGACATGAAGATTCCAAGCTCGCTGGTGGGCGATCTTGTCATTATCCT
>SHOI01000270.1 GCA_004294855.1 Sphaerochaeta sp. | reverse complement strand
ATCGTCGAAGCGCAAACCCACGTTCTGAAGCGGAGCAAAGAGGAGGCGACGGAAGTGGCTCGAACCCTCCTTGCCAAGATGGGGCTCAGCGAGAAGGAGAAGGTCTACCCCTGCCAGCTTTCCGGCGGGCAACAGCAACGGGTCTCAATTGCCCGGGCGCTCGCCTTGAATCCCACCGTGCTGTGCTTTGACGAGCCGACCAGCGCCCTCGATCCCGAGCTCACCCAGGAGATTCTCAAGGTCATCAAGGAGCTCGTCCGTGAAAAGATGACGATGATCGTCGTGACCCATGAGATGAACTTCGCCAGGGACATCTCCGACCGGGTAATCTTCATGGATGACGGGCTCATCGTCGAAGAAGGCTCCCCCCAAGAACTCTTTGTAAATCCTAAAAACCAACGAACTAAACGGTTCCTTCAGCGCTACGAACAGTGATTATTATCCAAGCCTGCCTACCGCCCGGATCTGCTGCTGTTCGACGAGGGCGAGAAGGTTCTGGTAGTTGCCCTTGCTGTTGGTAAGAAGCAGCGCGGAGCGAAACTCGTCGATCTCTTCACTCCCTATGAGGGTCGGCAGGTAACCACCTTTCAGCATCTCCTCACTGAACGCAAGGGAAGCGACAAACCAGTCATATCGTCCAAAGGGGCGGATCCGCATCAGCTCGCCAAAGAGAAAGAGCGAGCGGACCACCGGATGAAGATGGCGCCATTCCTGCTCATATTGGATAAAGAGGAGCTCCATCTGGCGGGAGACCGGATGGCGCTTGCCCTCTTGGATGACGAATCGTTCCTCGTAGGCGGGAAGATCATCATCAAGGCCTTGAAGAAGCTGAGCGTAGTAAAGCTGAAGGCGTTGTTCGCTCATCTTCGGATTTGCATTTCCCCGAATCGGCCCCAGACCGATCGAAGGAAGCATCCGTTTAAGAAGTGAGCGCATATTCAAGGCAATCACTTGTGTTTCAAAGCTCAGGTTCGGCAGAAAGCTTTGACTGTAGAGAATCGC
>SHOI01000269.1:411-1003 GCA_004294855.1 Sphaerochaeta sp. | reverse complement strand
GGTGTTGAGTGAAACCTTTCCGGCAAGGTCCTCGCTGGTGAGCGGATGGTCCATATGGTTGTGTAGGTAGCGGTCGACATACTCGAACGCCCGCTTGTGGCGATCGAGCCGGTCGATGAGGACCGCCCTGCTCGCGCTGTCGATGAGATCCATCAGAAAGGCTTCCTGTTCCATCACCGAGGTGGTGGGAACCTGCCGTTGGGGGAGAAAGGAAACGCTCTTGTGGATCTCGTGGGAGAAGACGGTAAGCAGCTGCACGAGAAGATTCGTCTGGTCTTTTGAAGCGTTGTCGATCAATCGGTGGGCAAGAGTCCGCGCCTTTTCGGTGTTTCCCTGAATGGTCTCCTCCAGAATGAGTGAAACGAGGGCATCAAGCTCCTCTTTGCTTTGGTTGACCATCAGGGAGGGGTTGTAGCGGAGGAAGGAAAGCCCCTCCTGATAGGCGGTGCAGTAGGTGATCGAAGCGGTCAGGATTGATTGGGGAATCTCTTCCAGCTGCTCGAAGATCAGGCCGGTTCCGACGGTCAGGTCGCTTCCCTGAAAGAACGCCTTGACCTCTTCGATCTTTTTTGCCGCCTGGGTCGTAAAGAGA
>SHOI01000269.1:0-401 GCA_004294855.1 Sphaerochaeta sp. | reverse complement strand
GTAAAGAGAAGAACGGTCGTCCGATCGATCGCCGGAAAGTATGAGATCGGCAGCCGCTGCCAGAACGGTTCACCGGAAAAGTATTCCTGAGCCTCCTCTTCCTTCAATCCTCCGATGATGATGACAACGCCTTCCTCCAAGGTGATACCCTGAGCGGTGAAGTAGCTCTTCATCGTCTCGGGGGTAAGCCGACCGAATTTCATGGCGGCGAAGAATTCCCGGCTGAAGAGATTCAACGTGGAGCGAATCTCCTCCCTCTGTTTCTGCTCATCCTCATGGAGCCGGTCGAAGTGGGCGATGAGGCGGTCGAGAAGGGCGTACACTTCGGTGTGCTGGACGGGCTTGACGAGGTATTCGGCGACCCCGATGCGAATCGCCGCTTGGGCGAAATCGAAGGTCGG
>SHOI01000268.1 GCA_004294855.1 Sphaerochaeta sp. | reverse complement strand
CCGAGCAATGAACGATCCTCAAGATCAAACAGCACCTGCGGAGTACTCCGAACACCTATCGAATGTTCCATCAACAAGGTAACCAGCTGCTCCCCGTTCATGAGCGCGATGGGAGTCTTGTCCGCTTGAACAGCTTCATCCTTTGCACCCTTGCTGAAATCGCTCGTGGTGATGATCAAGCCTTGCTCATGTGCCCCAAGGGATCCTCTCAGCTGTTGTACGACAGGAGCCTGCACATTGCTTTTCCAACGCTTGGCCTGGACAGCCATTTTTATCCTGATCACATCCCCGATCACCAAGGTACCCCGGACATCGACTCCCCCGTCCCCGCTATAGCTGGTCACCTGAACCATCTCGAAACCCATAGCGGTAAGCAGACGGGAGACCAGATCCTCGAAATCATCCGGCTCCATGGTACGCAGCTTGGACAACAATGCTTTCCTCGTTTGTTTATTGTGCTGCTCGATCTCCGAGACTATTCCCCGAGGCAGCCATTTCGACAAGCCGACCAATCCGTTCCCATGCTGAGCAAATCTGGGAGAACGCCCACTATCCTTATAGCGTTTGATTTCGGTGATTATCTGGGCATACATGGTTGACTCGGGTGTCTTTCCTTCCGTCGTCAACCAACCTTTTTGTAAAGCTTTCGCTGTGATCTCCTTATAATGCATCGGCTTTTTGGAGCCGGATTCTTCCAATACCCTTAAAGCACATTCAGTGAATGAGTATCGCTCAACCGATCCCAAGTCAGACCCGGACAATGCTCCCACCACTTCCTCTGATGTAACACCATTCACGGTGAACAACCCCCTTGAAACCAATCTGAAAACAGAACGCTCACCATGCTTCCTGATATCCATGTAAAGCTCGGCAGCAACCGTCTGATCAGGCGTCTTCCCTTTTGTTTTCCATAACCCCTGTTCCAAAATCCTTTGAGTAATCTGTTTAACATTCAAAGGCTCGTTGGAAGCCTCCAGAACTTTTTTTGCGGCCTCTTTTACTGTCAT
>SHOI01000119.1 GCA_004294855.1 Sphaerochaeta sp. | reverse complement strand
CCCGTCATCTCAGAGAATCAACTCTGAGAGACGGGCTTGTCTTTGGAGGTGGGGGGATTCGAACCCCCGTCCTAATGTGCCATCCAATGACACCTACAAGCTTAGTCGGTGGTTTGGTTCTCGAAGAGCAGGTACGGCCACCGACCTCCATCCGGCTCTTCCAGCCTACTTGATTGTCCCCTTCCCCCATAGGCGTTGAGTCGGGTTAGCCCTTGTTGTTACAGGTAACCGAGCCTTAAGAGCGGCAGGTTCCCGGCCCTGTTCGCTGTCGGACTGTTAGGCCGCGAGAGCGAATTCTGCTTCGGCGACGAAATCTTCGTCTTCACGTTTGGCAGTTAAATTGGTTGCTAGTTTAAGGAGTTGGCGCTCCGCTTGCAGCCATTGACCTGATCTACCACCAGTCGAAACCGGAACACCCCCGAGGTATTCTGGTGTTTTAAGTATACTGAAGCGGATTACAAACGACAAGTGGTCGATCAGCGGGCTTTTAGATATGCAAGAAGCGCTTCGCTGAACTCCTTCAGATCATCGAAGCGGACGGTGGCGTTTCTGTCGTAGGGCGTGCTTTGGCGATTCACGATTACGAGCTCCCCTCCCCGACTGATCGTGGTGTAGACCAGCGACGCCACCGGCTGCACGATCAGGGAGGTTCCGAGCGCGATTGCAAGGTCGGCCTTGGAAAACGCGTTGTACGCCCGAGTCAGCAGGGAGTTGTCCAGATTCTCCCCATAGAAGATGATGTCCGGCTTGATGACCCCTCCGCACTTCGTGCATTTGGGGACGGATCCGCTTTTTACCGTGGCATAGATCTCATCAAACGGATAGGAGGCTCTGCAGGAGGTGCAATGGTGATGGGCCGCGCTGCCGTGGAGCTCGTACACCTTCCTGCTGCCCGCCCTGGTGTGAAGCATATCGATGTTCTGGGTGTACAGGCCGTCAAGCTTTCCCGTCTCTTCAAGCTTCGCCAGGGCGATGTGGACGATCGAGGGCTCGAAGTCGGCGAGATTGTACCACTCATCCTTCGCCCAGGAGTAGAAGATCTCCGGATCCCGTTCAAAGAGCGGAAGGGAGATGATCTCCTCGACGCTGAGGTGTTTGTATTGTTTTGAGTAGATACCGTCGCTTGAACGGAAATCCGGAATTCCGCTGAACGTCGACACCCCCGCCCCGGTCAGGACGACGGTGGATCTCGATCGTTCCAGCAGCGAGATGAACTCATTGAACTTCTTGTCAAACATGTACGACCTCTCCTTGCAGGGTATTGCCCTTCAAGCCGGTCAGCCGGACCGTGACGAATGACCCGATCGGCGCATCGGAGGTGAAGGCGACCATCTCATTGTGTTCGCTCTTGCCGAGCATCCGGTGTTCATCATCGCGGCTTTGTTGACTCACCAGCACCTCCAGTATAGCACCGATTCGCGCTCGTCGTACCGTTTGGAAGATCTCCAGCTGGAAATCGATCAATTCCGACAGTCTCCGGCTCTTCGTCTCCTCATCTATCTGCCCTTCCAGCTCGACCGCCTTCGTGCCCTCCCGGGGGTTGAAGTAGTACATGAACGCCTCGGGGCACTGGAGAAGCCGGAGAACCTCGAGGGTCTCCCGGTACTCCTCCTCGCTCTCCGTGGGAAAGCCCACCATCACATCCGTGGCGAAGGTGACCGAAGGGATCGCCGATCGGATTGTGGTTATTAAAGAAATAAACTGCTCCTTGGTGTATTTACGATTCATCGCTTTCAGGATTCTTGTCGAACCGCTTTGCAAAGGGATATGCAGGTGCTTGGCCACCTTCTCTTCGCTTGCGATCACCTCGATCAGCTCTCCCGTGAAATCCTTCGGATGGGGGCTGTCGAAGCGGATCCAGCGGATATGCTTCGTATCCTCGGCACAGAGCCGGCGAAGCAGTTCGGGGAATGTGATGACCTTCCCGTCCTCTTCGTAGTGATAGCTGTTCACATTCTGGCCAAGCAGGGTCACTTCCTTTACTTCTTTAGAATCAAGGTAGTGGAGCTCCCTGATGATATCGTTGATGGGGCGCGAGATCTCCCGCCCCCGGACATAGGGAACGATGCAGTAGGAGCAGAAGTTGTTGCAGCCGTTCATGATCGGGATGTAGGAGGAGAACTCGCCCTCCCGGTAGTATGAATCACTGAAGGTGTAGGTCTCCTCTTCGTCGTAAGTACCGTTCGGAGAGGTCAGGATATCAACGATCCGCTGTTTGTCGTAGGTTCCGATGACGAAATCGACATATGGAGCATCGTTCTTCAAGTCATCCTTCAGGCGCTCGGCCATGCATCCGGTTACGACCAAGGTCAGCGGCTGTCTTTTCTTCAGCGCTCCGAAATACCCGAGCCTCCCCCAAATCCGGTTGTCGGCGGATCTGCGGACCGTGCACGTATTGAGAATCACGACGGCGGATTCTTCGGCGCTCTCTGCCGGAATGAGACCGGCACCCTTCAAATGGAGTTCCAACGCGTTGGACTCGGCGATGTTCATCTGGCACCCGTAGGTCTCAAGCCAGTATTTCCGCTTCATTGCGCCCCTTTTTTGCCGCTTGCAAGGTGTTGTTCATCAACATCGCCACGGTCATGACTCCAACCCCGCCGGGAACCGGAGTGATGGCGGTCGTTTTAGGAGCGACACGTTCATAGTCGACATCGCCAACCAGCCGATAGCCCCGTGACCGACCGGCATCCTCAACCCGATTGATTCCGACATCGATGATTACCGCCCCCTCTTTAACGTAGTCGGGGGTAATGAAGAGGGGTTTTCCGATCGCGACGATCAGGATGTCGGCAAGGCTCGTGATGTCACGAAGGTTTTGCGTTTTCGAGTGACAGATGGTAACCGTGGCATCCCATCCCTTTTGGAACAACAATGCGGCGATGGGCTTTCCTACAATATGTGAGCGACCGACCACCACGACGTGTTTTCCTGACGTTTCGATCTCATAGTACTCAAGCATCTTCAGAATGCCCAACGGAGTGCAGGGAACCAGGGAGGGATTCCCCAACAGCAGATTGCCGACGTTGATCGGATGAAACCCGTCGACATCTTTTTGAGGAGAGATCGTATCCAAAATCTTTGTGGTGTCAAGGTGATCCGGTAGCGGCAGCTGGACCAGAATTCCGTCAACCACAGGATCGTCATTCAACTTGGAAAGCAGGGAAAGCAGCGTCGCTTCACTGACGGATTCATCGAAGCGGTAGGTGGCATGATCGAAGCCGAGGCGATCGCACGCTTTCTCTTTCATCTCGACATAGGAGGAACTGGCGGGATCCGACCCGACGAGAACCACCGCCAGATGCGGGACATGGTTCGTGCTTTTGATGAACCGGGCGCTTTCCTCTTCCAGTTGAAGATAGACCGCTTCGGCGACAGGCTTTCCCCACAGTGTTTTCATCAGTACATCCTCACCCCTGTACCCTACCCTAAAGCGCCATGGTTTTGCAAACCCCCGAGCAATCCTCTATGCGCTTTGGGGAGCATTCGGTATACTGGGACGTAACGTCCGACCCCGTTTGGGTGTTCAAGAGTCGAGGTATCTATGAAACGACGATTAAGCATTATGCTCCTTCTCATCCTTGTCCTAAGTGTCGGGTTGAGTGCCGAGCCGTTCTATGACAAAGGAAGCCAGACCTTTTCTTTTACCCTCGGTACAACCGTTCCGACGTTTGTCCATTTTTTCAGCAACAATGAAACCCGAGTAGGTCTCGGTGTCGACAATACCGGAATGAAGATCGGCGGGTATGGCGCGATCAGCTATCAGGCGTTCACATCGCCGTACAGCGCGATCGGCGGCGAAATCGGATACAACTTCAACTACGTGGTGGATGGCAATCTCTACACCGCCGTGCCGTTCTTCTTCAAGTACAGCTACCTTCCCGTTCAGGGAACGATCGATCTTCCCATCAGTGTCGGTCTTGGCTTCGTGTACAACTCCGGCGGGGCCAACACCTCGATCATGACCCTGTATTCAAACATCGAACTGGGATTGACCTACTTCCCCGGCGAACACTGGGGATTCGGCGTCCGGACAGGATTGTGGCTCATTCCCGAACTCAACTATCGAAAGGAGCTCTTCGGTGACAACGCCCTCGCCGGCTTCGTTCCCATCACCCTCACGGTAAGCTACAGACAGTAGGAGGAAACAATGAAAAAAATTCTTATCATCATGACGGCAATAACCCTCCTCTTCACCGCCTGCAACGCCGATGCGACGAGCGGGCTCTTCAGGACGGCAGCGGAAGCACGGGAAGCGCTGACGATCAAGTACATGCAGGTCGTCGGAAGAAAAGGTGCGAACGATACGCTGTACTTCCTCACCAGAGAAGGGCTTTTTGTCAAAGATACAAATGCAAAAGCAGCTGAATTGATCGTCAAGAGCGTTGAAGACAACCGGGTTCAAAGCGCCGCCTACCTGAATGATAAAATCAAGCTTCTCTATAAAACGGATAAAAATGATGGGTCGTTGTTCGAGTATGATCCGGTAACCAAGGCATCCACCCCGCTTCCGATTCCCGCCGCTCCGGTCACCGACTTCAGACTCATGCCCAACGGGAAGATCGTGCTGAAGGGGGCGGCGAATTCAGGTGAATTCTGGATCGTAGCAAATGACAAATTAGGTAGCTATAACGCTGACGGTATAAAGGTTACAGCAGGCGAGGGTTTTGATTTCTATGGTCTCTTCACTCCTTCAAACTACGAAAAGTCGGATGCGAACAAAGGGTTTCTGCTCTCGTTCGTGAAATCCGGTTCGCCCAATGAATACAAGAACTACTACTATGATGGAGCGGGTGTGAATGAAATGAACAACACCCTTGGTTCCATCTCCAATTTCTCCGTCATCGGAACAGATCTGTATATCCTGACCGTTGAAGGGGCTTTGTATCATTTGAAGACGGGCGCCTTGAATGTTGCTGCCAAGCTTAAAGACAATACTGTCGGGTATGAGCGCAATGCCTTCTTCTACCCCATTGATGACGGAGCGAATCTCCACTTCATCACCAACCCCTCCTCTTCCGATTCGATGAGCGTCTTCAGTGTGGTCAAGGGGGATCCGGAAGCGGATACGACCACGGTGAGCACGATCAAGAACGGATATGCCGCTGTCTTGAAGGATACGTTCATCGTGAGCTCCCTGCAGTTGGATGGTGAGACGTTCCTGGTCGCCACGCAGAAGCACGGGATGTATTC
>SHOI01000118.1 GCA_004294855.1 Sphaerochaeta sp. | reverse complement strand
GGGCGCGGCCGCGGCCGGTGCCGGCTTGGCTTCTTCCTTCTTGGCGCAGCCGGTGGACACCAGCGCAAAGGCCAAGAGCATCACAAACAGAGCGACGATAAATCTTCGTTTCATGGAATATCTCCTTTTCATAGAACCTAACTGATATGCAAATAATAACACATCGACCCGGTAAATAATAGAGATTGGGCAATAAATTTAATTCCATTCCAAACAAAGAAATGACATCTCAAACCCGGGAAAATCATCCATGAAAGACGCCCCGAAAGGCGGTATCGTGACGGGAATGGAAAGCCGAAAGAGGATCCGGCCGGACCGATCAACGGGTATCGCCGCCCCTCCGAAGCAACGAGAGGCTCCGCATGACGGAGTAGTAGGATGCCAGAAAGGGTGTCGAAGCCTTTTCGGAAAGATGTTGAAGGGTTTCGGGGTCGCCGATCCAATCGGGACGGATCCGACCGAGATCGATCAGCCGGTATGCCGCCGGGCTTGCCGCGTTCCTGGAATGGAGCCGGTCGAGGTACGACATGGCCACCTCATCGTAGAAGGGATGATGGAATGTCCCCCGGTCATAGGAGAGGTGGAACTCGGCGATCGTTTCGATCGCTTCCTCCAGAAGGGTCGGGTCCTCGACCGTATGCTCGATCATGAGGTAATACATGCTTGCGACCGTCTTGTGCCTGCTTTTGCGGAGGATTCTTCCCAGTCGCTGGATCCGTTGCCGCTGCTCGCCGGTCGTCGAAAGCACGATGCCGACATCGGTGGACGGCACATCCAATCCTTCGTCGAGGGCTTTGCACGAGACCAGGATCCGTGCTTCGCCGCTCTTATAGCGCCTGAGGGCCAATGTGTTCTCATCGGAAGTCAGTTCGCTGTGGTAGAGCGCCGCCTGGCTCGGGTACTCCTCCTTCAGGCGTTCATACAGGTGTTCGCTCTGGTCGATCCGCTCGGTGAACACCAGGATCCTGCTTGTCTTGGGCAGCAGGGCGATGAGGTCGAACGCCGCATCGATCCGCTGGTAGGCGGTGTTGATCAGGTGTCTGCGGCGCAGCAGAAGGTTCGCCAACCGTTTTGCCAGCGGATCGTCCCGGTTCGCCAGGGTCTGGAGCGTGGCGTAGAATTCAGCTTTGCCCAACCGGGTGAAGGTGGGGTTTTGTCGAAGAAAGATCCGCATGGCCTTGAAGATCTTCAGACTCAGGGTTTCATACTCTCCGGCCTGATCCGGATCCAGGCGAAGGCCGACGTTGAAGATCGCCACCCGGTTGATCACCTTGTGGGCGATCGCTTCGGTGAAGGAGTAGGAGTAGATCAAGGGGCCCATGTAGTTCCTAAGCGGTTCCACCTTCGGGGTGGCCGAAAGCCCGAGACAGTAGTAGTTGTGTTTCTTCTCGGTCGGAAGGGAATCGAGAAAGGCGAAGATCTTGCGGTTTTCAGCGCTGGTGTAATGGTGGCACTCGTCGGCGATGAGGAAGACCGGTTTGTCCGCCATCAGATGGCGGTAGAGGGGAAGGGAAAGACGGCTGCGAGCCGAGTTCACGACATAGAGCATCACCTTGTATGCATGCCGGTTTTGAAAGCCGCCGCCGACCAACCCGATCTCTTCGCGCCTGATGGGAAGCTCGGAGAGGATGGCGTTCTTCCATTGGTTGAGTAAAAACTTTTTGGGAACGACCACGACGATGTGAAGATTCTCATCCAACGTTTTTTGCAATCTGAGTGCGGCATGAAGGGCGAGGATCGTCTTTCCCGCACCGGTGACGACCCGAACGATCCCCCTGCCTCGGTTTTCCAGCCAGGTCTCGATGCATTCGTTTTGCCATGGATAAAGGGTGTATGCCACGCCCTAGGGTACCATGGAAGAAGACCGGTGCACCAGTTGTCAGAAGGGGGTTTGTCCGGTAGGATTTTCCCCAAGGAGATCCCATGGATTACGAACAACTGTATGAACACTATCTGGTGTATGAAAAAGCGTTGAAAGACACCGTGAAGAACGTGTCGAAGCTGCAGAAATCGATCGCCAAGCTGATGGACGGCGGAGATCTGTTTCGTGCCCGAACCGACGCGATCGCGTTGGAGGAAAGCAGCGGTGAGATCGCCCGGCTCTTTTCCTCATTGAACGCCCGACTTGCCGATTTTGATGCCAGGGCGTATGTCGAAGGCGGTGATTTCGCCCGGCAGCTGGTCGATGAATGCAGGCGCCTCGGGGTGGACGTGATCGGTGAATTCCCGGTGTATGAGATGTTTCCCTATAAGGTCCGCATCGATGTGGAGAACCAGGAGGTCTGGATCGACCGGAAGAAGGTGCCGGGTCTGCGGCCGGCCACGCTCGCCCGTCAGATCAGGACGGGTCAGGAGAAGCTGTACAAAGTGAATTTCAAGGCCGATCGCTTCGTCGAGGAGCTGTATTCCGCCTATGAACTGTTTCTTCTGAAGAACAGGAAGGCCGACGGTAGCGATGTCTTCCTGGATAAGCTGTATCCCCTCCTCGTTCCGATGGCCCGAGCCCGGAAGGAGTACGACAAGCAGGCGTACGCCTTCGATATCGCCCGGTTGTTTGAAGAGAAGGAGCTCGTGCTGAAGAACGGCAAACGCTTTCAGTTCGGCCCCTCCCGGAATATCAACAAAGCGCTCAGAATTCTCGACAGCACCGGACGGGAGCATTTTCTGGCGACGATTCGTTTCTTTTGATGGAGCAGGTCATGACCGATGAGGCGCGCATCAATGCAACACTCACCCAGCTTGCCCGGGGGGAGGTTCCCCAGAGCGAGCAGATCCTGGGCCAGATCTCCGTGGGGATCGAGTTCCTTACGGATTTTTGGAAGGAACAGTATCTGGAGCAATTCATTGCCAAGGGCGGAAGCAAGATCAAGTTCATAACGGGAAGGGCGGGCAGCGGAAAAAGCCACGCCCTTTCCCTGTTTACATCCCTTGCGAAGCAGGAAGGGTATCTCGCCTTGCGCCTGAGCGCCAGGGATGTCTGGCTGAACGACATGCGCGATCTCTACCTTTCGATCCTGAAGGAGGCGGACATCGAGGCTCTCCTCCGGGAAGCGGCCGATCGGATTATCGAGCAGATGGGCCATGATCCCAAGTGGATCGAGGAGAACCATACGTTCTTTGACCATCTTGCCGAACGGGGGCTCGCCGATGCCCTCACCCGTCAGGAGCTTCGGAACCAGTTGAGGCGGATGTTCCTGGCGAATCCCCGGATGGACAACAACTTCGCGATCGCGTGTTCCCTGTTGACCGGTTCGATTCTCGGTCACCCGATTCTGGAGGAGGAAAATCAAAATCTCCTCTACAGGTGGCTTGGAGGAGACCGGTCGGTCCGGGTGACGATGCTGCGTCCGCTGGGGCTGGCGCCGAGCAAGGTGACGAAATACAACGCCAGGAATCTGCTGGGCTCGCTGGTCGAATTGGTCCATGTCGCCGGGTACACGGGCCTGGTCGTCGCGATCGACGATGTGGAAGTGATGGCGGACGCCTCCGGAATGAATCCGATGCGCTACACCAAGATGCGGCGTGAGGATGCATACGAGTCGATCCGGCAGCTGATCGACGACATCGACACGTTCAACCACTTTATGGTGGTCTTCGGGTTCGATCGCATCATGCTGGATGATGAGGCGAAGGGGTTCAAGTCCTACCAAGCGTTGTGGATGCGGATCCAGAACGAGATCAAGAGCGAACGGATCAACAAGTTCGTCGATATCGCCGACCTGGATGCGATCGCTTCCGAAGTGTATTCGCCGAAGATGGTCGTCGAGATGAGCCGCCGGCTCGCCGAAGAGGTTCGGCGGATCAACATCGAGACGAGGGTCGTCGATGAAGAGGGGGCGAGGGCCCTGATCGAGCGGGCGAAGAGCGGGGCGGTGTCCTTGCCGAGGCTTGTCAATCAGGCGACGCTGGGGTCGCTCAAGGAGGAAGATCATGGCATGGGAGTATGAGGCGCGGCATACGATCGAGGCGCTCCGTTCGGGGATTCCTTCACGGGCGATCGGGCGGCACTTCAGCGAGGCGCGGGCGGATCTTCTTGCTTCAATCAATGAAACCCTCGACCGGGTCGTCGAGACGCAGAAAAGCGAAGCGGCAATCATCAGCGGGAAGTACGGGGAGGGCAAGACCCATCTGCTCAATACGGTGTGGGAGTTGGCGAACCGGCGGAACATGGTCGTTTCGATGGTCTCCCTTTCCAAGGAGACGCCCCTTGACAAGCTGCATATTCTGTATCCGAAGCTGGTGGCCAACACGTATCTGCCCAACCATGCCCAACCGGGGTTCACTCAGGAGCTTTCCAGGCTTTCGGCCAATTCGGTTCTGCTGCAGCATCTGCAGCTCTATGCCCAGAATCAGTTGGAGACCAACCGTCTGTACTACCATCTTGCCTGTCTGGTGAAGAGCGACGATCCGGAAGAGCAGTATCTTCTGGAGACCGATCTGATGGGGGACTTCATCCCCAACCATCAGATCAACAGGATCTACCGGAGGATTACCGGTGAAAAGGCGCAGTTCAACAAACCGTTCGCCAAGACGAAAAACGCGTTGGATTACTACCACTTCCTTTCCCATCTCTTTCTGAGGCTCGGGTATGCGGGGTGGGTGATCCTCTTTGACGAGTCGGAGCTCATCGGCCGCTACGGCAAGAAGGCACGGCAGAAGGCGTATCTGGCGATGGATCATTTCCTTGATCCCTCCGAGAGTCTGAAGGGCGTCTTTTCCCTGTTTGCGTTCTCTTCTTCCTTCACTGCGGACGTCATCGAGCAGAAGGGCGAATATGACACAGCCACTGAGTCCTTCCCCGACGATGCCGAGGTGATCCATAAAACGCTTGATGCGATCGTGCAGGCCAAGCAGCTCGAGCCGCTTTCGACGAAGGAGATCCATCGGATCCTGGAGGGGATCATCACCTTCCACGCCAAGGCGTATGACTGGAACCCGATGATCGATCCGAAGCTACTCATCCGAAAGATCGAGGAGAGCGGCGGATACCTGCTGCGATCCAAGATCCGAAGCGCCATCGAATACCTCGACCAGCTCTACCTCTATCACAGCGAGGGAACCACCACCCTCACCGCCCTTCAGGAGGAGACCTATGAGATCCCGACCTATGAGGAGCTGTTCGAGGAGGAGTAGGGGTTGGTCCGAAACACCATTGATGAAACGTGTCATGCATCATCAAGGCACCCCGTGACAACCGTACCCTTCCGGTGTAAGATGTCTCCACGATGAACTGCTATATTATCGCCTGCCGCAGTGGCGTT
>SHOI01000267.1 GCA_004294855.1 Sphaerochaeta sp. | reverse complement strand
GGATTTCGTTTTGGCCAAGCGCCCGGTATCCCAGTATGAATGGGCGCTCTTCGTTCAGGAGAATCCCCAATGGACCAAAAGCGCGATGAACAGTTCCTCCTACCTCGCCGGCCTCTCCCTGTCACCACAGTTTTCAACCAACCGGCCGATCTACAATGTCAGCTATCATGCGGCCCGGGCGTTTGTCCAATGGCTCGGTGAAAAAAGCGGCAAGGAGGTGTTCCTTCCAACTGAAGCGATGTGGAGTCAGGCGGCATACAGTCAGGAACATACCGAGTATGATACGTCGCTCGCTCTTTCCGAGCGCTCCGTTCCCCTCCTCGGTCTTCTTGGAGGAGTGTGGGAGATGACGGACAGCCACTACATTCCGAATGGGAGAAATGCCGGCTATGATCGCCTGCAGGAGCTTGCCGAGACCTATGGTCTTGGGAAGCAGGTGATCGTCAAGGGCGGCAGTATGATCAGCAAAGACGTCACGATCGATTCGGTGGGCGTGATCGAACCGGATAGCGTACATGATTACATCGGGTTCCGAATCGGATGGTTTGAGTGATGAAGAACTCCAAGGATCACATCAAGATGCTCCAAAAGAACCGCAAGGCATACTTCAACTATGAGGTGGTTGAAGACCTTGAGTGCGGTATCTCCCTTACCGGTACGGAAGTGAAATCGATCCGGGACGGTCGGTTCAGCTTCGGAGACAGCTATGCGGCAATCAAAGACGGAAATCTGGAACTCATCGGTTTGACGATTCAACCCTACACCCATGGAAATATTCACAACCACGAACCCAACCGAAACCGCCGGCTTCTGGCTCATAAAAGACAGATCAGGCAACTGAGGCGGAAAGTCGATGAGAAAGGCTTCACCTTGGTCCCAACAGCGATCTACCTTCGAGGCAATCTCGTGAAGGTGCAGGTTTCACTCTGTCGCGGCAAACAGCTGCACGACAAGCGCAATACGATCAAGGCACGCGATATGGAACGTGATGCCAAGCGTGAGTTGAAACAACTGAATTTCTAGA
>SHOI01000266.1 GCA_004294855.1 Sphaerochaeta sp. | reverse complement strand
GTCAGACGTAATCCGGTGATCGCAGATCTGTTCCACCGTATGAAATTCATGGAAAGACGTGGTAGTGGGTTGACGAAGATCCTCAGCGAGACAGCGAAGCTCCCCGGTTATGACGATCGTCTGAAGCCCGAGTTCTTCTCCACACCTTCGGACTTCCGAGTGGTGTTGAAGAATGTGAATTACTCTCCTTTGGCCAATACCGAGCAAGTTACCGTGCAAGATGATCGAATGAAAACGCTTATCGAGTTTTGCTCAATACCTCGGTCAAGAGATGAAATGCAGGCATCCATAGGGATTGGGCATCGTGAATACTTCAGGAAAGCATTCCTTAAACCACTACTTGAATCGGGGAGATTACAGATGACCCAACAGCCCCAATCAAAAATATGTCGCTACTGAAGCCCACTTTTCGCACCCTGATGTGACAAGTAACCACTGAATTATTTATGCTGATTTTTGATGGTGCCGGTCGCGGCCAATGTCATCCACCTACTGGATGACGCCCGTCAAGCGATGCGTGAGCTTGATCTGGTCTGTCGCCCGGGCGGCACGACCATCATCCCGACGTATATCGGCAGGAAAGGAGAGAATCGCGGACATAGGTTCACGACGATGGCCGGGCGGATCGGAGCGGGCTTTCGCAAGACGTTCACGAATGCATCCTACCGGCGGTTTTTCGTTGATGCCGGCTATCCTGATGCCACATACATCCTGATAGAGGGATTCATTCCCTGCCCGATTGCCGTGATCGGGAAGAAAGAATCCGATGAGCATGATGCGGAGCCGGCGTGGTGAGAGTTCTCTGATTTCGTTGTCCGGACGATATAAAGTGACCTCCAAGTTTGTAAATCGTGGATTCACCGTGTGCGGCTACCGCATACAAATGGAGGTCACCGGGGACAGTATGATCGACTTCGGAAGCAATGTCCATACCATATCTCATGAGATGGTCTGTTTGTTTTACTCCATGAAGAGCTGGATCACCTCATCGGCATCTTTCGCCTGTTCGAGCATCCGGCGGAAGATTC
>SHOI01000265.1 GCA_004294855.1 Sphaerochaeta sp. | reverse complement strand
TATTGAATGAGGAGGAACGAAGCCGGTATACGGAGCGGGCGCGGCTCTTGCACATGTTTCTTGACCGCCATGCATTCCTCGATCGAGCGGATGAAGGATGCGCGTTCCTGCTCGGGTGGGACGGTACGGTCAAACAGGGGTACACAAGCATCTATGCCGATTGTTTTGTCATCATCGGCTTCAGCCGCTATGCGCGTTTCGTGGAGAGTCGATCGATCGCTCTCAAAGCCCTGACGCTCTATACGAAGATTCGAGGGTTCATCGCTCGAGGGATGATCAAAAGCGAGCCGTATCCGATTCCCTCTTCCGCCCGATCTCACGGGATTTCAATGATCATGGTCAATACCGCCGATGAGCTTTCCAAGGCGTTGGCCGAACTCGGGTTGAATGATCAGGCCCAAACGGTCGCCGAGGATGCACAAGAAGATGCAATGACGATTCTTGACCGCTTCGTCGATCCAAAGACCGCATTGGTCCGTGAGATCGTGCATACCGATGGAAATGAGGAGTCATTGCTGAGCCGCCACCGGAATCCCGGCCATGCAGTCGAGTCGATGTGGTTCTGTCTGAACGTGCTGGAGGACCATCTTCCTCGGATGGGTGAGGTCGTGCTCGCCTCGCTTGAACGAGGATGGGACGAAGAACATGGCGGATTGTTTCGATATATTGACAGCAGCGGAAGCCCGCCGCAAGGAAAAACTCAAGCGGATCCATTTTCCCGCTTGGTCACCTCCACCTGGGATTACAAGCTCTGGTGGCCCCACGCCGAGGCGGTCTATGCGACATGGCGCTTCTACCGGGCAACGGGAAATGAAGTGTTTTTGGCGTGGCATCGCCGTTTAGTGAGCTACACCTTTGAAACATTCCCCGCCGAGACGGGAAATGAATGGATCCAGATTCGAAACCGATCGGGTCAACCGGTTGAAGGGGTTGTCGCCCTTCCGGTAAAAGATCCGTTTCATATTTTGAGAACAGTAATGTATATGACCGAAGATGAGGAGAAGACCGATGAACTACCAACAATTGACT
>SHOI01000264.1 GCA_004294855.1 Sphaerochaeta sp. | reverse complement strand
AACCTGGTGAAGTTCGACGCCGAATCGTTCGCCAAAGGATTCGCCAGCGGCGAATACTATGTCAGCCACGGCTACGCCGAAGCGATCTTCGAAGAGATACCCGAGGAAAAGTGGGCCGAGGTCGACTTCTTCCTTCCCGAGGAAGGCGGACCGCTGTACATGGATTCCCTCTGCATCCCCAAAGGGGCTCCCCACTACGAGCTCGCCCTCGCCTTCATCGATTTCATCCACCGCCCGGAGAACTACGCCCAGCTTCTGGATCGGTTCCACTTCCCCGCCTCGGTCAACGTCGAAGCGGACCGGTATCGGACCACCACCCCCTTCTACACCGTCGAGCAGCTGGCGAACTACGAACTGAAGGAGGACCTGGGGGCGAACCTCGAGATGTACAACAAAGCCTGGGAGACGATCCGCTACGTAGATTGACCCCGAAAGGCCTCTCTTGTACAGTTTACCCATGCAAGAGTTCAACCATCAGACATTCATCTCTCCCTTCACCTGGCGCTATGGCTCCGAAGCCATGCGCCGGATTTTCAGCGAAGTCCACAAGCGGACGCTCCTTCGGACGATCTGGATCGCCCTTGCCCGGGCCCAGATGCGGGTCGGTCTGGTCACCGAAGAACAGCTTGCCGAACTGGAAGCGACGAAGGATCGGATCGACATCGCCCGGGCGACACAGATCGAAAGCGAGATCCACCACGACCTGATGGCGGAAATCCACACGTGGGCGGAGCAGTGCCCAAACGGGGGGAAGATCATCCACCTCGGGGCCACCAGCATGGACGTCCTGGACAACATGGACGCCCTTCGGCTCAAAGAAGCGCTGGACCTGACGATCGGCAAGACCCGGGAGCTGCTCATCCTCTTCAAGGAGAAGATGGAAGCCTATCGCGATCTTCCCACGATGGCGTTCACCCACATCCAGCCCGCCGAGCCCTCCACCGTCGGCTACCGCTTCGCCCAAAGCGCCCAAGACCTGAAGGAGGATCTGGAGGAGCTGATCCGGGTCCGCTCTTCGATTCGGGGCAAAGGGATGAAGG
>SHOI01000263.1 GCA_004294855.1 Sphaerochaeta sp. | reverse complement strand
CCCTTCATCTTCCGGAATCCCGCGACCGGGGCGGAGATCGCCCGGGTGGAGACGATGCGCGCCCTGCAGCACATCCTCCCGGATATTGATCTGACCTCCTTTGAATACCACTTCCGCAATGAACACTTCTCCCGCTGGCTGAAAGCGCAGAGCCTCTATACGATCGCCGCGAAAATCAAGGCGCTGAAGATTCCCGAAGGCGGTGACGTGGCGCTCATCCGCGACGAGATGATCGAAACGATCCGAAGCTACCGCGCCGAGCGAACCAAGGGAGTCATCGCCCAGTTCTCACCGGCGAACTACGACGAGACCCTCTTCTTCAGCCGGATCGGAACCGGATCGCTGGGCGGCAAAGGCCGCGGCTTGGCGTTCATCGACATGGTCCTGCGCCAAGCGGGCATTCCGGCGAAATACCCGGATATCTATCTTTCAATTCCCCGATCCGTCGTCATCGCCACCGATCAATTTGAAACGTTCATCGAAGCGAATGACTTGAAGGATATCACCACCGCCGACTTGCCGGACGATACGCTGCTGTCGATTTTTCTCTCAAAACCCCTCGCCGAAGATCTGATCGAGAACCTCAAACACATCCTCTCCGTCATCAAACAACCGATCTGCATCCGCTCCTCCTCCTTGCTGGAGGATTCCCACTACCAGCCCTTCGCCGGGGTGTATGAAACGGTGATGATTCCCAATCGGGGAAGCGAAGAGGCCAGGTTGGAGGAACTCTCCAACGCGGTCAAATCGGTGTGGGCGTCCACCTACTTCCGCCGGGCGAAGGAGTATGTGAAGGCGACCGACTACCTTCTCGGGGATGAGAAGATGGCGATCATCATCCAGCAGGTAATCGGTAGTCAACACGGCTCGTATTGGTATCCCAACATCGGCGGCGTCGCCCGTTCGATCAACTACTATCCACCGAGTGGGGAAAAGCCGGAGGATGGAGTCGGTCTGCTCTCCTTCGGGTTTGGCAAGGCGGTGGTGGAAAGCGGCAGTGCCCTGCGCTTCAGCCCCACCCACCCGAAACGGCCTTCTCAATTCCTTGGG
>SHOI01000117.1:4071-5442 GCA_004294855.1 Sphaerochaeta sp. | reverse complement strand
TCCACCTTGCCAAGGTGGATGTCGCGGGTTCAAGTCCCGTCTTTCGCTCTAGGCAGTCGGAGAAATCCGGCTGCCTATTTTTCTATCCGATGAGCTCTTTCCACTCCGCTTCCCTGAAACCCACGAGCACCCGATCACCGGCAATGAGAATCGGCCGTTTCACCAACATGCCGTTGGTTGAAAGCAGTTCAAGGGCTTCATCGACGCTCATCGTCGGAAGACGGTCTTTAAGATTATGTTCCCGATAGAGTTGACCGCTGGTGTTGAAAAAGCGCCGAATCGGAAGACCGCTTCGTTCATGGAGTGAAGCAAGCTCTTCTTTCGTCGGATTCGCTTCCTTGATGTCACGATAAGTGTAGGAAATATTGTGTTCTTTCAGAAATGCTTCCGCCTTTTTACATGTACCGCAACGGGGGTAACAGATAATTGTCATATGATCCTCCTTGTCCATCGTAGCAGAAGCAGCGCTGCCTCGATAGTCACTGCTTCCGTATATTTACCCTAGACCAAAGCTAAAAAAGTTGTTATATACAATATGTTTCCACCAAGTGAGCTTGGTGGCTGCAAACTCCGCCTACAGGCAAAAGGATGAAGTAGAATGATCGCCAATAAGAGTATCAAGGAATTGGACCACTCAGCCGTCGAACTGACTATCACCGTGAAGTCGGAAACGATTGAGAAGGAATACAAGAGTGCATTAGCGAAATATGCAAAGACGCTGCAGATCAAGGGATTCCGAAAAGGAAAAGCTCCTCAGTCGGTTGTCGAAGCAAAGCTTGGCCAAGCGGTTCGGGAAGAGTCCACCTTTAATGTCATCGAAGATGCTCTTAAAGAGGTGATCGAAGAAGTTGAAGAACGCTACAAACCCCTTCCCTACTCCATCCCTCATCTGGTGGATGAAGAGAATCTCACTCCTTTCGAGGCGGAGAAGGATCTGACCTTCAGCGTAAAATATGATGTGATGCCGAATGTTGTGCTACCCGCCTACAAGGGCTTGACGATCTCCTATCCCAAGGTAACCCTCCCGAAGGAAGCGGTCGATGCCGAGATCGAGAAGCTCCGCCAGCAAAACGCAATGACGATCGAAAAGAAGGGCAAAGCGGCTGACGGTGACATTGTCACGGTGGACTATGTCGAGGTCGCCGAGGACGGCAGCGAGGTCGAGGAGACCAAACGCGCCGACTTCGTTTTCACCCTCGGTTCAGGCTCGAACTTCTATGAGATCGACAAGGATATCGTGGGGATGGCGGCGGGCGAGGAGAAGACCGTAGAAAAGACCTACGGCGAAGACAGCGACAAAGCCGGCCTGGCCGGTCGAACCATCTCCTTGAAGATTGCGTTGAAAGCATTGAAAATGCGGGACGTCCCCGA
>SHOI01000117.1:0-3971 GCA_004294855.1 Sphaerochaeta sp. | reverse complement strand
ACCGTTCCTGCTTGAGAACAACACCTTCACCGAAGGTGAGAAGGTTGAGTATACTACGTTCATGGATCCTTCCTACGGCATGTAGAAGGAAGCTTGAATGCGATGGATGACACGGTTCTTGTCATACAGGAGGATTATAGATGAATAATCATCCCGCGAGGATGTATGGCCCGATTCCTATGGTTGTCGAGCAATCAGGAATTGGTGAACGGGCATATGATATTTTCAGCCGCCTGCTGAAAGACCGAATTATTTTCCTGGACGGAGAGATTCATGATGCCGCTGCGGATCTCGTCGTGGCCCAGCTGCTCTTTCTGGAATCGGAGGATCCCAAGAAGGATATCAGCCTCTACATCAACAGCCCCGGCGGTTCGGTAACCGCGGGTCTGGCGATCTACGATACGATGCAATACCTTCACAGCGACGTTCAGACGATTTGCATGGGCCAAGCTGCGAGCATGGCCGCTCTGCTGTTGTCGGCGGGAGCGGATGGCAAACGTTATATCCTCCCCTCCGCCCGGGTGATGATCCACCAGCCCTGGGGTGGAGTGCAAGGTCAAAGCAGTGATATTTCCATTCACGCAAAAGAGATCGGCCGGCTCAAGCGCCTTACTACCGAGATCATCGCCCGTCACACGAAGAAGAGCTTTGAAGAAGTCGCCCGAGATGTCGAGCGGGACTTCTTCCTCTCAGCGGAAGAGGCTCAGACGTACGGTATCGTGGACTCGATCATGACGAGGAGAGCGTAATGGCCAGAGCTTCCAGAGTCTGTTCCTTCTGCGGCAAGGGCCAACACGAGGTTCGCCGCCTGATCAACGGCCCCGGCGTCGCTATCTGTGACGAGTGCGTCGAGGTGTGCAGCGACATGCTCACAAACGACCCCTCATTCGTTGAAGACGTGGTGGGAGTTCCCGAGACGATCCCCACTCCGCGGGAGCTGAAGGAGTACATGGACGAGTATGTGATCGGTCAGGATTCGGCGAAACGGATCTTGGCGGTCGCTGTACACAATCACTATAAGCGGGTGAAGTTCCAGAAGCAGATCGCCGAGCAGGGCGTCGAGTTGGACAAGTCGAACATTCTCATGGTCGGACCTACGGGAACGGGAAAAACCCTTCTCGCTTCCACACTGGCCAAGAAGCTTCAGGTTCCCTTCGCGATCGCCGATGCGACGACGCTCACCGAAGCGGGATATGTCGGCGAAGACGTCGAGAATATTCTCTTGAAACTGATTCAAAACGCCAACGACAATATCAAAGCCGCCGAATATGGAATCATCTTCATCGATGAGATCGACAAGATCGCCAAGAAGGGAGAAAACCCCTCGATCACCCGAGATGTCTCCGGTGAAGGAGTCCAGCAGGCGCTCTTGAAGATCATCGAGGGAACGATCGCCTCGGTTCCCCCGCAGGGGGGACGAAAACATCCCAGTCAGGAGCTTTTGAAGATCAACACGAAGAACATTCTGTTCATCTGCGGCGGAGCGTTCGTCGGATTGGACAAAGTGATTGAAAAGCGGGTCTCATCCCATGCGATGGGCTTCGGTGCTCCGATCGTCAACAGTCAGGAGAAGAATCTCCTTGATCTGTACAACCAGCTGATGCCGGATGATCTGATCAAGTTCGGCCTGATCCCCGAGTTCATCGGACGCCTGCCGATCCATGCAGCGTTGGACAACCTCTCAAAGGAGGATCTGAAGCGGATCATCGTCGAACCGAAGAACTCGATCGTTCGCCAATACGAGGCTTCCTTCCGCCTTGACGGGATCGACTTTACTTTTGATGATGATGCGGTGGCGGCGGTTGCCGAGAAAGCATACGAACAAAAGACCGGAGCCCGGGGGCTGCGCTCGATCGTCGAGAACATCATGATGGAGATCATGTACGAGATTCCTTCGATTGAAAACGTCCAGAAGGTCATCGTGACCGGCGATTGCGTCATCAACGGCACCAGTCCGGAGGTAATTCGTGGCGCCTGATTTTTTCTCGTTTCCTCCTCTGCCCGAAGAAATCCGAAGAGTCATCGAGGATGGATCCTCCTTCCTCGTCATCGGCCATGTCAGTCCCGACGGGGACTGTCTCTCCTCCCAGATCACGATGGGAGCATTGCTGGAAAATCTTGGCAAACAGGTGGCGCTGGTGAACGCCGGTCCCTTTGAGCGGAGCGAGATAACCCACCTCGCCGGCCTCTTCCAAACCTCGATTACCCGGGAGATGAAAGAGCGGAATCCCATCGTGGTGGTCGTCGACTGCTCTTCGATTGAACGGATCGGTTCTCTGGCGGAAGAGATCGAGGGTTTGACCACCATCATCTTCGATCATCACGCCAGCGGCGAGTTCTTCGGTGATTACCGCTACATCACTCCCCGTTCAATCTCCACGACGTTCATCATCATGCACCTCTACAAGGAGTTCGATGTTGAAATCACCCCCGAGATCGCCGATCATCTCTTCTTCGGGTTTGCCACCGACAGCGGATTCTTCCGCTTCATCGGTTCTTACCGCGGTGATGTTCTGCGCTATGCCGCCGAATTGGTCGACTTAGGCGTCTCGCCAAATGAAATGGCGGACAGGATAAGCGGCGGAAAGAACCTCGATTACATAAAGTACGTCGGTAAATTGATCGACCGCAGCGAGGTTCTGCTTGACGGACGCCTGATCATCGCTACCTCCTATATCCGGGACAGTCGAACGTTCGATACGACCGATCGCCCCAGTGATATGCTCTATTCGATGCTTCTGGCGATAAAGGGTGTCGAGGTGGTCCTCTACTTGAAGGAACTTGAACCGCAATTGACCGAGATCGGATTCCGATCCAGTCATGTAAGCCCGGTGGATGTCGGCGAGCTTGCCAAACGGCTTGGTGGAGGCGGACACAAGCGAGCCGCGGGGGCGACGGTGAACGAGAGTGTCGAATCGATCCGCAATCCCCTCATCCTTCTGGTAAAGGAGCTCCTTCGCTAAGCTTGGCATACACATTGCATGATAGAGTGCATCCCCCGTAAGGAGCACTGTATGGCATTGTATCCGATGAGTGAAGCCGCATCCCTAGAACTCACCCGGCGGGTAGTCACCTACCAGCATACCGGTGACCCGGCCCTCCATGCCGAGCTCAAGGGAGAGATCATGGAGCTCCTCTATACGATTCCCTCGGCGCTGAGGATTCTGGACTCGGAGGATTGCTGTGAATTCCTCTTCTACTGTCTTTCAGCGATCGACAACCTGATTGCCGGCTACGAGGAGGGAAAACTCTCCTTTGTCGGCTTCCTGACCGAAGTGGTTCGAAGACGGGTCCGCTACTTTCTCTGTGAAAAACAAAAAAATGAACAGAAGCTCCGCCTGCTTCATCAATCGGAATACTTCTTTCCGGAAACCGATGACATCGGCTTTGAAAGCGCCGAACCGCCCATCATCTATACCTTCAAAGGGTTGCCGACCGTCAACATCGCTTCCCTGCCTTCCCTGTTCGCCGAGCTTCTGAGAAAACGGACCCCCTCGACATATCCGATCAGAAAAGAACTGGAAGAGCTTAAAACCGTCTTGACCAAAGGGGTGAATCGAAGACGGATGCTCATCATCCTCACCATCACCCCCTCTTTATATGCCCACCACCTCCTTGAAGAGCTGAGCTCGCTGTTGTTGTTCGATCTGACCGATTTGTGTCGATACCTCAACACAGCGAGTTTGGCTCTTCATTCAAAGGAAACGATAAAACAGGATTTCGAACAAACATGCACCCGGCACTTCCGCCGCCTCTTGGAGATTGAGCAGGCGCTTGAAGATGAAAGCGATGAAGCGAAGAAGGGACAGTTGATCGCCCTTCGCGATTGGACTCAGGAAAAGTACCGGAAGAAGATCACCAAACTCCGCTCCATGGAACAAAGTCTCTCCCACCGTCAGGTGGGTGAACTGCTTCATATTCCCAAAGGGACGGTCTCCTCCTCGGTGTTTCACATCAAAAAACTTTTATAC
>SHOI01000116.1 GCA_004294855.1 Sphaerochaeta sp. | reverse complement strand
GGTGTGGAACTGTCAAGCATCAACGATGACGGTGCATGAAAACACCAAAGCAGAAGCTTCTACTCAGAGGGTCATCGGATATACTTGCATGTTTGCCACATGTATCCACGACTCGCACCTCCTTGCAGTATAATAGGGTAGATATGCCAACAGAATACCGAGTTGAATGAGATTGTTCAACCACTTTCACAGCTGAGTTTTTATATCTCAATGCTCTGAATGAATGCTTTGACCTCCTCCTTACCCTTCTCCTCGTCGACTTTTCCCAAGAAGAAATACCCAAGGATGAAGAGGATGATCAGGCTGATGATTCCCGCCCGGCTGCTTCTTGTAAGCAAGGTGACCGTACCCATTAAGAAAGGACCGATGATCGCTGCGAACTTTCCGAGCATGTTGAAGAACCCGAAGAATTGAGCGCTTTGTTCCTTAGGGATGAGCCGGGTGTAATACGAACGGGAGAGGGCTTGGATACCCCCTTGGAACAGCCCGATTGCAACCGCCAAGAGGTAGAAGTGAATCACCTTGGTCATGAAGTACCCGAGGACCGCAATCACGGTATATGCCCCGATCGCTACTTTAAGGGCGGTTTTTGTTCCGACCTTCATTCCGAAGTAGGAGTATGCCAGTGCGGAAGGGAACGCAACGAACTGGGTGATCAGCAGGGCGATGATCAGCGATTCGCTGGGAAACCCCAACGTGGTTCCGTAGTTTACCGCCATCCGAATGATCGTGTCGACTCCGTCAATGTAGAGCCAGTAGGCAAGAAGAAAGGTTGCAACGGTCTTAAGCTGGCGGAAGCTCTTTATCGTGTTGACCGTCAGTCGCAGTCCTTTTTTTACTGATTCACGGACGGTGAGTTCACCCTCCACCTTTTCTTCTTTCACCCAAAGCCATAGTGGAATCGTGTTGACCAACCACCAGATGCCGACGATGACAAAGCTTACTCTGATGGCTGTCGCTTCATCGGGGAGACCGAACCAATGGGGGTTGAGGTACATCAGAACATTCACCAAAAACAGGAGTCCTCCACCGATGTAACCGAGGCTGTACCCCAGTGAAGAGACGTAATCGACTTTCTTCTCCGAGGCGACGGATGGAAGAAGCCCGTCATAGAACGTGTTCGCTCCGCTGAAGCCGACAAGTGCAAGGCTGTAATACAGGACCGCAAGCACCCACGAGCCCATTTTCAAAAAAAAGAGCGATCCGGTCATTACCGCTCCGAGGAAGGTGAAGAAGGTGAGGATTCTTTTTTTATAGCTTCCCCAGTCGGCGATTGCTCCAAGAAACGGAGCCAGAAGGGCTACGATGAACGAACCGAGGGAGTTTGCGACTCCCAAGAAGAAGGTCCCCTGTTCAGCGGAGGACCCAACAGCCCAATATGCGGTGAAGAACACGGGGAAAAACCCGGCCATCACCGTGGTGGCAAACGCACTGTTTGCCCAATCATACCAAGCCCAGGCAAAGATCGATCGGCGTGTGTCCTGCATTATATACCTCGTTGCTGTCACGATAGCATTACCGTTGGACCTTGTCAGCCCTTTGTTTTCGTCTTGAACAAGAACGTTGCCTCCTCTACAATACGCCCATAAATTCATACAGGAGTCCGAGATGATAGTATGTAAATTTGGTGGCAGCTCGGTTGCAGATGCCGCTCAACTGAGGAAGATCAAGCAGATTATCGACAGTAATCCCAATCGAACGATCGTAATTGTCTCCGCTCCGGGAAAGCGAAGATCCGATGACGAGAAAGTCACCGACATGCTCTACGGGTGCGCCGCCTTGGTCGATCAAGGCAAACCGTGCAAACCGATCTTTGAAAAGGTCGTCGAACGCTACAGCACGATCTTGGATGATTTGAAGATCGATCGGACCGAATTCGATCCTCTATTTCGGCGTATTGAAGCGGAGATCAATGAAGGTGCCGGCAGTCACTACGCCGCAAGTCGGGGAGAATACCTCTCAGCGAAAGTGGTCGCCGCCTTTTTCGGATGGGAGTTCTTGGATACACAGGATCTTATCACCATCGAAAACGACGGAACAGTGGCTTCCTCCTCCTATGAGAAAATCGCCCGGGCGATCGATCCGAAGAAGCGCTACGTGGTCCCGGGATTCTATGGCAGCGACAGTGAGGGTATTATCAAAACCTTCAGCCGCGGGGGCAGCGATATTACCGCAAGCGTCTTCGCTCGGGCGGTGGATGCCGATGTCTATGAAAACTGGACGGATGTTTCCGGAATCTATGCGATCGATCCCCGGCTTACCGATAAAGCGAAAGTAATCCAAGAGCTCACCTATCAGGAGATACGGGCTCTTGCGGGAGTGGGGGCGAATGTGTTCCATGAGGAAGCGATCGCTCCGTTGTATCATCTTTCGATTCCAATCAATGTAAAGAATACAAATGATCCGACCGCTGAGGGAACTTGGATTCGAGCAACCCGTGATTACACCAACACACCGCTTGCGGGAGTTTCCGCCAAAGCGGGATATACCCGCATCGTGGTTCAAAAATTGCTGTTGCTGAAGAAGGTCGGAATCCGTCAGGGAATGTTGACAATGCTCCATGTCTTTGGAATTCACCCGACATTTACATCATCGGGAATCGATTCGCTTGCGTGGTATTTTGACTCCAGCCAAGCGAATGAGCAGATCGTTACCGCCCTCTGTGTTCGCCTTAAAGATGAGTTTGAGCTTGACGAAGTAACCGTTACTACCGATATTGCAATTACAGGTGTGGTTGGTGAGGGCTCAAGTCGGTTGGAAGGACTGACTTCGAAGGCCACCGGAGCGCTTGCCGAAGAGGGGATTGAACTAATGTTTCTCAGTGTTGGCAGTTCACCGAATACTCTGCTGCTCGGAGTCCCCCAGAATAAACAAAAAGAGGCTGCGATTGCCCTCTATTCTGCGCTCTTTTAAGGAAGTGTCATGATTGCTACTGAAACGCTATTACTCTCTTTGATGATTTTCAGCGCCCGAGTGGTTGATGTTTCATTATCAACAATTCGCCAAGTGATGATTATTCGAGGTAAACGGGCGATTACGTTCGGAATTGCTTTTATTGAAAACCTGATTTGGGTCTTCGCCGTGTCAAAGGTGCTCCAAGACCTTTCCGAACCGATTACCGCATTAGCGTTCGCTCTCGGTTTTGCTACGGGAACGTTCGTAGGCATCACGTTGGAAGGAAAGCTGCTCATCGGCGAACAGGTCGTGAAAGTTTTCACCTCCCTTGGTGATGAGGTCGCCGACCATCTTCGCTCCAACGGCTATCGGCTCACGGAATTCATGGGCAAGGGGCGGGATGGCGAGGTGTCCCTACTGTTTGTCCAAGTTCGGCGTCGGGATGCTCCGAAGGTGTTGACTCTTGCCCGCGAGCTCGATCCCGCATGCTATCTGGTCCTTGAAGACATTCGCGCCCACCAGCGGGCAACAAGGTGATTGAAGATATATGGATACAAGAGAACCGGCCGATCCGGCCGGTTCTTTGTTCGATTGAAGGTATCTTCGAACCTACTGGATGACGATTTCCGTTTCGAGATCGAAGAACTTGGCTTTCGCCATATTGGGAATCAAGGAGATCTTCGTATCCGGTGCGGGTACGAGGTTCGGCTCGATCTTACCGATGACTTGGCTCTTGCTTGTCGTGATATAGACATGCGTCTCGCTTCCCAGCGGTTCGACAACGCTTACGACGCCGTCAATCGTCTCACCGTCCTTCTTGGTGTGGTGGAACTCGACGTCTTCGGGGCGGATACCGAAGGTGACGCTCTTGCCGACATACGGGGTGAGATACTTCTTCTGCTCGGCGGTTACCTTCAGGCGGAAGGTTCCCTCATTTGCATAGATGGCATCGCCGTCCGCTTCGATCTGCGTTACGAGGAAGTTCATCGGGGGGCTTCCGATGAAGCCGGCAACGAACTTGTTCGCCGGGTGATTATACAACTCGAGCGGTCCGCCGATCTGTTGGATGACACCGAACTTCATGACTACGATCACGTCCGCCATCGTCAAGGCCTCGACCTGGTCGTGGGTAACGTAGATCATCGTTGCCTGCAGTCTGTGGTGCAACGAAGAGATCTCGGCGCGCATCTGAACTCGAAGCTTTGCGTCAAGGTTGGAAAGCGGTTCGTCAAAGAGGAATACCTTCGGCTTTCGAACGATTGCCCGTCCTACCGCAACGCGCTGGCGCTGTCCACCGGAGAGCGCTTTCGGTTTTCGATCGAGCAACTCTTCGATTTCAAGAATTTTAGCAGCTTCGCGTACCCTCTGGTCGATTTCGTCTTTGGGGAACTTTCGAATCTTCAGACCGAACGCCATGTTGTCATAGACGGTCATGTGCGGATAGAGCGCATAGTTCTGGAAAACCATCGCGATATCACGATCTTTCGGGGGAACGTCATTGACGAGCTTGTCATCGATGTAGAGCTCGCCGGAAGTGATGTCTTCAAGACCGGCGACCATTCTGAGGGTTGTGGACTTTCCACATCCGGATGGGCCGACGAGAACGACGAATTCCCGGTCCTTGATTTCGATGTTGACGTTGTCAACTGCTTTGACTCCACCGTCATACACCTTTGAGATGTTTTTCAGTGTTACTGTGGCCATAATGCCTCCTCATTATTTTATCTTCTGTGACTGTACCCCACTCAAGCTCCGGTGTCAAACCTTTGATGGGTGAAGATGATTTGCGCTTTTCAAAGCACCATTACTATTGGCGCCTTGAAATGCACGCACACTCCATTAAACTTGGTCTCTTGTCCTGATTGGTTAACGATCAAGCTGTTTCTTCCTGTACCTTTGATTTGGACTGTTCGGCTTATCCGGGATCGTCATTTCAATTTCCCCTGCATTAAGCAACGGCTTTATATATTTTTCCGAAAAGTTTCTTCTACCGGTCAGCCCCATAAATTCTTGCATTTCTTTCCGACTGCGAGGAACAGAGCAAAATTGAATAAGATCTTGTATCGTGACTTGCTCCTTATCTTGTTCCTTTACTTGCTCCCTTGAATCAAGTTTTTCTGTCGGCCCAACCGTAGCTGTTGCAGCTTCGGATAGAGGAATAATAGTCGTAAAGACATCCGCCTCTGTAAAGACAGGCTCTCCACCGGAATACATCTTCGTGTATTTATAACTATTCCGCATACCGCTTCCCAACTCATCAGCAAGTCCGATCTCTCGGAAAACCTTTGCTATCGGCGGATTCTTTGCGAATGGCCTGTATGTTTTCAGATTCAGGTTGCCGTGTCCATGGGCAAGATTCCCATTTTCTGTTGTAATCTTATCCCGCTCAATAACGAGCTTAGGAACATAGCCACTGGAAAAATCACGATGCATGAGCAGGTTTGAAATGATTTCACGCAAGATTTTGTCTCTGGAGCTTACCCTTTGGATGCCATCCAGCGTGAAGACATCATTGAGATGTTTCTTCCCAAATTCCATCAGACGATCATAGCTTTCAATCAGATTTGTTATCAC
>SHOI01000262.1 GCA_004294855.1 Sphaerochaeta sp. | reverse complement strand
ATCCCCCGAAACCCGGAGTGAAACAGCGGATTTTCACCGATCTTTTCTTCGATGAGGACTATGTGATCGGTGAATATGACAAGCGGGATGAACGGAACGTACTGAATCTGGAAGAGCGGGTGTATGATCTGGAAGTTCTCGACCGTCGATCGACCGAATATGTGCTGAGAACCGTTTGTGACCTTGAGGGAGGGCAGCTGAGGATCGCCAAGCACTACAAGATTCGACAAAACACCGTCCTTCTGGATATCACTCTCACCAACACCGGTGAAGAGGAATTGTTCTTTCAGTATGGAACCGAGCTTGTTCTGGCGCTCTCGCCGCCGAAAGAACATGTCTCGGTCATCGTCATGGACAACCGAAAGTCCGTAGCGCATGAAGAGGCGGAGTTTTCGTTGGATCGGGTCAAATCGTTGAAGATCTATGATGAACAAAACCACACGCAGCTGACGCTGGTAAGCGATTCCCGCTTTTCTTTGGTGAAGGAAGATTGTACAATTGCTGAGGCTCATGGTGAGCGGCGTCATTATCAACACACTACGTTGCTGTGCGCCTACGAGATCGCCCTTGCTCCCTCCCGGGAGCGAAAGATCACGTTGGGGCTGCGCATTGAACGTAAATAGATGGAAAGAGGAAATACCATGTTTTTTCAAAATAAAGCACTTCTGGAAGAAGTAAAAGAAGAAGCCTATACCGTCTGGAGGCGGCTTTGAAAACTCTTCGATACGAAAAGAAATCGACACATTGGAAGAGCGGACGCTCCAGCCGACGTTCTGGGACGATCGGAAGCGGGCCGAAGAGACGTTCAGCCGGCTCAACTCCCTGAAAGACTCCTATGAGCCTTGGAAGGAACTGATCGAAGAGATCGACGATCTCACTGAGCTTATCGAACTCTATGCGGATGAGCCGGACAACGCCGAAGAACAGGAACAGGTCGACGGTCACATCGCCAAGGTGGCGAAGGAGTATGAAACGCTGAAGCTCAAAACCCTTCTGGACGGCGAGTTCGACAAGAACGATACGTTCTTGACGATCCACGCCGGAGCCGGGGGGAATGAAG
>SHOI01000016.1:25072-30593 GCA_004294855.1 Sphaerochaeta sp. | reverse complement strand
TTTTTTATAAAATTCGGTCTCGTATCCATCCGCACGGAGCATCAACCTACCGAAGAGGAACTCCGTGCAGAGATAGAAACACGGAAAACCTTGTTTTATCTTCAACAACAGGAAAAAGAGAGCGAAAACAGGAGCTGTTCAACTCCTATCTCTTCGATGATTCCCCCACCAGATATGCGAGTTGCTCTTCGGTGAGGGTGAGATCCGCTCCGTTGAGGGTGTCGGTGATCTGCTCGACCTTGGAGGAACCGGCGATCGCGATGCTCGGGTTCTTCTGACTGGTGATGTAGGCGATCACCACCGCTGCCGGAGTGACGCCGAGTTCTTCGGCAAGAGAGCGGACGCGGGGAACCCGGCTGAGGTTCAGATCGGTCACAAACCGTCTTTTTGCCCGATCGGAGAGCGTCTCTCCGACCCCTGCGATCATCTTCGAAAAGAACCCCTTCGCTTGGGGGGAGAACGCCATGACGGGCATCTGTTGTTCCTCATACCAAAGACGCGCCTCCTCAGTCATGCATACCAGAGTGTCATCACCCCATTGCTCGGGAGTGCAATGGGCGAGCGACCACTGGATCTGGCTGATGGAAAACGGGGTCTTCTTCCGTTCGTTCGCCCACGCGTTCGCCTGTGCGATCCGCCGGTGGGTCCAGTTGGAGGCGCCGAGGTACTTCACCAGCTTCTTGTCAATAAGATGTTGAGCCATGTCGATGATCTCATCCGCCGGCATTTCCGGATCGTCCCGGTGGAAGAACCAGATGTCCAGATAATCCGTTTTCAGGTTCTCGAGGGTTCGGCTGATGTCCTCGACCATCGCCCGATGATCAATCCGCGAGGCGTGCATATCCTCTTTTGGCGGGTGGCACCCCTTGGAGACGAGCACCACGTCCTTCCGGTTCCGGTTGGCTTTCAGGTACCTGCCCAGCAACTGTTCGCTGCTTGAGGGCCCGCCGACCGTATCCTGTCCGTAGACGTGGGCGGTGTCCAGAAGGTTCCCGCCGGAATCGAGATAGATGTCCAGCTGCTTGTTCGCGACCGATTCAGGAATCGTCTCTCCGTAGTGGTCGCAGCCGAGGGCGATTCGGGCGAGTTTGGTGTTGTTCAGTTGGATATATTTCATCAGATATCAATTCCCAGCCAGTTCTTCACCAGAATTCCGATGACGAACGAGATTCCCGAGACCCCGATCGAGATGAAAGCCATCTCCCTGAACCGCGGTCCGAAGGGAAGGTCCTTCGCTACCGAGGTATAATAGGTAAAGAGGACGATGATCAGGAGAACTACCGCCAGCATCGTGCCCAATGCCACTAAATAATTTGATAAAAGCAGGTAGGGGAGAACCATCGCCGCTACGGCGATCAGGTACGCCACTCCCGTGTACATCGCGCTTTTTCCGGCGTTCTCCTCGTTTCGGTTCTTCGACGAGAGGTATTCGCTCGAGGCCATCGACAAGGTCGCGCTGATCCCGGTGATCAGGCCGCTTAAGGCGATGAGGCGGGTGTTCTTGAGCGCGAAGGTCAGTCCGGCCAGTGTTCCGGAGAGTTCAACAAGGGCGTCGTTCAGCCCGAGAACCATCGAACCCACATACTGGAGCCGCTCCTCGTCGAGCATCGCGATCAGCGCTTCTTCGTGCTTCTGCTCATCCTCATAGATCTCTTTGGCCTGAGGCATCTCGTCAAGGATGTGCGAGTACCCTTCGATCGCCTTCTCTTCGCCCATCTCCATCTTCTTCAGGACGAAGGTATACCCCAGAATACGGGCGAGAAAGGAGTAGAAACGAACCTTTCCCATCTGGGGTTTGAGGTTCTTGCCCGTTACCTTGGCCCAGGTGGCTGCATGTCGCCGTTCCTCTTCGCCGATCTTTTTCAGAATCTTCCGGTTCTCTTCGTCCTTCACTCGGTTGGCGATCCGGGTGTAGATCTCATATTCGGTAATCTCTTTCTGTTGCATCGCAAGAATAGCTTTCATCCGCTGGGGGGTAAGTGTTGTCGTCTTCATCAATTCCTCCATTGAGTAGAGTATACGCACCAAAGAGGGAGATGGCAAACGGTTTGCTTGACGGGGCGATATTTCTCTCTGTAGAATCAAGGGTTGGGAGGTGTTGCCATGGACGAAAGTTTTGAAGATCTGCTGAAGCTGTTCGCAAAGACGACCGATCACGATGACATGAGGCAATTGCTCGAAGAGCTTCTGACTCCCAATGAGCTGAAGGATCTGATCCTCCGGTGGAATCTGATGAAGGATCTGTACCGGGGGAAGCCGCAGCGGGAGATCGCCGCGACCTATGGAATCAGCCTGTGCAAGATCACTCGGGGTTCAAAGATTCTCAAGCAGAAGGATGCATATACCAAACGGATTCTCAGCGACCGGTATGACGACCATCTACGGATATAAGAGAGTACTCATTCCAGCCACTCTGTGGTACGATGGATGCATGAAGAAGGGGTATCGATGATGGGCTACGGGAGCAAACGGTTGTTGACGTTGCGGGTTCTGGGCGATTCGCTTGCGGTGATCTTGGCATGGTATCTGGCAGGAATTCTGCGATTCTATGTGATCTGGGGCGGAGTGTTGCCGGCGTTGCCTTCGTTCCTGAGTCTGGTCTGGCTGGTTTGGGTACTCAACATCTTCTTCATCAGCCAGCGAGGGTTGTACAAGGAATCGTTGGGACAATCGTGGCGGAAGGAGACGGGCGATCTTTTTATCGCTTCATCAAACGCGTTTCTTTTTCTCCTCGCGGTGCTGTACTTCTTCTACGATAATAAATTCAGCCGCATCGCCATCGGGCTTTACTACCTTTTTGCCATCGTGTTGCTGGTTTTCGTGCGAACCGTCCTTGCGACGTACATCTCCGCCTCCTATCGCAAAGGCCGCTTCACCCGCAATATTCTTCTTGTCGGCTATGGCACGCGCCTTGAGATGTACGAGGAAGCCCTGCACTCCAAGGAGATCAAGGGAATTCGGGTTGTCGGTCAGTATGACGGGCAAGTTCAGCCGATCAAAGACATCAAACCGTTGGAGGGGGAAACGCTCCGTGCGGTGGTGGATGCCGCGAAGCCGGATCTTGTGGTGATCGGATATCCGTCAAAAGCGCAGGAGAAGCAGGATGCCATGATCGCTCAGGGGCTCGATCTGCTCACCGAACGGGTGGTCGTCCTTCCCGTGATTCCCGAATCCTACGCCGGAACGAAGATCAGCGACTTCAAATGGATCCCCCAGCTCGCCCTCAACGCCGCCGAGATCGGAGTGTTCGAGCGGATGATGAAGCGCCTCTTCGACTTCGTTGCTTCCCTTATCGGCATCATTCTTCTTTCACCGGTTATGCTCATTCTGGCAATCTTGGTGAAGCTCAGCTCCCCGGGGCCGGTCATCTTCAGGCAGAAACGGGTCACCCGGGATGAGAAGGTCTTCACCATGTACAAGTTCAGAACGATGCGCAGCGACATCCCCGAGGGCGCGAAGGCCCGCTGGACGGTGGAGGACGATCCTCGAGTCACCCGGATCGGAGCTCTGATGCGCAAGACCAGTCTGGATGAGCTGCCCCAGCTCTTCAACGTCCTCGGCGGTTCGATGAGCCTCGTCGGACCCCGGCCGGAGCGGCCGGAGCTGGTCGAAGAGTTCAATACCACGATTCCCGGCTATCGCCTTCGCCACCGCTTCAAAGCGGGTGTCTCGGGATGGGCGCAAGTCAACGGATGGAGAGGCAACACCTCGCTGGAACGCCGGATCGAATTCGATCTCTATTACATTCGAAACTTCAGTCTGCTGTTTGACCTGAAAATCATACTCTTTACGTTTGTTCGCGGTTTCATCAACGAAAACGCGTATTAAGGAATTCGTATGCGCAGATATGTCCTCCTCTTGTTGATTGTGTTTCTTGCACCCATGCTTCTCTTTGCCGAGGCAGGGCTGGAAAAGGCCCTGCCGCTCCTCGGCGAGAGTGAATACCGGCGCCTTCTGGACGGCGAGATTCTGGAATCGAATACGATCGACGGCAAGAAGATTCTTCCCTTTTTTGTTCCGGAAACGACCGCATATACAAAAGCGGTTCAGGCCGAGGAGGTTGTCGACGGGTTTTCCGTCGCGGCGGTAAGCTATATTCCGTTCCCCTCTTCCTATGACGGGCTTACGACTCTCGAGCGGCAGCTGCGGCTCTTCAATACGATGCGCTCCATTTCGACTCAGGAGGGGATTGAGTATATCTCCTATAGAGCGGGAAACAAGCCGAAGCTTCTGATCGAGCGTTCTTCCTACATGGAGGATGGCAAAAATCTCAACAAGCTCCTGCCTGACCCGGTGGCGACGGTCTTCCCATTGGCGGCTCAAAGCTACGTCTATCAGCGGGACACCTCCTTCGGCGGAAACAGGTATCTTCATACCTATACCAACAGCGACCGGGAGATCTTCGTATCGATCGAGAACATCAGTCCGATAAAAGTTCTGGGGCTGTTCACCGCGGTGCCCAAAGGTCAGCTGAATATCAACATGGCCACCTACCAGCTGGAGGATGGCCTGCTGTTGATGGCCCTCACCACGATCGAAGGGCGCAAGCCCGAGGTGAAAGTCCTGACGATCAGCGTCGATCTTCCTTCGGCGTTCATGCGCCGCATCAGAGCGCTTCAGGGGTGGTTCGTCGAACAGCTCAACCGATAGTCAGGTACCACGCCTCCAACTCTTTTGAAGCGGTGATGACGTCGTAGCCATGGCTGCGCAGGGCTTCCGTCCGGTCATGGCGTGGTGCTTCGTCGATTAGGGAATGAAGGGTTTTTGCCCACTTCTTCGGCGGCTCTTTCAGGGAAAGGAAGTGGACGAGGTCGGTGATCTTCACTTCGGAGGGAACCGAATCGGATGCCAGACTCGCAAGTCCCGTCCCTTGGGCCTCGATGAGGCTAATACCGAGCCCTTCACTGATGGAGGGGAAGAGGAAGAGATCCATCGCCATGAGCAGCCGAGGGATGTCGCTTCGAAAACCGAGAAGAGAGACGTGCTTCCGCAACGAAAGACGCTCAATCGCCCCTTCAATCCGAGATCGCTCCTCTCCATCGCCGACGAGGACCAGATGAGCATTCGGCTCAAGGGCGAGAAATTCCTTGAACACGGCAAGCAGAAACGAATGGTTCTTCAGGGGATCGAACCGGCCGATGTGACCGACGACGACCTTTGTTTCGAGTTCAAGCTCCTTCCGGGTATTCGTTCGGATCGTTTCATCATACCTAAGCGGAGCGAGGTCGATTGCATTGAGCGCCAGCCGGAAACGCGGGGAACGGGCAACCCTTTTTCCATAGCGCGAAATGCCGGCGGCCATTGAGCAGCCGAGGAAATAATCGGCGACGAAGCGGGTGGGATAGGCAAAGACCGAGTACATGAACCCTTTAAGATCCCGGGTGTTGCCTGCTCCATGGCTGTGAGCGACTGTCGTAAGACCGAAGCGCTTGGCGACCCATAAATAGATTGCAGCGGAGCTTCCGATATGTCCATGGACGATCGAATAGGCGGGACGGTTTTTGAATAATCGGCGCCATGC
>SHOI01000016.1:2925-24972 GCA_004294855.1 Sphaerochaeta sp. | reverse complement strand
CCACCCATCTCCCGATTCCAACCATCCGAGTGATCGGGCCCAAGAGCAAGACCGCCAATTTTTGAATTCCGGAAACGTGTTTCGGTGAGACGATCGCCGTATAGAGCAGGTTTTTCAAGGCCAACGCCCAAAAGAACGTCATTGCCCTGCGTGCTTTTGCGTTTGGCAGTCCGTCAAGGGGAAAGATGTCGATCCAAATCGATGATTTGCTGAATTTGGAATCGAGCTTCGGCTCATGGACGACCGTGTCGTTGAGGAGGAGCTTTGCATACGGATACGGGTGGTTTTTGGATCGGTTCCGGGGGGAGGCGACGGTAAATCGTTTTCCCAAACCCTCTCTTTCCAGGAGATCCAGAAGGCGTTCATACTCGGGCCGGGGAACAAGGACGTCGATATCATCATCCCAAGGGATAAACCCTTTGTGGCGCACCGCCCCGAGAAGGGTGCCGTAGGCGAGGTGATAGGGTATTGAATGCTTGTTTGCAAATGCATCGAACGCTTTGAGAATCTCAAGCTCAAGCAACTGAACCTCTCGGGTGGTAAGCGGTTTCTGTTGTTTCACGGAGTGCTCCTCTCTGTAGGGACTGTACCACACCCGTCGGAGAATAATCCACCTCTGCTTGACAGAGTGAGCCCTCGCTTTCATAGTAAGAGTTGCGTATTGACCTTTAGGAGTTTTATTCATGAAGAAAGCGATTGCACTTGTCCTTCTCATATCGGTTTTGCTAACCGGTGTTTTTGCCATAAGCCATCTGTCCGTTCCGTTGGGTGACCGGGTATATGATATCCTTCGTTCCGCCGAATTGAGGGGAATGATTGATCAGGTAGGCACGGTCAAACCCTATCCCCGTTCAATCGTGGTGAAACATCTTGAAGCCATTCTTCAACATCCGGATGTGAAAGCCTCCGAACGGACGGAGATCATGCAGATCCTCAAGCGGTTCGACAACTCCTTCACTTCGCCGAAGGGTTTCAACGAAGCTCTCACCTTGGGCGGCTATCAAAGCTATTGGGATGAATACAAGACGGGTGTTGTCTTCGGGGTGGAAGCCGGCACCACCATAACGAAATCGCTGACGGTATCGGACTCCTACGATGCCCGGATCCGGCTTCGACCCTACATGCGGGGCGACATCTCCGATTTCCTTTCCTTCCAGATGGACTTCGGTCTGGTTTTTGACCGTCTTGACAGCCGGTTGTTTCCTCCGAACGATTTTACATTTGACACCGATGGGAAGTACGATTCTATTTTCAATATAGCGGAGGAACATCGCTTCTACTATGGACAGTTCAACGAGCCAGAGCTTGCCTTGAGCTTCCTTGGCGGAAACCTGCAGCTCCGCTGGGGGGCGATGGCGCGGGATTGGGGTGTTGCTCGAAACAACTTGATGATCGCGGGATCCGCCCGACCGTTTCAGGGAATCGAGACCTCAATCACCTTCACCTCGTGGTTGAACTACCAGTTCATCACCGGAACGCTTGGGAAGTTTTCGCCCAATTCCCTCATAACGGATCCTGTGGAAAACAAGGATTTCTTCAACGATTACTTTTTTGCAGACGGTCAGCAGGGAACCGAGTTTTTAAACAACTTTTCCGCCCACCGATTCGAGCTGAACCTGCCGTGGGGAGTGAGCCTGGGAATCTATGAATCGGTCATCTACCGCCAGCGTTTTGAGCTTGGGTACCTCAACCCCTTCTCGATCCTGCTCTTTGAGCAAATCAATGTCGGGGATTTCGACAACATGTTCGCCGGAGTGGATGCCCAGATGCTCATACCGGGATTCGGCCGGCTCTATGCAGCCTTGGCGACGACCGAAATGAATGATGTCCATCTCGACCGGTTCTTCAAGGAACCGCGAAACATCATGGCGTTCCAAGGGGGAGTCGACATTCCCCTGCCTGTCGGCAGGTTTGCCAACCTTACCCTCCAATACACATATCTGGGGCCGTTCTTCTATTCTCATTACCCGGTAGAGATCGTAACAGGTCAGGCGGGTGGAAAAGATGTTGTCGAAACATGGGATGTTTCCTACGTGAACAAAGGCCGACCGCTCGGGTATCCGATGCAGCCGAACAGCGATGAGGTTCTCTTGCGGGGATCCTTGGGAATTCAGGGCGGATGGGAGTTTGAAGCGCTTGTCAAGTACCAACGGCGAAGCGGCCAATATGGGATCAGCATGACGGACAACATGATATATGCCGACCAAAAAGCAGGTAAATACGCTGATAAGGCGTTCAATGGGAATGTCTTTGAGCGGCTTGTTTCCGTCGAGGTGGGAGCCGTCAAGCGATTTGAATCGTTGCCGTTCGCCCTTACCGGAACATATCTCTTCCATGAACAGTGGAACAGGCAGAGAACCGCTCCTACAGACGGTACCCATAATTATACGGTTACCGGTCCATGGATCTTTGGAAGACGATCCCATGCCTTGCAGGTCGGCATCAGACTTTGGTATTAGGAGGAGAGAAATGATGAAGCGGATGATCCTTGTCGGATTGGTTCTTTGTTTGCTCGGATTTGGACTGTCTGCAAATCCACTGGCTCGAATCTACCAAGTCGATGATCCGCTTTGGCAGTCGATTGAAGAGCTCAGCTGGGAAAGCGGCATCAACCCGTTTGTCGCCTCGGGGCCGATTTCCGGCTATGAACTGAATCGTCACGTCCGAAAGATCGATCCGGGGAATCTTTCCGATCGCGGCAAGCTTCTTTTGCAGGAGGTAATCGAGTATTTGAACGACCCCTACCAAGGAAAGATGTTTGATTATTCGATTACCGCCGCGTTGGAGGGGTATACGAACATCAATGATACGTTCAACTATTATGAATGGGAGGAAGGGTATGTCGACCGCACCCCGCCGCTGGCTTTGGAAGTTGAAACGATCTTTGGTCAGGGCGTGTATGGGGTTTTCTCCTATGCGCTGCCCAAGGCGTTCGACGTGAAGGATTTCACCGGTTTTACGACCAATCTCCCCGATTGGTTCGGCGTCGGAAACAGCGCCTTTCAGAACTCCGTTCCCCACACCGCCTTTCTGGGATTTTCCAATGAATGGCTTACGATGATCGCCGGGCGGGACGCGATCCGATTGGGCAGAGGATACTCCGGCAACCTGATGGTTGATGACAACGGCCCGTACAACGACTTTTTCACGCTCAGCGTGGCAAACAAAAGCCTCAAATATACATTTCTGGCTATTCCGATGAATGAGCTGGTGACCCAGGAACTCAAAGATCGACTCAAGTACAATGGGACGATAGGAGAAGGGTATTACCCTAAATCCAGTGATAATCCCTCTTGGCGGACGCTCTTTCATGGAACCCGAAGACGAACCTATATCGCCCATCGCCTATCGCTGGATATTACCCCCGCTTGGAGAATCGCCCTTACCGAAGGTGTGCTGTATTATTTGGATGCGTATGATCTTCGAATGCTCAGTCCGCTGATGCTCCAGCACAACCTGCAGAACTTCGGAGAGGTGAACAACTCGATCGGATTGGAGAGCGAACTGACGCTTTCAAGGAACTGGTCATTGAACATTCAAGTGTTCTTGGATCAGCTTCAGACAAAAGGGGAGCAGGATACCGGTGGCGGTAAGCTTCCGCCCAATGCGTATGCATTTCTGCTCGGAGGACGCTTCTCCTATCCGATGAACGACTGGAAGGTCTCGGGCTATGTTGAAGGCGTATATGCCTCGCCATGGGTATATTTGCGGACGGGTGATGAAACCGAAAACTATGGTGGCGACAACAACAAACAGTACAACCTCGACTTGGTGAACGTCGTGACGATGTATGACGGCAAGAGCGGGGTGTCTTGGCTGGGATATTCCGACGGGCCCGACTCGATTGTTTTCAACAGCCGGCTGGAAGCGGTGTATCAAGATCGGTTCTCCATGTTTGGACATGTGAAAGCGAAGGCCTCCGGCCAGTATGGAATGAAGATCTGGGGGAAAACGCAAAAGGTCGATCTACAGCTTCCGCAAGATATCAACCTTCCGTCTCCGACCGGGGATCCGACGTACACGTTGACGCTGGGGTTGGGCGTCGGGGTAAAGTTCTTTGATACGAATCTTGAGCTGGGGGTTCGAAACTATCTTGTGAATGAGTGGACTCTCGGTGATCATCGCACCGACAACCAACTTGTCTTTGGGATTTCCTATACCTTCTGATATACTTGTTGTATATGAGTAAAAAAACGAATGTCCTCCATGTGGTGGAAAGCTTTTCAACGGGTGTCTACGCAATCGTCCGGGATATCGTCTGCAACCTCAATCCCGATCGGTTTGAGGTGCTCATCATCCACTCCCTTCGGGACGATTCGCCCAAAACGATTGAGCAGGACTTTGCCCGGGCGAATATTTCCCTGTTGTATATTCCCATGGGTTCGACGAAAGAATACCTAACATCGTTGAGGAAGATCCGTACGGCCGCCAGAGCTTTTAACCCCGATGCAATCCATCTGCATTCTTCCAAGGCCGGCTTTCTGGGAAGATTGGCCTTGAAACGGTTCAAGGTTCCGATCATCTACAGTCCCCACGGCTTTTCCTTCCTCAGAACCGATGTCGGGCCTTTGAAGCGCCGGATCTTTTTTCAGCTTGAATATTGGATCGACAAATACAAACGGTCGACCGTGGTCGCCGTCTCCGAAGGGGAGAAGCAACACGCTCTACGCTTTACCAAGAATGTAAGCCGGATCGATAATTTCATCGATACTCGGATGTTTGAGACGCTTGGATCGGAAGAGAAAGGATTCATTGCCACCTGTGGACGAATTTCACCGCAAAAAAACCCGCAGCTCTTCAATACGATCGCTCTCGCCCTGCCGGAGCATTCCTTTCTTTGGATTGGGGACGGTCCGCTGCGAGAAACGTTGACTGCGCCGAACATCACGGTTACCGGTTTGCTCTCCCGTAAGGAAGCGATTGAGCACGTAAAACAGTGTTCAATATATCTTCAAACTTCGTTGTGGGAAGGGATGCCGGTCTCGATTCTGGAGGCGATGGCCGCTTCGAAAACGTGTGTCGCCACCAATGTGGTGGGGAACCGTGATCTGATCAGCGATGGAAAAACAGGGTTTTTGTGTGAGGCCGAGAAACCTGAGAGATTCATTGATCTTCTGAAACGTTTGATCAAGGATGATGAGCTCCGAAGGAGCATCGGAAGAAACGCAAGGGAGTATATCGCCAAATACCATGCGTTGGATCAGGCAGTGGCCAAGTACGAAAAACTGTATACTGTTTCGCTGTAACATAATTGCATAATCTTGGTTTACCTATATACTAACTAGACAGGTAGATAGTTTTCCCAGAGGCTGGATATGTACCTATGGTAAGCGGCAGGTGGTGAGGTGTGGGTGACCGTCGATTGAAGCGAATATCTATGATTCTCCTCACCCTCGGAGTGCTCTTTGCACAGCTTTGGGCAAACGAGGCGGTTCTCCTCACCAAGAATCAGGTGAGCTTCTATGAAATTGCCGAATATCGGTTCGATGTCAGGGGAAAGACGAAACCGAGCGCCCTTCGGGAGCTCATCGTGCCCGTCGATGGCGATCCGCTCTTCGCCAGTGAAGAAAAGCTGATTGCCGCTCTTGACTCCAAACGGCAGCTGCTGATCAACACCAGACTCTTTACCTCCGTTTCCTACGAATATGAATTTATCGCTTTCCATAATGGAATCGCCTCCTTTGCCGCAACCTTCTTCATCGAGGATTCCAAGACCCTGCTGATCCTGCCGTATCCGAAGTTCTCTAACGACCAGCTGGGTCTCTTGCTTGGAGTAAAAGTCTATGAAAAAAATATCCTCGGAATGCTGGGAACTCTTACGCTGACGGCCAGCACCGCGCAAAATGACGGAGGGATCACCGGCTGGGAGAAGCGGAAGGATACGATCGACTTGGACATCGCCGGCTTGCCTCTCTTCAGGACGAAGCTTGATCTGAGCTTCACCTACGAGCGGGTCAAGGGAGGCGGACAGGGCGCGTTCGAGGTGGATACGACCCTCTCGCATCTGAAAATCCTCGACACCGATCTTGCGATCAATGCGCACGCCGATTTCGCGCCGGATGCGGATTTCACCACGTGGAACCCCCAATCTTGGGGAATTGGGTTTACCTACGGTCCGTTTATGCAGTACGGCGGACGCTATACCTTGAAAACCACCGTCGAGTTCGACGGAGAGGGGCTGCGGGATCTTTACCTCACCAATTCGATTACCCAGCACAACGTGCACTTCTTCAGCCTCCCGCTGTTGTTCAATCTTTTCATGGATCTGGATATTCCGATCGATGAAAAGATCGTGCGCTCGGCCAACATCAGCGCGACGTTGGGGTTTGAGTTTCCGTTACCGTTCGGGTTCCGGTTCTCCGCTTCGACCAAACCGCTTGCGGAGTATCGAAATACGATCGATTTCGGGGCAGGAGATCTGACGCCGGTTTCCCTGATCACTTCCGCCTCAATCACCCGAAGCAAGACCGATTGGGTTGGAAACTTTCGCAAGGGAAGCTCGCTTTCCTTCTCGTATGTCCGTCAGGATTATATCCAGGCGAATACCGAACGGGACAACTGGCATGTTGAAGGCACGGCAAGCTGGTTCCCCCTCATCGCTTTCCATGCGAATCCTTCGATCCAGCTGACCGGCTTCTACGCCGGAGGGGGAGTGAAGAAGAGATTCCTGCCTTCAAAAACACGGAAGCTCGGAGATTATTTCCGCGGCTTCCTCTCGTCCTCGAGCGCCCTTGCTTCCTTCGATGACACGGCTCTTGAATGGGCGTTGATCGCAAGCGTCAATCTTTCCATGGATTTTATCAACTTCGGCTTTGCAAGATCGTACGCAAGCCCCTTCCTGGACATCGGTTTCTTTGGTGACGGCATAGGGCAAACCGGGTATCGCGTTGTAAGCACGATCGGTCTTGACGGCTGGGTCATTCTCAACCGCTATCCCGCCTATCCGGTGCGTGCTTCATTGGGCTTGAACCTCGAGGATTTGCGGCGGGCGGTCGCCGACGAGCTGTCCTGGAGAGACGTGGAGTGGGAGCTCTTCATCGGCTTTGATTTACACTTTTAAGCAGAAGATCGACGAACGCCTCGGCGCTGAAGGTTAGCGGAAGCTTGTCAAAATGGGAATCCATCTCCGCTCGAACCTCTTCCGATCGTGCGTACGTCTTGATTATTTCAGCTTGTTTCTTCGAAGAGCCCTCGACCCAACCAACACCTCTGAGCTTGAAGAACCGGGTGGTATCGCGCGCTGCATAGAGAACCTGAGAGAGAAGAAAGGGTCTTCTGAGGGCGATCGATTCCATCAGCGCGTTCGCTCCCGCTTTTCCCGCCTGAATGTCGCAGGCGAGCATATACATCCCGATGTTGGTGACAAAACCCGGAACATGCACTCGAAGGTCGGAGTCTTTCGTGATTTCAAGAAAGTGTTTCTTCGTGTGCTCATCCGTTTTGCCGACGATGACGATCTGGTAATCCGCTTCCTCTTTTACGAGGTGTCTGATTAATTTGTCCGATCCTATTCCTTCTCCGCCGAGGTTGTACAGAATGGTGAACCGGTCTTCCAAGCCAAGAATCGATCGCGCCTCTTGTTTGGATACCCGTTCCATCTTCTCAATGGATTGCTGCAGGGGGAAAGGCGAACGAATGATCTGATCTTGGGAGTATCCCTGTCTCTCCAAATTTTCTTCTCCGACGAAAGAAGGGATAAAGATCTTGTCCACATTGATGTGAAAGCCGGCAACAGGGTTGTTGAACGCATCCGCTGCGTAGACATACACCTTCACGTCAAGCTTGTAGTAGGCGGCCAGCTCCCCGACTATCACCCCGCCGAGGAAGTTCGTCGACAGGATCACGTCGGGTTTGCGTTCCTTGTACCAAGCGATGAATTTGGTTCGGATCGGTTTTGCTTTGGAGAGCGCCCGAAGAATGACGTTGGAGAATCGATTGTCCGATACGCCGTGAACGATCCGTTCCAGAATGGGATGCTTCAGAAAGAAGCGCCACTCCGCTTTACAAAACCAATGCCAGAATGTTGAATCAAGAGCGACAAAAAGGTCTTCAACCGGGGCATCGTAGCCTCGAGCGGCAAGCACATCGCCCATCGCTTTGGCCGGAACATAATGTCCCTTGCCTGCATCGACATACAAGAGTGAGATCGTCATGAAAGTCTCCTACGAAGTCCCCTTTCTTTTAGGACGCTGACCGCCCAAATCACGGAGGGCATGATAAAGAGGGTGGCGAGCATACAGTTCAACAATGCAGTCGACATAAGGATACCAAAAATTCGAACCGGAGCATAGGATGCAAAGAGGAACATCAGCATCCCGGCAACGATTGAAAGGGTCGTGAGAATGATGGGCCTTCCGGTTTCACTGATCGTCTCCTTCAGCAGGAGGGCGACATCTCGGTTTTGGGTCGGGTCGATCTTGTTTCGATAGCGCAAGAGGAAATGGATCGCATAATCGACTCCGACTCCGACGGAAACCGCCCCGAAGCTCACGGTGATCAGATCGAAGGGAATGTTGAGCAGAAACATGATGATGTAGTTCGCCATCACTCCGGTGACAACGGGAATAAGGGCGTAACAGGCAAGGGAGAAGGACCTGAAAGCGATGAGAACGACGAGGAAGACAAAGATGAAGCTGAAATAGATCGACATCTGCTGATCATGAAGGAGGGTGTTGGAGAAATGGAGCGCCTGGTGGGGTTCGCCGTCCAAGGTTACGATCGTGCCACCGGGGAGCAGTTGGAGGTTGTCGAGAATCGTATCCTCAATTCGCTCGGCGCTGCCGATCGTTCCGAACTCTCCCTCGATGGAGTCATAGTTTTGAAGAATGATCGTGAGGGTGTTCCCGTCGCTGCTGATCACGGATTCAAGATCCTGTTTGCCTTGTTTGCTCAACAGGAGCACCATACGTGAAAGAAGGTTCATGAGTCCCTTCGAAGAGGGAATTGAGCGTTCATTGGAGTACACTTCATTGGCGAACGCGACGTAGGAAGCGAAGGAAAGGCTTTGACGGATATCGTTGTTTTCTTTCTTGACCTTTTCTTCAAACGCATAGACCTGCGCAAGATTCCCGGGTTCCAGGAAAAAGTTGGTCGTCCCGCTCGGCGCATCAATGGTGATATAGTAGGGGGTGTTTCCACTCATCGTGCGGGCGAAGTGACGGGAGCTGATCGTGAAGGGATCCCGTTTGGGCAGATAGGACATATAGTTGGTGTTCACCGAGATTTTATCACGGGTGAGACCAAATCCGGCGATGATCACAAGCCACAGCACCACAAAAACCATCCGGTAGCGTCCCACCAAAACGTTTATGCCGTTGACGATCGAAGCGAGGTAGCCTCTTCGGTACGTTTTGATATGGTGGACCTTGGGTTTGCGGACAAGGCTCAGGACGGCCGGAAGATAGGTTGCTGCGAGGATCGCGCAGGAGGTGATTCCGATCGCGACAGAGATTCCAAACTCCTTCAACGCTCCCGTTTTGGAGGTAAGCAGGCTTAAAAACCCTATGACGGTGGTCAGGCAGGCAAAGAGAATCGTTCGAAGGATCTTCCGGGTTGATGCAATCACTCCTCGACCGATCTCATGTCCGGCAAAATACTCGCTGATTACGTGAATTGCGTAGGAGGATCCAAGGTTGAGGACCATCGCCGGAGTGATGATATTGACGATCGTCAGACTGTAGCCGAGCAGCCTCATCGTTCCAAAGGTCCAAATGATTCCCATCGCCGACATTGAAAAGGGCAGGAGGACACTGCGTTTGGCTCGGAATGAGAGGTAGTACACGACAAGAATCGCCAAGAGACACAGGGTGAGGATGAGAACCAAATCTCGGGAGAGGTAGCGCATCAGAACATTGGTCAGGATCGCTGCTCCGTTGATCGAAACGCTCATTCCCTGCGTGACAAGCGGTTGCAGGATCTCCCTGAGCTCCGTCTCCATCTGCGGGGTGAGGTCAACCGATTCAAAGTTTATGAACAAGCCGTGCAAATCCTCGCTGACGAGGTAGTTCTTCACCATCGGATCGCTTTGCACCCGTTCCTTGAGCAGGACTGCTTCTTCATCGGTCCATGACGAGGATGCAAAAGGGACGCTCATCAGGCGGGTTCCCCGCTTCTCAAGGGTGACGAAGTCAAAGAGGCTGAACCGGGAGGCGAGATAGGGGGACTCGGAGAGAGCGTCGAGCACTTCATTGATCGAGGTCAGCGCCTCGGCGGTATAGAGGGTGGGGCTTTCAATCAGGAGCATGTACGAAGAAGGAAACCCCATCGGTTCATCGAGCTCCTCCACCTCATCGACCGGAGGTTTTTCTATCGGAGTCCGGGTGGCGACTCCCCCTTGGTAGGTGGAGTTGATTTCATCCTTGGTCAGCAGGGAGGTGTAGTCCGCATCAAGGGTGAGGAAGAGGGCATGATAGAGAAAAAATCCCGTGATGGCTACGACAAGGGCGATCGTGATGACCGCATACTTGCTGATAAGGTGGAGGAAGGATCCTTTCATGACCTGCTCCTAACGCCGGCTCCTGTTTTTCCGGTAGGAACGTTGATTACGATTGCGTTCTCCTTTCCGGCGTACAGAGAGGTTTTTCCCGTTTGGATTATCGGGCTTTGCCCGAGAGATGATTGCCGGCCCGCTCGTTTTGGCAAATGCCGTAAGGATCTGTTCGGCAATTTGATTCGGGGCACTGATATAGGAATGGTCATCCTGAATCGTAACCTCTTGGATATCTCGATATTCAGCTCCTACTCTCGATACAAGGTAGTCAACCAGGTTGCGTTTGTCCAGTCCGTCCCGACGGCCTCGGGCAATAAAAAGACGGGTATACTCGTTTCTCGGCGGTTTCCCGAGTTCCTCGATCGTCCGGTAGCGCGTTGGATCCAAAATTTCCTTGTAGAGATTCGCCAACACCGAGGCGAGCACGGTTTCAGGCAGCTTGCTTCCCGCAACATCAAGGGCAAGGTCGAGGAAGGAGTCATTCGGTTCTTCCAGATTTTTCAGCCGTTCGACGATCTGTTTGCGCTTTGTTTCGATGATCGCCTCGATCGGCGGGATCGTGGTTCGCTGGATGTCGCTTTGGATGGTGCGGCGAATGAATTGAAGACGCTTGAACTCCCGTTGGGCGACGAACGTGATCGCCACGCCCTGTTTTCCCGCCCTCCCGGTGCGACCGATCCGGTGGATGTACACCTCGGGATCTTCGGGAAGGTTGTAGTTGATGACGTGGGTGAGGGCGCTGATGTCGATTCCCCGGGCGGCAACGTCCGTTGCCACGATAATCGCCAGCTGTCGGGTCCGCATCCGATTCAAGATTGATTCACGCTGCTTTTGTGAAAGATCGCCGTGAAGCGCTTCGGCATGATAGCCGCGGGCGATAAGTTTTTGACCGACTTCGTCGCATTGGAGCTTCGTTCGACAAAAGACAATTCCGTAGAACTTCTCTTCAATATCGATGAAGCGGGTGAGCGCCTCAAATTTATCGCTCTCGCGAACTTCGACGAAGAGTTGCCGGGTCAAGTCGGTGGTCAACGTCTCGTCGGCGATGCGAACCACCTGCGGCTTGTCCATATAGCGTTCGGCCAGGCGGCGGATCGGATCGGGCATCGTGGCGCTGAAGCAGAGGGTTCGCTTCTCTTTCGGTGTCCGGGCCATGATCGCTTCGATCTCCTCGAGAAAACCCATATCCAGCATCTCATCCGCTTCGTCGAGGACGAGGAACTTGAGTTGGTCCAGCACGAGCGAGCCGCGTCTCAGATGATCGAGAATCCGCCCGGGAGTTCCCACGACGACATGAACGCCTTTCTTCAACTGGTGTAATTGATTGACGATCGCCGCACCTCCGTAGACCGCAGCAATCTCGAGGTTCCGCCCGCCTTTGAGCGAAAGAATTTCTTCAGCGCTTTGAAGGGCAAGTTCCCGGGTCGGGGCAAGAATGAGAGCTTGAACCGCATTCAGTCGCTCTTCAACAAGTTCAAGGATCGGAAGGCCGAACGCAGCCGTTTTTCCGGTTCCCGTCTGCGCTTGGCCGATGACATCCACTCGGTCTTTCAAAAGAAGAGGGATGCATGTTGCTTGAATGCCGGTAGGGTGGATAAATCCTTTGTTTTCAATCGCCTGTATTGTTTGAGCGGACAGGCCGAGGTCAGCGAACGTTGGTGTGTTGATCATGAAGCTCCCGTGTGTTTTGGCACCGGGAAGAGTGTATAGGAAGAGGATGACACTTGCAAGACGGCTACCACCGATTGGCGACCTCTTCAGCAAATCCGGCGATCTTGTCCACCACGATGGTGTTTCCGTTGTCCAATGTGCATCTGCCGCTGAAATGACCGAAGATCTGGTGCTGCTCGCTGGCGATTAAAAGCAGATTGAAGTGTGAAGAGCGGTCGGTGACCGGTTTGAAGACGAGATCGAGCCGTCCCTCGTCATCCCTGATCGTCCACTCTTCCAGATACGAGCCATATTCGAACGTCACCTCACGAAGCTTGTGCACCACTGAATCGTAGATGATCACATTCTCGCTCGCCGGGCTTCGATCGGTGAACCCGTAGCCGAGATTCAGTCCGAAGGGGACTTGTTCGACAGTGCCGCTGCAGCTTGCCCAATACCAGGTGTTCCTGTACGTCCATTTGCCTCTTCCCCAATCCAATACTCCGAACGTCGAGCCCAGCGGAAGCCGTTGCAGGGCGGTTCCCCGACGAATCGTTCCCGTCGCCCCGAGACAGTTCACTTTCTCATTGTGATAAAAGCAGGTGCGGTTCTTCTTCCAGCTTGTGGCGATCGTCATGGATTCAAGGGAGGAGGGCTGCTTCAGGGTGATATCGACATCAAGGCCGACAACGCCATCCCCGAGATCCAAGGAGGGACATGCATACATGATGTGCCGCTCCTCTCCCCGTTTGACGAGGGCGATGCGAATGTGCTTGTTTGCCCATGCGAGCTCGTGGTCTTCCGTTGACGTCGCCGGTATGCCCAGCTTCCCAAGTGTGAGCGGGGCGATCGCATCGGTTTGACTGACTCGACCGGTTTTGAGGTCGATGTAGGCGATCGCAAACACTCCGGCGTATCCGAGATCGCTGAACGTTACGGCAGTAGCCCATTGTTCATCCTGGTTGACGATTGCATAGTATTCCCATTCTTTGATTCGGAAGGCAGTTCCCTTGACCATCGATCGGTCATACTTCCATACCGGGCGACGAGCCCAGCCTTCTTCGATGATCCTGCCGTTTTTTCCCAAAAGGGGCTGATTGTTCGTTACTTCGTGCTGCATGGCTCCATCGTACCATATCAAAAAGCGATGAGCCATGAAAAACCGGCCCGAAGGCCGGCCGGTATCCGCTTATTGACCCAAAACGACTCGCAGGAACGTCGTCAGGAAGTTGTCCTTGTGAAGGTCGGAAGCATAGAGCGTCTGGGCGAGGTTTTCCTGGCTCTGACTTCCGGCAAGGTAGTCATAGAACATCATCGTGTAACTGCCCATTCCCTCATCGGTTGAATCTTCACCGACTTCAATCAGGAGATACGCCCCTCCGGTTTTCATCGGCTCAAGGAGGGTGTGTTCGGCGGAGGTGAAGAGCTCCGTTTGTACTTCGGCTGTCGCATAGGAGGCAAGCATCCCGGTAGGATCGGTATAGGAGAAGTTGTTCAGGAAGGAGGACTTTCCGACGTTGTATCCGGTTGGCATGACCTCGACAAGATCCAGGTCGTACTCAAGCGCCGCCTCTACCAAGCCGGTTTTTTTTGCATACTCGGAAACCTCGGTTACCAAGTTGCTGAGATAGCTGTCCATCAACTCTTCCTCGTTGCTGCCGATATATGCTTTGACGAGGTTGCGTGTATTCTCATCGGCAACGTCCGCCTCTTCGGCTGCAGTGGATACGCGGTAGATCGCCCATCCGCCGCCGGTTTCAAACGGACCGACGATTGAACCGGAAGCGGCACCCAATAAGGCGGCCGCTTCATCTTCGTAGCGGAAGTTCGGCTTGATGGCGAAGAAGGGAATCGTTCCGATGTATCCATCCGCTTGGGCGTACATATCGAGACTGTGCTCGCGGGCGGCTTCCTCAAAAGTATAGAGTCCGCTTTGCAAGGAAGAGGCAACCTCTTCAGCATCTTCCAATGAACCGAGGCTGATGATCGAAATTTCAATGTTTTCAAAGAGCTGCTTATGCTCCAGTGCGTAGGCGATCGCTTCTGAATCCGGATAGAGGGAGGAATCGAAGAGGAGATAGGAGAAGTCCCGAACCTTGGAAGCCATGTTTCCAACATATTCCCGCTCGGCCTCGGAAGCGAGGACGGTGCTGACGTCCGTCATCACCATTCGGTAGGGGAGGTTGCGGCGGATCGAGGATTCGATTGCGCTCTTCCGTTCGGTAGTGGCTTTCTGGTAAGTATCGACATCGAACGTTCCGTCTTTGTGGTACGCACCGCTGTCAATGATCGCCCTGTTGAGCACATCGGTGTTGACTTGGATTCCCGCTTGTTTGGCAAGCTGACCGACTGCAGTGTAGACCACCGTTGAATCATAGGCGCTCTTCCAGATCTGATAAAGTGTCTGGGTGGGATCGCTCTGACTGCCCTTGTACTGGTCGGCATAGTGCTGTACCTGATCGAAGAAATAGTTGTTGTAGGCGTAACTGATATCTTCCTTGCCGTAGGTTCCGAAGACGAGGTTGCCTTGATTGCGCTTTCCGAGCACCGCTCCAAGAGTAGGGCCTATGATGAAGGAGGCTCCGATGATGAGAAGAACCGCCATTCCCAGAATCCACCCAACAGTCACTCGAGGCTTTGCTTTTGCTTTGCTCTCTTGTTGTTTCTTTCCACCCTTAAAGGAAAGAACTTTTTTTTGCTTTACATCGTTCTTGTCGTTACCGGACATCATTGACCTCTTTCTCGCATCGTGTTTCCGCAGAACGGACACTGTCAAGAAAAGTACCATTTAGTGCATGCGGTGTCAATCGAACCTCTTGCTTGACATGAAAAGAGAGAAGCAGATATATTACCCCCTAGCTGGTTGCCTCGGGCAGTAGCGCAGGGGCTAGCGCACTTGGTTCGGGACCAAGGGGTCGGAGGTTCAAATCCTCTCTGCCCGACTTGATGGCATTCCTCACCGTTGAGGGATGTCATTTTTTTTCATCGGGATTCCGTAGGCGTTTCCCCATTTTCTGATTTCCAACTCCGTGTTCATATGCACCCATTCTGTACGATGGAAGAACAGGTGCGGACGGAAACGGATGGAAGTGGGTTGGACATCTTCCGTGTAATCAGGATTGGACGGCCTTCCTCTGCTCGTTTCGGTATTCCGAGGGGGATTTTCCCGTCTGCTTCTTGAAGTAGGTGCAGAAATACGCGGTGTTGGAGAATCCCAGACTTTCCCGGATGGCATTGATCGACTGCTTCGTCGTGCTCAGGAGATCTTTCGCCTCGTCGATCCGCTTCATGCCGATGTACTCGTTCAGCGCCACCCCCTCGATCGTCTTGAACAGGTTTCTCGTATAGCCCAGAGAAAGACCGATCTCGTCGGCGATGAACTTCGCGCTGAGATTCTTGTCCCTAAGATGTTCCGCCACCAGTTCCCTGATCCTGAGAACCTGCTCCATCCCCTGTCGCTTTGAATACTGTTCGCGATACTCCTCGAGAATGCGGGCGACCTGCAAAAGGCCATTTTTCAGATCATCGTAGGTTCGGCTGGATAGAATGGAGTTCTTCCACTCCTGAGCGGTCATAATTTCCGAAGCTTGGAACACATCGCCGATCAGGGCGACGATGGAATAGCTCAGATACTGTTTCATTGCACTGAACAACTCGAAATCATCCTGCCTTTTGAGGTTGATGATCAAGGTGTCAACCGACTTGGCGTACGCTTCCGCCGAGCGCTGGGACAACGCCTTCTCCATGTCCGCCGTCTCGGTGAGGAACAGGTTTACTTCCTTGGTGTCCTCCTGTTCGATCTCGCTGATGAAGCCGACTTCCGTCAGGGAGCTGGACAGGAGCCGGCGCCTCATCTGCTCATACCGCCGGGGAAGATCTTCAAGCGGCACCCGTTCCGTTGAATAGAAGATGGAAAGCTGTTCATCGAACAGATCTCCAAGGTCGATGAGCAGTTTTGCGAACCGGGAGATCACTTTCTCCGGTTTATGCAATGCCAGATACACATGCTGGCCCTGATCCATCGTCAGTAAAAACGAGTTCTTCCCGTTGAATCGAAGATATTGGGAAGCGAAGGAAATAAACCGGTTCTTCTGAAGAAGCTCCGATTCCGGCTTCTTTGTCTGTCGGAGGAACACCGCGATAAAGAACGTTTGGCCCTCATAGAGCGGCAAGGCCTCGGCGCTGAGTCCTCCGGTGAGGTAGTCGATGAATCGATTCTCCCTCGTCAGCTGATTGTTGATCCTCTTGGATTCCCACACCAGCACCAGTGAGGCGATGAGCGCCAAGCCGATGAAGACAAACACGAGGTTTTTTCTTAAATGGTTCAGCGGCTCCCGAATATGGGACATGGGAAGGATGAAGATCAGCCGCCAGTTCATCTCGCCGATGTCATACCAGCATGCAAGGAATTGCTTGCCCTCGTCATCCTTGAGCGTTTGGCCTCCCTTCGGCCCGTCGAACGATGCGATCTGGGAGAGCAGCGGCAACGAAGTCGCTTTTTGACCGAATTGGTCGGGATCGGGATGGCTGATAATGTAAGAGCCTTCATCGATCATGTAGAAGTTCTTTGAGGTGCCCTCGTCATCGGCGAGGAGGCTCCGGGCAAGCGTCTCGGAAAGGTTCATGATGATCCCCGACTGCACTTCCCCGTCATCTCCGTAGCTGAGGTTGCAGATCGTGTAGAGATTGGTGGGGGTGTTCGGCTTTTTGGGAAGGGACAGGGGAATTGTCTTGTCGGTGAACACCGACCGCCTCTGGTAGAGGTTTTTGTTCTTCGGACGGGTGGCCAGAAAATCAAGCAGCGTGGAATCGCTCAATTCCCCGGGAACCTCCGCCCCGCTGATCGTGGAGAAAAAGCCGTATTCATCGTTGTACAGATAGATCGAATGGATGTAGGAGTTCCGCGCAACGGTGTTTTCCAACCGGAGATACGCACCGAGCATCGCCTTGTCCTTGGGAAGATTCTGTAATAAATAGTCACGGATTTCCTGAGCATCGCTCAGGTCGTCAATGATGGGGACCGTGTTGAACCGCATCTGCCGGTAATAGGTGCTGATCATCTTCAGCGAAGCGAGGAAATCGTCGACGATCAACGATTGAGCCACGTTGGTGAACATCCCGCTGAACAACAGCGCCATAATGATCATGGTAAGCAGGAAGATGGAAGCGATTGGAATGAAAACCTTCAGAATCCAGGTGGGAGTCACCGAATTTTCCCGCCCTTTTAGCCTAGTCATATCACTCCTCCTCATGGATATCAATACATCATCAAGTTGCACAAATCAATACATTGTTCGTTTTTCAAAACCCGAATCTTCACTTTTCAAAAGAAAACGGTTCTTTCAATATTGCAATCAAAACACACTCATGCAAGGCTGAATGTACCGACTCACATGTTCAAAGAGAAAGGAGGAACATCATGAGAACAAAGAAAATACTGCTTGTCTTAACGCTCATAGCGTGCTTGGCAAGCCCGGTATTCGCCGCAGGGGCGTCCGAAACGAAGGCGGCACCCGCTGCTGACGGCCCTGTCGTTATATCTTATTATACGTGGGATGACAGCAGCCACAAGGCGCTTATCGACACCTTCAACGCCACGCACAAGGATATTCAGGTAAAAGCGCAGATTCTTCCCGCAGCGGACTACGAAACGAAATTGACCACGCTGCTCAGCGGCCGCGCCGATATCGATGCGTTCATGGAAAAGCGCCAGGTAGACATGTTCGGGCAGTACGACAACGGGTATCTGGAACCCCTTGATTCCTACATCGCAGCGACCGGCAAGCCCAACCCGGCCGTTGAAGCGTTCAAGTCGAGCTCCGTCATCAACGGTGACACGGTGGTGATTCCATGGCGCGGCGGTGCGTACTACACCTACTATAACAAGAAGGTCTTCGAGAAGGCCGGAGTTCCCACGCCGGATTACTATGTGAAGCGCGGCGAATGGACTTGGAAAAAGTTCGAGGAAGTCGCCAAGGCGATCACCGCCGCCGACCCGAGCCTGGTCGGTTCCACGATCTACATCTGGGGCGGACAGGGCTTCTTCCAGGCCGGACAGGCCGGGGACTCGATCGTCACGCCGGACGGCAAGATCGACAACATCGACAACGTCGTCAAGCAGCTGGAGATGAGAAAGCGGCTGGAAGATGTCGGGGCGATGTGGAGCCTCGTGGACATGAAAGTCACGAAACTGCACTATTCCAAGCAGTTCTATGATGGAAACGTGGGAATGCTCCTGATCGGCGAATGGTTCCCCGGGCAGATGGTAACCGGACGGAACGACGGATTGCTCGCCTATGACTTTGAGGACTGGGGCATCACCAGACTCCCGTGCGACCAGAGCGAATATGTAACGGTCGGACTTCCCACCGGAAACTGCATCACTTCATACTCGAAGAAGAAGCAGGCCGCGTTCGAATTCATCAACTGGATGAGCGGACCCGAGGGCGCGGCGATCGCGGCGTCGTACGGAGTTCTTCCCGCAGCGCCGGGTGAAGCCGCCAAGGCCGAAATCGCCAAGAATCTTCCGAAGGGGAATTCCCTCGACTACTTCCTTGAGGAGAAGGGGAACAATACCGCCAACTTCAGTCCCTATGGAACCAGAGTCGAAACGGAGTTTGCGAAGCTTCAGGAGGACTTCCTTCTGGGCAACATCAACATCGAACAGTTCAAGACGAACTTCACGAAGCTCTTGAACGACATCATCAAGACGACCTACTGATCGTCGCGACGAGGCCTATGACGCTCTCTTCCATGGAATTTCCGTGGAAGAGAGCCCTCTTGGAGGAACTGCGTGAACATTTCACATTCTTTGAAGAGAACCGGAACCATTCTTTCGTTCCTGCTCCCCAGCTTCATTGGATTCATCATCTTCGTCCTGCTGCCGATGATCATGGCGTTCGGACTTTCGTTCACCAACTATTCAGGCGGCCCGAACTTCCGGTTCATCGGGATGAAGAACTATGTCGTGGCTTTCACGAATCCGGAGTTTTTGAAGTACCTCTGGGTCACCTTCAAATTCATGACCGTCACGGTCGTATTCCAGATCGGTCTGGGACTGGTGTTCGCACTGATCCTTGCGAGGGACTTCCGCGGCTGCTCGTTTTTCCGAGGAGCCCTGTATCTGCCGAACATCCTCTCCTCCGTCGCCGTCGGCCTCGCATTCATGTTCATTTTCGAACCCACCAGCGGATTCATGAACCAATTTCTCATATCGGTGGGACTGCCGACGTCAAAATGGCTTGCCAGCAGCAAGTCGGCGCTTTCGGTCATCATCACCATCGCAATCTGGCAAAACTTCGGATACTACATGGTCCTCTTCATCGGAGGCCTTCAGAACATCAGCCAAACGCTCTATGAAGCTGCAGGGATCGACGGTGCGAACAAATGGAAGCAGTTCGTCCATGTCACGCTACCCGGGCTCTCCCCGATGCTCTTCTACGGCATCACGATCGCGGTCATCAGGGGCTTTCAGGTATTCGACTACATATACATCATGACCGGGGGTCAGCAGGGAGGCGGTCCGGCGGGATCCACCAACGTCCTTGCGTTCGACATCTACCTCAACGCGTTCACATACTTCAGGTTCGGCTATGCATCGGCCGAGTCGGTCGTGTTGATGATCATCATTCTGGCGATGACGTTCCTGCAGAGCCATGGACAGAAAAAGTGGGTGAGCTATGACATCATATAGAAGAAAGCAGCGAATCGAAAAGATCTTGAGATATGTGGTGTTGGCGATCGTGACATTCATCACTCTGTTCCCGCTCGTGATCGTCCTCTCGTCAAGCTTCAAGAACGAAAGCGAGCTCTTCGACTTCCCGTTCAAGTTCATCCCCGCGAAACCGATCACGGACAACTTCACCCGGTTGAAGGAGAACTTTCCCCTCTATATCTGGAACTCGGTCAAGCTGACGTTCGTCATCGTCATCGTGCAGCTGTTCACCGCGGCGACGGGGGCGTACGTGTTCACGAAGCTCCATTGGAAGGGGAGGGATTTCATCTTCGGGCTGTACATCGCATCGATGATGATTCCGATGCAGGCGGTGATGATCCCGCAGTTTTTGATCATCAGGAGCATCAACCTCTACGATACGCATATGTCCTTGGTGCTGCTTGGAGCGTTCACCGCGTTCGGCACCTTCCTCATCAAGCAGTTCTTCATGTCGATTCCCGACACGTATTGTGAAGCGGCCCGGATCGACGGAGCCAAGGAATGGACGATTTTCTCGACATTGATGCTTCCGATGAGCAAAGCGGTACTGGTCACCCAGATCATCTTCTCGTTCCGGTACTTCTGGAACGACTTCTTCACGCCGCTCATCTACATCACCACGCCGCAGCTCAAGACCTTGCCGCTGGGGATGACGGATTTCGTGCGGGAGCAGTATGTGTACTGGGGGCCGCAGATGGCGGCGGCCCTGATCTCCATCGTCCCCGTGCTCGTCATCTTCCTCTTCGGACAGAAATACTTCGTCCAAGGTGTCGCATCGTCGGGAATCAAAGGATGACAAGGAAACAGAGATGAAAAAGACCCAAATTGAAAACTTCAATCAGGATATCCACGTGGTGGACTATCGCACCCGGTTCGAGACCTTCCGGAAACAGGCGGACAGCTTGGTTGCCATCGAGGGGCGAGAGACCGAATCGCTCAACGGCAAATACCATTTCTCCCCGGATCCGTACGAAAGCTGCCTGCGGGCACGCTGGTTCGAGGAGAAGACCGTCAGCGAAGACGGCCGCATGCTTCCGTTCGATGCCGACTTCGATGTCTGGCCGAGAATCCCCGTTCCCTCCTGCTGGAACATGGTTCGGGACGAGCTCTACTACTATGAGAACATGGGGCTCTACTTCAGAACCTTCAGGTACAAGCCGGTGAACAACCATGAACGGGCGTTCATCCATTTCGAAGGAAGCGCCTACCGGACCTACGTGTTCCTCAACGGGACGTGCGTCGGGATGCATGACGGGGCGTCCACCCCGTTCTCCGTCGAGGTGACGGATCGGCTGCTGCCGGAAAACCGGCTCATCATCGCCGTCGATGCCGCTCGGAGCAAGGATCGGGTTCCCATGGACAACACCGACTGGTTCAACTACGGCGGCATCTATCGGGATATCCTCTTTATTCGAACCCCCGAGACCTTCATCAGGAACTTCCAGACCCAGTTGAAGCCGGGGAAGACGAACCGGGTGTTCGCTGTGGTCGAGTTGGACAAGGAGGTCGATGCCGTTGCCACCTATCGCATCCGGGAACTGGAGATCGAGCATGAGATAGCGATCCGGGACGGAAAGGGGCAGATCGAATTCGATGCCGACCTCAAGCTCTGGTCGCCGGAGCATCCCGTCAGATACGAGGTGGAGATCACCTGTGGGGAAGACCGGGTGAAAGACCTCATCGGCTTCCGGGACATTCAAGTCGATGGATACAAGATTCTCCTCAACGGCAAGCGGATCTTCCTCAAAGGGATCTGCATCCATGAAGACCACATCACCTTGGGCAAATCGACCACCGAGGAGGTGATCCGCGCTTCGATCGCCGATGTGAAGACGATGAACGGAAACTTCATCCGTCTGGCCCACTATCCGCACTCACGGCTGTTTGCAAAGATCGCCGACGAGATGGGGATCCTCCTCTGGGAGGAGATTCCCGTGTACTGGTCGATCAATTTCACCAATCCGGAAACCTATGCCGATGCGGAGAACCAGCTTTCGGAGCTGATCCTCAGGGATCGGAACCGCGCAAGCGTCATCATCTGGTCGGTGGGGAATGAAAACCCGGATTCCGACGAGCGGCTTGCCTTCATGTCCGCGCTGGCGAAGAAGACGAGGGAGCTCGACCCGACCCGCCTCGTCAGCGCCGCCTGTCTGGTCAACACGACGAAGCTCAAGCTGGAAGACCGGCTGATGGA
>SHOI01000016.1:0-2825 GCA_004294855.1 Sphaerochaeta sp. | reverse complement strand
AAAGGATGAATCATGAAGCAGCCTGTTGGACTCACCGAAGAAGAACTGAGAGATGCCTTTGCATATGCGATCGAGAAGACAAGAGCGAATATTCCCACCTTTTCCGGTGGATGGTATCCCGCGCCGGCGAGCGTCGGAAATGTCTATCCGAGGATCCCGAACAATGAGTGGACCAGCGGCTTCTGGAACGGAATGCTCTGGCTTGCATACCTTCAGACGAAGGACGAAGCGTTCCGCACCGCGGCGGAGAATACGCTTGCCGACTATCGGAAACGGCTGGACGAGCGGATCGCCACCAACACCCACGATCTCGGATTCCTCTACATCCTCTCGGCGAAAGCCCAGTACCTGATCACCGGAAATGAAGAGGCGAAAGACACGGTTCTTCTGGCGGCCGACCTCTTGATGGAGCGGTATCATCCGAAAGCGGGCATCATTCAGGCGTGGGGGAATCTGGATGACCCCGCCCAGCGGGGACGGATCATCATCGACTGCCTGATGAACCTTCCGCTCCTTTTCTGGGCGACGGAAATCACCGAGGATCAGTTGTATCGGTTGGCTGCGCTTTCCCACCTCGATCGGACACGGGAGACGATCATCCGCGAGGATGACACGACGTTCCATACCTTCTACTTCGACACGAAAAGCGGCAAGCCGCTCAGGGGCACGACTCATCAGGGGTATAGCGACGGCTCCTGCTGGGCGCGGGGACAGGCGTGGGGGATCTACGGCCTTGCGCTCGCCTACGGGTACACCGGGGATCCCGGCTGTCTGACCGACGCGAAGCGGCTGGCGAACTATTTTCTCGACCATCTACCGGAAGACGGTGTCTGCTACTGGGATCTGATCTTCACCCAAGGTTCGGAAGAGCGGGACAGCTCGGCAGCGACGATCGCCGTGCAGGGACTGCATCTGCTGGCATCCCACCTGGATGATGATTCCGACCGGCAGCGGTATGCACATCAGGCGGATCTGATCCTCTCATCGCTGGTTCGGGGATACACGACCCGGACGGTCCCCGAATCCAACGGAATCCTCCTCCATGCGGTCTACCACAAGCCGAACGGGATCGGCGTCGATGAATGCAACATCTGGGGCGACTACTTCTACATGGAAGCGTTGGGAATGAAGCTTCACAGCGCGATGACGTTCTGGTGAACGGGAAAAGGAAGCACGACCATGGTTCCATACGGACATGAGATCAGGAAGATCGTCATCAAAGACCGGACATCTTTGGCGGCCACCCTGCTGGAGCTTCTCGCTCCGTGCAGGGGTGTTCTGGTCAAGGGAGGGTCGGGCCTCTTCGTGGGAAACGAATCCGCCCACTACTCTCAGCAGGTGGCGTTGCTGGAGGGGTGGTCCCGCCTGCTCTGGGGGATCGTGCCGCTTCGAAGCGGCGGGTTCAGCTGGGATGGACAGGAGGACCATATGGCCGGGCTCGTCGTCGGGACGGATCCCGATGGACCGTATTATTGGGGCGATGTGGGGGATTACGACCAGCGGATGGTCGAGATGGCAGCGATCGCCCTGGCGTTGCTGCTCACCCCTCAATACTACTGGGATCCGCTTACCGAACGGGAGCGCGAGAATCTCTGCACCTGGCTCGGGATGATCAACCTTCATGCGATGAGCCGGAACAACTGGCTGTTCTTCCGGGTGCTGGTGAATCTCGCTTTTGAGCAGCTCGGGAGAAAGGAGTTCGCCCCCGAGCTGATGGAAGAGGATCTGCTCGAGCTGGAATCGATGTATGCCGGAGACGGTTGGTATCGGGACCAATATCCGTTCGACAACTACAACCCGCTGGCGATGCAGTACTATGCCCTGATCTACTCCGTCTACAGAAGAGAGAAGGATCCCGAGCGCTCAGCGCGCTTTGTCGAGCGCTCCAGGCTCTTTGCGCAGCAGCACATCCACTTCCTCACCGAAGAAGGTCCGTTTGTTCCCTATGGACGCTCCCTCACGTATCGCTTCGCGGTGATCTCTTTCTACAGCGCATGCGCCTTCGCCGGTCTCGAGGTGCTTCCATGGGGCGTCCTGAAAGGGATCGTCCTCAGAAACCTCAGATGGTGGTTCCAACAGCCGATCTTCGACCGGGACGGCTTTTTGACCGTGGGGTATGGATACCCGTCCCGGGCGATGGCGGAGCTGTACAACGCTCCGGGATCGCCGTACTGGTCGCTCAAAAGCTATCTGGTTCTCGCCCTTGAGGACGACCATCCCTTCTGGCGGGCGAAGGAGGAGCCTCTGCCCAAGCTGAAGAGAACCGCACTGCTCAGGCAGCCGGGAGTCATCATGCAGCGGATCGATGACGGTGATGTCGTCCTGCTCAACGCCGGGCAGTATCCGAAGTTCCACATGGCTCATATCGCTGAGAAATATGCGAAGTTCGCCTACAGTGCTCACTATGCGTTCAGCACGAGCGTCTCCTACTACGATTTCGAGAAATGCGGCTGCGACAGCATGCTCTATGTAAGCGACGATGACCAAAACTGGCGCCCCAGAAGGGAGATGGAGGTCGTCTCCGTCACCGAGCGGTATCTTCGGTCAATCTGGTCTCCGTTTAATGACGTGGCGATCACCACGACCCTCGTGCCCGCCGGAACGTTCCACGTCCGGATCCATGAGATCGATACGAAGCGCAAGCTCTATACGAAGGAGGGCGGGTTCGCCATCGAGAAGTACCGGGGGTGGGAGATCCCCGTTCCGATCGAGGAACGGTACCAGGGCGAGCATTCCCTTTCGATCGTGCTGCCGTGGGATGTCAGTCACATCAGCGATCCGCTCCTGAAGCGAAAGGCATCGCTCGTCAGCCCCGCTCCGAACCT
>SHOI01000015.1 GCA_004294855.1 Sphaerochaeta sp. | reverse complement strand
AGCACCCTCACGCCGATGGTACTGCCAGCAGGTGGGAGAGTAGGTAGCTGCCGGGTCTCTTCTTTTTCCTATGCGGTCCTTCCTTCGGAAGGGCTTTTTTTTACCCTGCAGACTCGCTATACTTGGCTCTGGAGGCTTTCGTGGCAATCATTCCCTTCTATAAACCAACGCTTCGCCGAAAAGACATGGATGCCGTGCTTCAGACGATGGTCGATGAACGGATCGGACCCGGGGAGCGAAAAAATCTCTTTCTGAAAGAATTCTGCGATCGGATCGGCTTTGCCCATGGTGTTGCGCTGCGCACGGTCATCGATGCCATGATCTGCGGTTTGAAGATCTTGAACCTTCCTGAAGGAAGCCGAATCGGAACCGGTGTGCTGGCTCCTTCGTACTATGAGGATGTCGTTCGATCGCTGGGATATGAGCTCCTCCTTGGAGATATCGACAAAGAGCACGGCTGCCTCAGCCAAGCGGAGGCGGATCGGCTCGTCCAAGAGGAGGGGTGCAAGGCTCTTCTGCTCCACGAGCCGGTCTGTCAAATTCCCTTTGGAGTCGACTATAAAGAGCTTGGTGTTCCCGTGATGGAAGATATCAGCCAAAGCATCGGATCCTCATTCGAAGAACGGAACGCGGGATCGTGGGGAGATCTGGTAGTCTGTTCCTTTGAGGAGGATGGTGTGGTTTCCTGCGGGGGAGGAGCCGCCTTGGTGTTCAACGAAAAGGAGCATAAAACCGCGGCTACCGAGCTGTTGTCCAATACGGGGAGCCATGTCGAGCTGCCGGACATGAATGCGGCTCTCGGCTTGATTCAGCTCGCCGCCCTTGATGAACACCTTCATCGCCGAAGGGAGCTGTATTCGCTCTACACCAAATCCCTGATGAAAACTCATCACCGGCTCTTCGGAATCGGGCACATCGACTTTGAACCCAATGGATACGGGTTTTGCACCACCTTGGATTCGAAAGCGGAGGATGTCATCGCCTTCGCAAAAAAATACGAAGTCTCGGCAAAACGAACCTTTGCCGACTCGTTGGCCTCACATCATCAAGAGGCGTTTGAAACGTATCCGGTGGCTCTGCCGGCATTTCATCGAAGCATCTCCCTTCCCATCTACCCGTTTTTGAGTCAAAGTGATCTGCAAGTGATTTTGAAAGTAATTGCCCACCTGCCGTAAGGAGGTTTTGATGAGTTCGAAACAAGTACAAAAGGTGTTGATCGTAGCAAACTGGGGAAAAGAGGAAGCTCATTCCCTCAGCGCGACGATCAAATCCTATATCGAAGAGAAAGGAATCGAATGCACGATATGGCGGACCACCGTCGAGCAGGACAAGCCGATCGTGGCGGAGGACACCGATCTGGTGATCTGCCTCGGCGGGGATGGAACGGTTCTCTATTGCGCCCGCCACCTGCAAACCCTCGGTATTCCGATTTTGGCGATCAACTTGGGTACCTTCGGCTACATCACTGAAATCTCGGTCAATGAATGGAAGGAAGCGGTCGATCGCTTCCTGGAGGGCTCCTACACCCTCAGCCGCCGACTGATGATCCGCGTCGGAGTCTATCGGAAGGGAGAACGGGTCTTCACCGCCCATGGCCTCAATGAGATCGTTGTCTCCTCCTCGGGAATCAGCAAGGTGATCGGGATGAGCCTCAAGGTGGGGGAGACTCCTGCCGGATACTTCAGGGCGGACGGAATGATCATCGCCACTCCGACCGGCTCGACCGCCTACAGCCTTGCAGCGGGCGGACCGATTCTTGATGCGGAGCTCTCAACGCTGCTCATCACTCCGATCTGCCCGTTCACCCTCTCCAATCGGCCCTTGGTGCTCAGCGGCGATTCCCTGATCACCCTCACCATCGCACCGAACCAGCGGACCGGGATCGTCCTGTCCGTTGACGGCCAGCAAAACTTTCCTCTCCAAGAGGGTGATGAGCTGATTGTCGAAAAATCGCGGAGCAGAACCCTCCTCGTCACAAGCGAAAAGCGCAATTACATCGAAGTACTCCGAGAGAAGCTTAACTGGGCGGGAGGAGCTGCGCATGCTTGAGCGATTGCAGATCCATAATTACGCGCTTATCGAGGATCGGCAGATTGAATTTGAAGAGGGATTTACCGTCATCACCGGGGAGACCGGCGCCGGAAAATCGATTATTCTCGGCGCCTTGTCGATGCTGATGGGGGACAAGGTGGAAAGCCACGTCATCCGCAGCGGTTCGGAGAGCGCCACGGTGAACGCTTCATTCAGCTTTGAAGAAGGACTCGATGAAGAGCTCCGGCGCTTTCTCTCCGAGCGGGATATCGACCTTGGGGATGACGAGCTTCTGCTCTCTAGGACGATCAGGAGCAACGGCCGTTCCTCCGCCCTGATTCAGGGGAGGATGGTCCCCCGGACCGATTTGGGTGAACTTGCTGCCCAGCTTTTTGAAATCAGCGCCCAACGGGACCATCAGAGCCTCCTGAAAAGCGAAGCCCAGCGCAATGCTCTGGATCGGAGCGGGGAGTGTCAGGGGGAACGGGCGAGCTATCAGGAAGAGTGGAGCCGGCTCCAGCTTCTGAAAAAAGAGCTTGCCGAGCGGAAAGCCCTCTTTGAAGCCGCCATGCGCGAGGAGGAGTTTCTTCGCTTCGCCGAGGAGGAGCTCAGTGCGATCGATCCGAAAGAAGGGGAGGATGAGCTCCTTAAGGGGGAGATTCATCGGCTCTCTTCCTTTGAACAGATCTATGAATCATTGACGAGAAGCAGTTCGTTGCTCCACTCCTTTGAAGCCTCAAGCGTTCTTGCCGCGCTGAGAGAGGCAAAACATGAGCTGGAGCCGGCGATCAAAGCGGATCGCAGCTTGGAAGACTTCGCCAATCGCCTGGAAGAGAGCGCGATTGAAGTTCAGGATATCTATGAGAGCCTGCGCGATCATCTTTCTTCATTAACCTTCAGCGAGGAGGAACTCGACCGCCTTCAGGGACGGCTTGCGCAGATCCAGCGGCTGAAGAAGAAGTACGGTCCTTCTTTGGAACGGGTATTGGAGTTCAGAGAAGAGATCGCCGAGAAGCTCTCGATGCGCGAGGACGGAGAAATCCACCTCAGCAGACTGGAAAAGAAGATCGTCGAGCAGGAGCATCTCCTGCTTGAAGCCGGAAAAGCGTTGCGGACCAAACGCAAGACGGCGGCAACGCGTCTTGCGAAGAACGTGGAGAGTAGGCTTCGAACGCTCGGGATGAAGGAGGCGGTCTTCGAAATCCGCTTCAGGGAGATTCCTCCCGCCCCCCATGGGCTTGATGAGATCTCATTCATGATCTGCGCCAACCCGGGTTTGGATCTTCACCCGATCGATGAAGTCGCCTCCGGAGGGGAGCTTTCACGAATCATGCTGGCCCTCAAGGTGACGCTCGCCCGGCAGGGGGAGCTGCCGACTCTGATCTTCGATGAAGTTGATGCGGGAATCGGAGGGGCGGTGGCGGTAAGCGTGGCGAAGGAGCTTGCCGAGCTGGGCAAAACCCATCAGGTGATCGTGATCACCCACCTCGCCTCGATTGCCGGCAAGGCGGATGTCCACCTGACGGTGAGCAAGGTCGTCGAGGCGGGAATGAGCCACTCCCGCATCAAGCGGGTGGAAGGCGAGGAACGAGTCCGTGAGATAGCACGAATGCTCAGCGGCGACAGCGCACGTGAGGAATCCCTCACTCACGCTCGATTGCTGTTAGGTGATCGATAGCCGAGATATCGAAGTTCAGATCGCGGGCGAGGGCGCTGACCCGCTCGACATCCTCTTCGACCTCCAAGAGCCGTTCGCCGACGATGTAGGGATAGAGGGCGTCTTGGACTTTGGTGAGATCCGGTTGGAAGCCCCGCTTGCGCACCTCTTCGAGAAATTCGGAAACGAAGCGGATCGACTGTTCGAAGAGTCCATTGCGCTGAATCTTTTCAGCGACGTTAAAGAGTACTTGATCGAACAGTTCTCCAAGCAGTTGGATCTCTTCGGCTTTTCCATAGACGGTGAAGAAATCCAAGACCCGTAAAAAGCGCTCCCTGTAATGTTCCCAGAAGCGGATTCGCTCAAAGAGGAAGAGTCCCTTGATCATGCTGATCGCCCATCCGACAAGCTGTTGATACACCGGCTCGAGCACCTCGGGGGCGCTTTGAGCCAGAAGGCTGTAATGGATTAGGCTTTGGTCGAGGCGGATGATCTGATCCTCATCGACGGTACAAATCCGCTTGTCGATCTGCTCCAAAAGCTCCCGGCGCATTCGATGAGGAATCTCCGAGGCGGTAAGCGAGTAGGGGTTGGAATCAACCGTCAGCGAATACTTGCCTTGCCCCATCCGAGCGGTGATCTGATGTTTTTGCAGACACTGTTCATTGGTGATCGACAAGGCGAAGAGCCCTTCTTCCTCCTTGAACCGGTCGAGGCGGAAGAACCCATAGTGATCCTGCTGATCGCTCGGCAGGGCGAGGGTTCGGTTCAGAATATAATACAATGCCGCCTCAACTTTGCCGGGCAGAAGCTTCATCAGTTCAAGGGCGATGGTTTTTCCGTTGCCATCCTCTTTTTCGTTCGCCTTCGCTTTCTCAAGGTTTTTTAAGAGGGTGGAGGTGAGCAGCGGATCATACGATTCGTAGAGTTTCGCCGCCATCAGGGCATAGATGATGTTTTGCTTTGGTTCAATGCCCGCCAGGTCGTTGAAAAACCATCCGCAGCTGGTATAGCTGTAGTGTTTATACTTTTGCCCTTGAAGCAGGCACCCAAGGGCCGTGATCTCCTCTTCGTCGGTGGTATACGGTGCAAGGAATTCATGCAAGGGCACGAGATGGGAAGCGACCGGAGCAAAGCTGTTCAGAACCTTCCGGGCGGTTTCTTCACTGCCAAGCATCTTGCTTGCTTCACTGATGTAGATCTCATCGATTCGTTTGGCAAGCGCATCAAACGAGGCGCGCAGGGGGGTCCGCCATTTTTGGTTCCACGAATCGTTTCCCCCGGTATAACACCCGCAATCCTTGTACCATCGGGAAACACCGTGGGAGCACGACCAGGAAGATCCTTTTTTCTCTTCACCATCATGCAGGACCGCCCACTCCTTCGCCGGATTGGCGGCCAGATAGGCGCCGTAGTTGGTAAACGTCAATTCCCCGCCCGCTTCACATTTTTTGATCAGGGCGGCGAACGCCATATCCCCGTAGGGTTCGTGATGGCCGTAGACTTCACCATCGGTGGCGGTGTGGATCAATGGGGATTTTTCTTTCTTTTTAATCTCCAGCAGGAGTTTATACAGCACGTCCGCATCCCTGAGATAGTGCCCGAAGCTGATCCCTTCGGCGAGGGTGTGGTTGTAGAAGAACGCGGTGATCGTTCCGCCCTTTTCACCGGTAAGCAAAAACGGTTTTCCATAGGGAGCCGGTTTGCCGTTGAGAAGTCCCTCCTTTTCCGTCTCTTTCGCCTGCCAGGGGCTGAGAATGACGAATTTCACTCCGTTTTCGGCGAGCACGTCGATCGTCACGGGGTTGATCGCCGTTTCACTGAGCCAAAGTCCCTCCGATTCCCGTCCGAACCGGGTATGGAAGTCCTCCAGCGCCCACATCACCTGAGTCTGAATGTCGTGCCTCTTCTGCAAGGGCAGAATGGGGTGGTTGTACGCTTGTGCGATCGCATTGCCGTGACCTAAGCGAGCGAGGCTCTCCCTGTCCGCCTGGAGGATCGCTTCATAGGTGCAGGGATGGTTGGTTCTCAGCCACGAAAGGAGGGTGGGACCGAAGTTGAAGGAAAGATATTTGTAATTATTGGTCATGCTGAGCACTTGCCCGTAGCCGTTGAGGTAGCGGGAGTGGGTGTTCGCCTGGTAGCAATCCGCCGTGATGTACTCATTCCAATCGTTGAACGGTTCGGCGGAAGGTTGTGTTTCAATGCGTCCCGTATAGGGGTTTTCTCTTGGTGGTTGATAGAAGTGACCGTGTAGTATCAAAGCAGTAGGTGTATTCATATGGTGCGGAGTATATCATAAGGGGCCGAAGCGTGCATAGCTTGCAAAAAGGGTTCGGCTCGGAGAGAATGCCGATATGAGTATTCACATTGTAACCGAGAAACAGTTAGTCGCTTCCGATGTTTTGTTGCCGGGAGATCCCTTGCGGGCGGAACATATCGCCAAAACGTTTCTGACGGATCTCGTCCACTACAACACGATTCGGGGAATGAACGGCTATACCGGGTTTTGGAACGGACACCGCATCAGTGTTCAGGGGACCGGGATGGGGATGCCTTCCTTTTCGATCTATGCCCATGAGCTGATCGATGCCTATGGAGCGAAACGCCTGATCCGGGTGGGAACCTGCGGGACGATGAGCGAAGAGCTGAACCTTCGCGACGTCCTGATCGCTCAGGCCTCCGACTGCGACAGCGGGATGAATCCCAGCCGCTTCGGCTTATATCAGTTCGCCCCGACCGCCACGTACGCGCTTTTGGAAAAAGCGGTCCAAACGGCAAAGAAGCTCAACCTGAACGCGGTGGTGGGAACGGTGTTCACCAGTGATCAGTTCTATGATGAGAAGGCGGAAGAAAAGAACGCGCTGGCGATGAAAGCGGGGGCGCTCGCAGTCGAGATGGAGAGCGCCGAGCTCTATACGCTGGCCCGGTTGAAGCGGATCCAAGCCCTTACGCTGCTGACCGTCAGCGACTCGATCCTTACCGGGGAGCAGGTTCCTCCAAAGGAGCGGCAGAACACCTTTGACGCAATGATCGAGCTCGCCTTGCATACGCTCTTTTCCTGAAAGAAACAACAAAGCGGGTATGGTCGGTTTGCGGTATGGGTGAAGGTAACCGTTATTGAAGGAGTTGGGGTCGACGCTCAAGGTGATCTTGCCGGAAGCGGCGGTCTTTTTGGTCAGGAAGCTGCGAGGATGAAGGATCCGGACTCCTGTGCAAGTATTCGATGAGCCCTTTTCCCGAGGCTCATCTGTATAATACAGGAACCTCTGACGTATGTCAATATGGGTATTAAGATAATAGTATAAAATAGGATAAAAATGTTAAAAATACTATAAAATGCTTAATATAAAGCATTTACTATTCTTAATAATTACAATATATATGACATATTTAATACAATACCTGCTATTATTCAAAAATAATACTTTGCTGAAATGGTTTTTGTAAGAATATATTTGAGAGTGATGACTTAAGTTTGCGCCAAACCGGTTCCCCTTTCTTATGCAATTGAAGTGCGAATACATTTTTTTTGCTCTCCATATGTCAATATTACGTATGAATCATCAATCTTGCTTATGGAAATCTCTTTTCAGTGTGATACGCTTTAGATAACAAATGGAGGGGTTATGAAACAAATTGCCTATGGAATGGTAGGGGGAGGTCCCGGTGCGTTCATCGGTGATGTCCACCGCAAAGCGATCAGGATGGATGGACTCGCCGTTTTGAAAGCGGGTTCATTCAGTCGGGATGCAGCCAAATCGAAAGCTCATGGTAAAACGCTTGGAGTGAGCGAAGACCGACTGTACGACGATTACCGCGAGATGGCCAGGAAGGAGGGCTCACGCGAGGACGGAATCAAGTTCGTCGTCGTCGTGACTCCGAACAGCACCCACTTTGAAGTATGTAAAGCCTTTCTGGAACAGGGCATCCATGTAGTCTGCGACAAGCCGTTGACGTGGAAAATCGAAGAGAGTGAAGAGCTTCAGCGCTTGGCCGAAAAGAAGAATCTTCTCTTTGCGGTTACGTACACGTATACCGGATATCCTGCGGTGAAGCAGATGCGGAAAATGGTCCGCGACGGTCTTTTGGGAAAGATTCGGTTTGTGAACGCCGAGTACCCGCAGGATTGGCTCGCCAATCCCGTCGATGAGTCAAGTCCGATCGCCCCCTGGCGGATGGATCCCGAAGTCTCCGGCATTTCCAATTGTCTCGGCGATATCGGCAGTCACATCGAAAATCTCGTTTCCACCGTCACCGGCCTGAAGATCAAACGGGTCTGTGCGCGCCTTGATTCCCTTGTCGAGGGGCGGACGCTGGATGATAACGCTACGGTTCTTGTGGAGTATGAAGGTGGGGCAAAAGGGATGTATTGGTCCAGCCAGGTCGCCTTCGGCTATGACAACGCCCTTCGGATCCGAGTCTTCGGTGAAAAGGGCGGATTGGAGTGGGCCCAGGAGGATCCCGACCATTTCATCTTTACTCCAAGCGATGCTCCAAAGCAGGTGTTCAGCCGCGGCCGCGACCCGTTTGCCGAAGAGGCTCAACGGTACAGCCGAATTCCTTCCGGTCACCCTGAAGGGGTCTATGAAGCATTTGCCAATATTTACCTTCCCTTTGTTACCGCATTGGCAAAACATCTGAGAGGAGAAAAACTGGAAGCTTCCGATCTGGATTTCCCATCAGTGGATCAAGGCCTTGATGGAGTTCGCTTCATCAATCGATGCGTCCAAAGCAGCAAGCAGGGCGCGCTCTGGGTTGAAATGTAAAAAGGAGAGATACAATGGCTAGGAACGTAACGATATTTACCGGTCAATGGGCCGATCTTCCCTTTGAGGAAGTGTGTAAGATCATCAGTGAAATGGGGTACGACGGACTTGAGATCGCCTGTTGGGGCGACCACATGGACGTCAAGAAAGCGGCCACCGATCCCGCATACGTGAAAGACAGGCTGGCGACACTGAAGAAATACAATCTTGGCTGCTGGGCCCTCGGCAACCACCTTGCCGGCCAGTGCGTCGGTGATGCGTTCGGAGACCCCCGTCTTGCAGGATTCGCACCGAAAGCGTTGGCGGGAGACGACGAAGCGATCCGCGCCTGGGGTATCGAGCAGATGAAGTACACCGCTCAGGCGGCGAAAAACATGGGCTGCTATGTAGTAACCGGTTTCATGGGCTCGCCGATCTGGAAATACTTCTATTCCTTCCCGGCAAATACTCCCGAGCTGATCGAGGAGGGATATCAGGAGATTCTCAGGCTGTGGACCCCGATTCTTGATGAGTTTGACAAGCAGGGCGTCAAGTTCGCCCTCGAGGTTCACCCCTCGGAGATCGCCTACGACTACTATTCGACGAAAAAGCTGTTCGAGGTGTTCGGCGGAAGAAAAACGTTGGGAATCAACTTCGACCCGAGCCACCTCCAGTGGCAGGGGGTCGATCCGGCGCTTTTCTTCAGGGATTTTGCCGACTCGATCTACCACATCCACATCAAGGATTCCGTGGTGAAGCTGGATGGACGAAGCGGTATTCTCGGATCCCATCTGATGTTCGGCGATCTGCGCCGGGGATGGAATTTCGTCTCGCCGGGGCATGGGGACGTCAACTTCGATATGATCATCCGGGAAGCAAACGCCGCCGGATATCAGGGCCCGCTTTCCGTTGAATGGGAAGACAACGGGATGGATCGGCTCTTTGGCGCCCGGGAGGCGTTGGAGTTGGTCCGACGAATCGATTTTGCCCCTTCCACAATTGATTTTGATGGAGCAATGGAGAATTAATGACAAAGCGTCCACCAATTTTGGAGTTGGAAGGGATCGTTAAAGAGTTCTCAACGGTTCGGGTCCTTGATCAGGTGAATGTGTCGATCTATCCGGGTGAAATCATGGGGCTTGTCGGTGAAAACGGAGCCGGCAAGTCCACCCTGATAAAGATCATCTGCGGGATTTATCAGGAAACAAGCGGAACGATCCGTCTTGACGGAAAAGATATCCGCATTCCCGACTACATCACCGCGAAAAGCCTGGGGATCGGTCTGGTTCCCCAAGAGTTCAACCTGATCAACTATCTCACGGTCTATGAGAACATCTTCCTTGGCAATGAGCGAAAGAAGGGAGTGTTCCTCGATAGGCCCAAGATGCGGGAAGAGGCGAAAGCCCAGCTTGAATCGCTGAAGATGCCGATCGACGTCCATCGAACGGTGAGCGACCTTTCAGTTGCCGAAAAGCAGATGGTTGAAATCGCAAAAGCGATGGTGCTTGATGCTCGGATTCTCATCTTCGACGAGCCGACGACCGCCCTCACCGGCGTTGAAGTGCAACACCTCTTCGCTTTGATGCGCAAGCTCAAGGAGCAAGGGGTCACGATGATCTTCGTCAGTCACAAGCTTGGTGAAGTGATGACAATCTGTGATCGCGTCACTATCCTGCGCGACGGGCTTCTTGTTTCCGTCGACGAGATCAAAGATCTTGATACCACGATCATCGCCCGAAAGATGGTCGGTCGCGATTTCAGTCAGGTGTTTCCCGACAAGATCGATTCGACGGGAAAACCGCCGCTTCTGGAAGTGGAAGGCCTTACCTGTCCCGATCTCCTCCGTGATGTATCATTCACCCTTCGCAAAGGGGAGATTCTCGGGTTCGCCGGGTTGGTCGGAGCCGGAAGGACTGAAACGATGGAAACGATCATGGGCTTGAGAAAGATGAGCTCGGGGACGATTCGATTTGACGGAAAGCCCGTCAAGATCAGCAACCCCCGCGAAGCGGTGAACCACGGGCTCGCGTACATCAGCGAGGACCGTCAAGGCAAGGGAATCGTCATGGACTATGACATTCCCAAGAATATCACCCTGATTTCGCTCAAAGAGAAGTACGTGAAACGGGGTTTGATCGATAAGCACAGTGAGGAAAAGAGCGGCAAGGAATACGTCAAAGGGTTCAACATCGTCGCGGCTTCGCACAAAGCGCCTCTCCGTTTCTTCAGTGGGGGAAACCAGCAGAAAGTGTATCTGGCGCGGTGGATCGACACGAAACCCCGGGTTCTCATTCTTGATGAGCCCACTCGCGGCATTGATGTCAATGCGAAACGGGAGATCTATGAATTCATCCACCATCTTGCTGATGAAGGAATCAGTTGCATCGTGATCAGCAGCGAAATGGAGGAAGTGATCGGTATGTGCGACCGGGTGTACGTGATGCGGGAAGGAAGAATCGCCGGGCATCTGGAGAAGGAGCACATCACCGAGGAGAATATCGTATTCAATGCAACCGGGATACAAAAAGGGGTCAAGAGAGATGGCTGAGCATAAGATCAAAGAATACATTAAGAACTATCGGATCAAAGACCACTCGCTGGGAATGGCGTTCATCGCTTTGTTCGTGATTGCAACCATCGTCGGTTGGCCGAACTTTCTCAAGGTTCGAAACCTGACCAACATTCTTCGGCAAGTTTCCTATACGGGAATCATCGGCCTGGGGATGACATTCGTCATCATCAGCGGCGGCATCGATCTCTCGGTGGGGTCGATGGCGGCCTTCGTGGGGGGAGTTTCAATCTTCTTCCTCAACCTGTTCGGCCCCGATTCGACGCTTGCGCTGGTCCTCACGTTTTTCTTCGCTCTGGTCTTCGGATCCCTCTTGGGAGCTCTGAACGGAGTGATGGTTGCAAAGTTCAGGATGGCCCCGTTCATCGTAACGCTGGGTACGATGTCGATCTTCAGATCGCTCATCCAATACTTTTCAAACGCCGGAACGATTCTTTCAGTGAATATGGGGTTTGGAAAGCTTGGAAGCAGCATCTTTCTCGGTCTTCCGGTGCCCGTATGGTTTTTCATCATCATCGGGGTTTCACTCCATATCATTCTCAACTACACGAGCTTCGGCCGGTATCTCTGCGCGACCGGTGCAAACGAGCAGGTTGCCCGATACTCGGCGATCAAAGTCTCTCTCGTGAAATTCGTCCCGTACGTGATCACCGGATTCACCGTTGGTGTCACGGCGATCATGTGGTCAAGCAGGCTCAACTGCATCAACCCCAGCGATTGCGCCGGCTACGAGATGGACGCAATTGCCGCGGCGGTCATCGGCGGAACGCTGATGAGCGGGGGGAAGGGGAGCATCATCGGTACGATGATGGGGGCAGTGATGCTCGGTATCATCAACAACATGCTTGTCATGGGAGGCATCAGCGCTTTCCTGCAACAAGCAGTCAGGGGTTTTGTAATTATTGTCGCAGTACTGCTTCAGTACAACAGCGACAGTAACAAATAAACAGGAGGCTATGTATGAAAAAAGCTTTAGTAATCGTTCTCTCTTTGGTATTTGCCATGGGAGTCGTCTTCGCCGCTGGTGCAGCCGAGAAAGCCGCAGTTCCGAAGATCGGAATCGCAGTACCTTCTCCCGACCACGGCTGGACCGGCGGAATCGGCTGGTGGGCCGACAAAGCGGTCGATGAGCTTCAGAAGCAGTATCCCGGTAAGTATGAGTTCCGGGTCTTGCACGCCGACGGGTATGCAAAGCAGATCTCCGATGTTGAGGACCTGATGGTCTGGGGGATGGATTATCTTGTCATTCTTCCCCACGAAAGCGCTCCGCTGACTCCGGTTGTGAAAGAAGCACACGCTGCCGGCGTCAAGTGCATCGTCGTTGACCGGGGTTTGACCGACACGTCATTCGGGTATGTGAACCTTGCCGGCAACAACAGCGAGATGGGCAAGGTGAGCGGAATCTTCATGCGCGACTTCATGAAAGCGAATGGACTGACCCGATATGTCGCCATGGGCGGTATGCCGGTCGTCATTGATGGCGAACGCATGAATGCATTCTTTGATGAAATGACCAAAGAGCCCACGCTCGTCAACCTTGCCGGCGGACGGAACTACGACTTCGCCGACTGGTCCACCCAGAAGGGTCTGGAGCTGATGGAAACCTATATCCAGAAGTATCCGACGATTCATGCGGTATTCTGCCAGGATGACGACGTAATGACCGGAGTTCTGCAGGCGATCAAGGAAAGCGGCCGCAAGGATATCAAGCTTGTCTTCGGCGGCGCCGGAAGCAAGGCCGCCTATGAGATGATCATGAACGACGATCCGCTCGTAAAGGCGACCGCTACGTATCACCCCTCAATGGTGTATGATGCGATCATGTACTGCCTCGATGTCGTCGAAGGCCGAAAGAGTGATGCGTTCCACACGGCAAAAGCTCCTCTCTCCGTTGTTCTGCCATCAGTGTTGGTTGACAAATCCAACGTGATGGACCACTACGACGCGGGATCCGTGTTCTAAGACCGCATTCGTGTCATGTAAAGGGCTGTGTCGATGGCACAGCCCTTGTCTGTAATCTCTCAGTGATATAATCATTCTCCGGGATATGAATTATTGCTCAATATACCCTTGTGGTTCGAAGTATCCAAGGGGCTGATATACAGGTGTGGTTGACTAAGATTGATGATTCTTCTACGATTGCGTAGGTATTCACCATCAGATTTATGGGAGCGTTCATGATTCTTATCAACATTGATTCGTTATCCACCAATGAACTGCAGCACATCGCACAGATGGAAGGACTGAAGGGTTGGAAGACACTGGATCGAGATGAGCTCATCAGTGCATTGGAGGATTGGTTTGAAGAGATGGACGAAGGCGGCATCCCCGTAGGCAATGGGCACGGTACCTACGGCCGTTACACCAATAATCTCACCAACCACCGGGGAAAAGCGGCTCACTTCAAAGATCTTCCGCGGACCGGCGAGCTGCCTCCTTCCTATTATGATTCTACGATTCACCTGCTCTTGCGCGACCCTCAATGGGCGTATGCGTACTGGTCCCTGCCGGAAACGATTCAGGGAAACAAAACCTCCTTCGATGATGAAGACCACAGCGGCGAATCCTATGTGATTCGGGTTCACCAGACCGAACTGGCTACCGGAACGACGACCTCGAGCGATATCGCCGTGGAAGTAAAGGATCAGGAGTGGAATATCCACCTTCCGGCGCTCGGTTGTTCCTACAGTGTTGAATTATGCCGCCTCCATCCCGACGGAAATGAAGAAGTCGTCGCCCGTTCGGCGAGCGTCGAAACCTATTTGCCGTATTGGGCGGATCGGATTGAAGAGCTGGCGATGGATCGAGACCTCTTTCTGCTTCATTTCTCATCGCTGGTCACCAAAACCGGAGAAGTTGCCGAAAACGTCGTCCTTAAAGATCTTGCCCTTACCGTCAGCAAGGGGGTGCTTTCATGAGCAACGCCAACGTAGCCTTTGTTCTCAATGCTCATCTGCCGTTTGTCCGACATCCCGAATACCCCCGTTTTTTGGAAGAGGATTGGCTGTTCGAATCGATCAGTGAAAGCTACTTGCCGCTTTTGCGGATGCTGAATCGCCTCAAGGAAGAGGGGTTGAGCTTTCAGCTTACCATAAGCTTTTCGCCGCCTTTGATAGCGATGCTCACCGACAATGCCCTGCAGAACCGTTTTGTCCACTACCTGCAGCAACATATCGAGCTGGGCCAAAAAGAGGTTCAACGCTGTAAAGATGAGCAGCCTCAATTTCTTGAGATGGCCCAACATTACCTTGACGGATACATTCGAAATCTCCATGAGTATGAGGACCTCTATCGGATGAATATCCTCGACGGCTTTAAAGCCCTTGAGCAATCCGGACATTTGGAATTGATCACCACCGCCGCAACGCATGCGTATCTTCCGCTCTACGAGGAATATCCACAGGCGATCAATGCTCAGATTGAATTGGGTGTCCAAAGCTTTTTGACGACGTTCGGACATCCTCCGAAAGGTTTTTGGTTGCCCGAGTGCGGGTATTACCCCGGTCTTGAAGAACATCTGAAGTACCATGGGATCAAATGGTTCCAGGTTGCCAGTCAAAGTATGCTGCTTTCACCGGACAAGGCTACCTACGGCGGCTATCGCCCGGTCCGCTGTCCCAATGGGGTTGCTGCGTTCCCCCGCGATTATCAGGCGACCAGCCTCGTGTGGTCGAACACCACCGGCTATCCAACGGACAACGTATACCGCGAGTTTTATCGAGATATCGGATACGACTTGAGCATGAACTATATTCGCCCCTACATCCATGAACCGGAAGTACGGGTCTTCACCGGATACAAATACTGGGCGATCACCGGCGATACCGATCAAAAAGTTCCTTATGTTCGCGCTCAAGCGATGGAACGCGTCAAGGAACATGCGAAGAACTTCCACTATGTTGTCAACAACAGGAACCATCGCCTCCGCGCTACGATGGGAGGAGCACAGCCGTTGTTCTTCCTCGGCTTTGACGCCGAGCTCTTCGGCCACTGGTGGTATGAAGGAATCGATTGGCTGGAAGAGGTGATTCGAACCAGCAAAGACCGAACAAAGCTGGTAACTCCATCGTCCTTCCTTGCCGAGGATGCGACCCCGCTGCAAACCGTGCGGCCGGCGTTCTCCTCCTGGGGGCAGGGCGGTTACAGCGCCGCTTGGCTGGACGGATCAAACACGGAATATTATCGACACATCCATAAAGCGATTACCCGGATGGAAGAGCTTGCCACCCGGTTCCCCGACCAGACAAGTCTTAAGCAGCGGTTTCTCAACCAAGCAGCGCGGGAGGTGCTTCTGGCGATGTCCAGCGATTGGCCGTTCATCATTTACTGCCGAACCAGTGTCGAGTACGCAAAGAAACGAATCGAAGGACACCTTAAGAACGTGAACCTCGTCTATGATGACATGTGCAAGAATGCCGTCGATACCGAGTGGCTCGTGAAAGCGGAAAAACGTCACACAATCTTCGGTGACATCGACTACAATATCTTCAATTCCGAACGAATTTGACAAGTATCCGATCCTGCGGGACGCCTCCTCGTTGAAGGAGGCGTTTTTGGTCGTTATTGACAATATGTATCAATTATCTAAACGGATGTTAAGCGGTTGCCGTGAAAAATCACCAATGTGACTGCCAGTAAGAGATTAAACATGGTTGCACCCCGGTGGGAAGAAGTGTACATTAATGGATACCAGTGGGAAATTTTCCCATATTAAGGGGTGTTTCAATGGTAACCGGCGAGTTTTACATTACCCTCGATGACAAGGGTAGGCTACTTATCCCAGCCCGGCTTCGCCATGCCCTCTCCGGTGATGCGCTCTACGTAACCCGCGGTCTGGAAACCTGTCTCTGGTTGATGCTCCCCAAAGATTTTGAACAGCTGAAAGACACGATCATCAACGGTCCGCACTCGATGTTCGACCGGCGCCTTCGAATCCTTCAGAGGAGGATGATCGCTCCCGCCCAGCTCTGTGAATTTGATAAAGCCGGTCGGATAAACATTCCCCCTTCCCTCCGTGAAAGCGTGAAACTGCTCTTGAAAGAGGAATCGGTTCTTCTGGGAGCGGGCAACTATCTGGAGCTGTGGAACAAAGAGGCGTACGAAGCATACCTTGAGGAATCGATGGATGAGTTCCTTGATGCCGCTCAGTCCCTGTCGAACCTGGGCAGAGAGGAGGAGTGATGAACTACGTCCATACCTCGATCATGCCCAACGAGCTGCTTACTCACCTTGTTCCCCAAAGTTCCGACCCGATCATGGTCGATGCCACCTGTGGCGAAGGGGGGCACACCCACCTTTTTCTTTCCACCTATCCGAACCTCAAGGTGATCGGAGTCGATCGGGATCGGGAAATCCAGGAAAAAGCACGGGTTCGGATGGAGGAGTTCGCCCCTCGTTTCAAACCGGTCAATATGTGGTTCGATGTGTTCTTCAAGGAAGCGGAGGATTCCTCCTTCGATCTGATTCTTTTCGATTTGGGAATCTCCATGTTTCATTTCAACGAATCGCAAAGGGGGTTTTCTCTTCGCAAAGGCGAACCCCTCGATATGCGTCTCGACAGTGAAGATGCGATCTCCGCGTTCGATGTGGTGAACCGGTACGATGAGAAGAAGCTTGCCAACGTAATCTACGCCTACGGGGAAGAGCGCTACTCGCGAAGAATCGCCCGGGCGATCGTCCAGCATCGAAAAACAAAAACCATCGCCACGACGGATGATCTGGCGAACATCATCTACAAGAGCGTCCCTCCGGCGTACCGCTATCAAAAGATTCATCCGGCGACCCGCACCTTCCAAGCGATCCGAATCGAAGTGAACCATGAGCTCGATCGAATCGAACCGGCTCTCACCGAGGCGCTGAGAACCCTGAAAGTCGGAGGCAGGCTGGCGGTTATCACGTTCCACTCGTTGGAAGATCGACCGGTAAAGTGGTTGTTCAAGAATCTTGCTCAGGAAGATCGGCCAATGCTGAACGTTCTTACGAAAAAGCCGCTTGTTCCCGGTGAAGAGGAGATTGCCCGAAACCCGGCGTCCCGAAGCTCCAAACTTCGGGTCGTGGAAAAAATACGTGAGGAGGAGCGTCATGGAGCATGAATGGTTCGATCAGCCGCAGTATGAAGAAAAACCGTCATCCTCGGTAGTGAAGCACATCTTGGTGGCGTTGATGCTCATCTTTACCGTCGTGGTGCTGCTTCTGCCGCTTTGGCAGCGGGGGATTCATCGTTCGCTGGAAATCGAGTATCGATCGCTGGTTGACAACCGGATCCTTCTGGAGGAACGCACCCAGCTCCTCCGAGCATCGATTTCCACGAAGGCGATCCCTGAAGCGGTAAGCGCCTACTCTTGGCAGGAAGAGATCTTCTTCACTCCGATCACGGCCGTTGTCGCCCGAGGTGATCTATGAAGATAGCATTGGCGGGTCAATACAGCAAGGCATCAGTCGTCCGTTCATCCGATCGGGCGATAACCCACTATGCCCTTGATTCCCGCCGTTGTGTTTCCGGCTCCCTGTTTTTCACCCTGCGAGGGAAGAACTCGAGCGGGATCGATTACCTCAAAGAAGCGGAGAGCAACGGCGCTGTCGCCGTTCTCGTCCATACCGAAGAGATTCAACGAGCGCTCAATGAAACCTCCTGTGCCGTGTTGGCAAGTGATGATGTGTTTCAGGCACTGATGAATCTTGCAACCGCCTATCGAGCACTCTTTCCTCATGTCCGGACAATTGGTATTACCGGTTCAACCGGCAAGAGCACGACAAAGGAGGCGGTAGGAAAGATCGCCTCCGCTCTTGGGCCAACCACGATGACAAGCGGCAACCTCAACAGCGAATACGGTTTGGCTTTGTCGATCATGAACCTGAACTCCGAAACGAAGTACGGAGTGTTTGAGCTGGGCATCGACCATCCCGGCGAAATGGAGCGGATGACGAAGATGGCAAGCCCCTCGATCGGGGTGTTGACCAATATCGGCAACGCCCATTTGGAATCGATGGGATCGCGGGAGGTGATCGCCCGGGAAAAGGCGAAGATCTTCCACCCCGGGATCGAAGCGGGGTTCATCAGCCGCCACAGCCTGTATGGTCATCTGATTCAAACCCTCTGTCCCGTTGAGTTGATTCGATATTCAACTCGGGACGTGAGCGCCATCGACCTCGGCCTTGACGGATGGCAGATTTCCTACCAAGGCGTATCGTTTCGAATTAAAGCGGTCGGGAAACACCTCCTTGAAGATGTTGCAGGTGCGATCCGAGTCGGCGCTTACCTCGGTGCCCGACCGGTGGATATCGCCCATGCGCTGGAGGATTTCGAACCGCTGGTCGGCCGATCAACCGTCCGGACATCCCGCGTGACGATCATCAACGATACGTACAACGCCAGTTTGGATTCAACCAGATCGATCATCCGGTATCTTTCCCGCCTTTCCTGGAGCGGACGGAAGAATGCGGTTCTCGGACCGATGAAAGAGCTGGGGGCGGAGAGCAAACAAGCCCATCTTGAAATTGCAAAAACATTGATTCAGTCAACATTTACGAAACACTTCCTCTACGGACGGGAGATGGAGGAAGCGTATCAAACCATAAAGAGAGAGAAGGGTAAGGAGCGAGTCTCCTTCACGCAAGATTTTGAGGAGCTGGAAGGGATGGTCAGAGACGAGGTCACCGCCGGTGACCTCGTCCTCCTCAAAGGTTCGCGGGTCGTGCAAATGGAACGCCTGATTCCGACGATCGAACGGGGGGTCGCCCTGCATGGGTAGAAGAATCGTCGTCGTATTCCTTTCCTTTACGATTACCTTCGTCCTTTCGAAGGTTCTTTTGTCTTTGTACCGGGGTCAGGGAACGACAGCAAAAGCATATCTACCGGATTTCCACACAAACAAAGAAGGAACTCCCATCATCGGGGGCGTCGCGTTCATCATCGGTTCTTCGATCGCCACACTCTTTGAACGAGATCTTTTTTCTCCGACCATTCTGTATCCGCTCATCGCTCTCTTGACCTTCGGAGGAATCGGCTTTTTCGATGACCTGCTTAAGGAACGCCATAGGAGCGGCGACGGATTCACGTCTCTTGGGAAACTCGGATTGCAGCTTCTTGTTTCGATTCTGCTTGTCGCCGTGATGCCCCTTCGAACAACCTTGACGTTTCGATCGATGACGCTGGAGCTTGGATGGTGGTATTACCCGTTTGCGGTCTTGTTCATCACCTCGTTTGTCAATGCGGTGAACATTACCGATGGTCTTGACGGGCTGGCGAGCCTCTCGGCGATTCCCTCCCTGCTTCTCCTGCTTTCCGTTCAGGGAGCCTTCAGCGGTGCGTTGCCGGGGGCTCTCATCGCCTTTGTCTGGTACAACTATCCGCCGGCAAAAACGTTCATGGGGGACAGCGGCAGTCATGCCCTGGGTGCGTATATCGCCGTCGGTGCCCTCTTGGCCAACCGGGAGGTTCTGATTCTCTTTGCCGGAGGCCTGTTCTTTCTGGAGCTCTTTTCCTCACTTGTTCAAATTATATCGATTCGGGGATTTGGTAGAAAAATCTTTTTGATCGCGCCGCTCCACCACGCCTTGGAAGCGGCCGGATTCGCCGAGGGGAAGATTGTTCAAACCTTTGTAACCCTGTCATGGGTGTTTGCAATCCTCTCCTTCGTCATGTGGGGGTAGGGGGATGGGAAGCGGGTATCAAAACTTTGATTATCAGGGCTCCGATCCCACGCCGGGATTGATCGAGCAGCCGAAATCAAAGAGTACCGTCACGTTTCTGATCGTAACCCTCCTCTTGACGATTGTCGGATTGGTTCAGCTGTACAGCGCCTCCTATAATGAAGCGCTGCTCAACGGTGTACCGCATTATTACTATGTGGTTCGTCAACTTCAATTCGTCGGATTGGCCGCTATAGGCTCGGTAATCATCGTCTTTTTGCCTTCAAAGGTTCTCAAAGCGTTTGCCTGGCCCCTTGCCCTCGCTGCATTGGCGTTGCTGCTCTTGACGGTATTCACCCCGTATGGACAGGAGAAGTTCGGCTCCAGACGGTGGCTTCAGATCGGTCCGCTGCCTGCATTGCAGCCAAGTGAGTTCGCCAAGCTTGCATTGATTCTTCTCTTTGCCTCCTATCAGGGGAAACCGAAGAAGATTCTCCTTCCGGCGGCAGTGGCGTTGCTGTATGCGGCTCTGGTTTTTCTGCAGCGGGACTACTCGACAATGCTGCTGATCGTTGTCATCGCCTTTGCGATGCTCCTGTACAGCGGAGTCCGGCTTGCCAAAGTGGTGCTCCTGCTCCTGTTTCTCATTCCCCCGCTCTTTGCCGCCCTCTTCAGCCAAGCCTACCGGATTCGCAGGGTGGCCTCGTTCTTCTTTCCCTCTCTCGATCCTTCGGGAATGAACTACCAGGTGAACGTCAGCTTGAAAGCGATCGCCAAAGGCAGGCTCTTTGGCGCAGGTCTGGGCAAGGGGACGTACAAACTGGGGATTCTGCCGGAAGTGCACAGCGACTTCATCATCGCCTCCGTCGCCGAGGAGCTCGGATTTGTCGGAATCCTCTTCATTCTTCTGCTCTTCTTCCTCTATGCGCTCTTGGGATACAACGGAGCGAAGCGCATGATCGGGCGCGATCCGCTTCTTTCCGCTCTGAGCTACGGCGTTACCACGATGGTTCTCTCCCAAGCGATCCTGAATCTGGCGGTGATTACCGCCCTCGCTCCGCCGACGGGGATTCCGATGCCGTTCTTCAGCCAGGGGGGAACGAACATGTTCGTGGTCCTCATCGCCAGCGCCTTGATTCTCAACGTGCTGAGGCATGCAAACCGAAAGGAGGAAGCAAGATGATTCGAAGAATAACGATCTACGGCATCACCGCTCTGCTTCTTTCGGTGCTCCTCTTTCTTGCGCTTTCCCACCTTCCTTACTTCATGATTTCCCAGGTCCAGGTGAAGATCGACGGCCCGCTCAGGCACGTTCCCATAGAAGTTTCCAACCGCCTGTCAACGCTTGTAGGCCAGGGAATCTTTCGAGTGTCGCTCTTGTCAACGAAAAAGCAGATCGAACAGCTACCGATCGTAACCTCATTGGTCCTTACACGAACTCTGCCGTCGACCATCAAAGCGACGATCGCCTTCATCGATTCGCCGGTTATTGTTCAAAGCGAGAACAAAGAACGCTCCTATCTGGTCGATGGGCGGACCCTTGTTCCGATTGAGAGCAGCGATGCGGATCTTTGGACTGATCACCTGTTGAGGATCGAAGTTCCCCTCGAATATGCCCTGTTGATGGAACGATACGGAACGGATTCCGTCTTCGCTTCGGTGATGGGTCTTACCCGGGGCCTCAGTGGTGAAGCCTCCTTGATAACTCGTATAAAATACGATAATAATAGCAGTAATAGCTTTGGGAAAATGGTTTTGGATCTTCCTTCGTTGAACGCCCGGCTTTGGGTACGGGAACCGGTGGATCCAAAGCACGTTCAGACCGCGCTCTATTGGATCGAACAGGACCGAAAGGAGAATCTTTCCTTTTTGAGTTCAAGCATTCAGCGTTACGACCTCTATAGAGAGGCGTTGGTGCGACGATAGGTGTGGCCAAGGAGACGACAATGGCGGGTGAAAAAATGTTGATGGGACTCGATATAGGGTCAAGCCGAACCCGGGCGGTGATCGGATCGGTCAATCGGGAAGGCCAGCTCATGGTCGATTCCATTTGCGAACATCCCTCCGAGGGAGTTCGATCGGGATCGATCGTCAATATTGAACAGACCCTTAAAACCATCCAGACCGTCATCAATGAAGCGGAACTTCAAGCCGGAGCGGAGATCAGCGATGTAATTGTCGGCATCGGCGGGGGACATATCATCGGGATTCCTTCAACCGGCGTCGTGGGAATCAGCAGCCCCGAGCAGGAGATCAAGCGGGGGGACATCTTCAGGAGTCTGGAAGTCGCCCGGGCGTTCGAGCTTCCGCAGGATCGCGAGATTCTCCATACCCTCGTGCAGGATTTTCAGATCGACGGACAGAGCGGAATCAAAGACCCGATCGATATGCTCGGACACCGGCTGGAAAGCCGGGTGCTCATCGTAACCGCTTCCAGCGCGATCAGTCAAAACCAGCGCAAGTGCATTCAGCGCAGCGGTCTCAATGTCGCTCGGGTCGTCCTCCAAAGCCTGGCGGATGCGGAAGTCGTGCTCTCCACGGAAGAAAAGGAGATGGGCACGATTCTGATCAACATCGGCAGCGGCACCACCGACATGATCGCGTATCGAAACGGAGCGCCGATCTTCACCGGAGGGGTGAACCTCGGCGGTGACGATGTAACGAATGACATCGCCTACATCTTGAACAAGACCCGGGCTGTCGCTGAACAGATCAAACGGGAAAGCGGCCACTCCTATGTTCCTTCCGTTTCGAACGAAGAGATGATCATCATTCCTCAAGTGGGGGGGATGCCCGCCATCAAGATGCCCAAGCGCGAGCTGAGCCGGATCATCGAGCCGCGGATGGCGGAGATCTTCTCCCTCTTGTTGGATGCATTCAGCAAGGAGCATGAGGGCTCGGGCTTCGGTGGGGGAATCGTGCTGGTCGGTGGAGGAGCGCTCTTAAGCGGCGTTACGGACCTTGCCGGCGAGGTGTTCAGGATGCCCGCCCGGCTCGGTTTTCCCGAGGCGATCGGGGGGTTGGATCGAAGCTATATCAACCCGCATTACACGACCGTGTTGGGTTTGTTGAAGAGCGAAGCGCGTCGGCTTCGGGAAAACCAGCCGACAGGGAAAGTGGGACGCAAGGCACGAACACAAGGACCCGCCTCGAAATTGAGGGGATTTTTCAGGACATTGTTCTAAGAAGGAATGCATATGGATTTTGGGATGTTTGACGTAGAAGATATTATCGGATCGGAGCAGACCACTGCGACGGTGATCAAAGTGTTGGGCATCGGGGGAGCGGGCGGAAACGCCGTGAACCGAATGATAGCCAGCGGCTTGAAGAAAGTGCATTTCGTTGCGATGAACACGGATGTGCAGGCTCTTCAACGCTCGAACGCCCATATTCGTCTTCCCATTGGAAAGGAGCTCACCGGCGGACTCGGTGCCGGCGGTATTCCGGAAATCGGTGAAAAGGCGGCTCAGGAATCGAAGGAAGAGATCAAACGAGAGATTGAAGATGCGGACATGGTCTTCATCACCGCCGGGATGGGAGGCGGGACGGGAACGGGAGCCGCCCCGATCGTCGCCGAGCTTTCCAAGAGCATGAACATTCTGACCGTTGCGGTCGTGACAACGCCCTTTGCGTTTGAAGGAAAAAAGAAACTGACTCTCGCTCAGGCCGGAATCGAAAAACTGCGAAAGCATGTCGATACGCTCATCATTATTCCCAACCAATACCTGCTTCGGGTCGTGGAGAACAACACCCCGATCAAGCAGGCGTTTCTGATGGCGGACGAGGTTTTGTACATGGGAGTGCAGGGGATCAGTGAATTGATCACCGAACCGGGAGAGATCAACATCGACTTCGCCGACGTTCGTACGGTGATGAAAGGCAAGGGAGACGCGCTGATGGGAATCGGTTTTGGTGAAGGCGCCAACCGGGCCGTCGATGCCGCTCGTCAGGCGATCAGCAACCCCTTGCTGGAAAGCGCTTCGATCGACGGAGCGAAAAGCGTGCTGGTGAACCTTTCGGGCGGAGACAGCCTCACCTTGCAGGAATATCAGGATGTCGTCGAATTGGTTACCGAAAACTGTGCCGATGATGCGCTGATCATCGCCGGGCAAGCGTACAACCCCGAGCTTGGCGAGCAGATCAAAGTAACCGTGGTCGCCACGGGTTTTGAGCGAAAAACCGAGCAGGTCGGAGTCGAAAACACCGATATGGAGATGATCAAACGCCGATTCTCAACGCCGCAGACCCATCAGGAGCGGGAGCACGCCCATGAACCCGAACCGCCTTCGATTGAAGTGTTTCGTTGGGAGGACTTGCGGAAACAGCTGAGACAGGGCGCTTCGACCAGCAGTGACGACTATACGATTCCAACCGTTTTACGGTATGGCCGAGGCAAAGATGAGGAGGAGCGGTAAGCGAAGCGCTTTTTTGATCTTGGAGGAGTATGAGCACTACCTTGCTCTTCAAAAGCGGCTCAGCGAGGCAACAATCGAGGTCTACCTCTTTGAGGCAGGCCTCTTGCTTGAAGCGTTTGAAGATCCCGAACTCGTGACCGTTCAAGAGATCGAAGCGTTCATCATCGCTTCGAGTGAGCAACGATCGCTGTCTCCTCGAAGCATCGCCAAGACGCAGAGCGCCCTTCGTTCCTTCTTCACGTTCCTTCAGCTTCAAAAGATCCGCGCCGACAACCCGCTCTCGCTCATCCGGACTCCGAAGAAGGAGGAGTCGCTTCCTCAGGTGGCCACCTATGATGAAATCGAACATCTCTTCTCGGTCATCAACACCGCCGACTATCTGGGCATCAGGGACAAGACCCTCTTTGAAGTGATTTATTCCTGCGGACTCAGAATCAGCGAAGCGGCATCGATCGATATTGAAGACTATCAGGACTGCCAACTTCGGGTCATCGGCAAGCGCAACAAGATGCGGCTCATCCCCGTCGGCGAGGTGGCCCAGGCGTCGCTGGCGTATTATCTTCAGGAGGCGAGGCCCCATCTTCTCTCGCGCTCCAAACCCAGCCGGGCGCTCTTTATCGGTCGCCGGGGGCAGCGGCTCACTCGGCAGGCGATCAGCAAGCGCTTTGATGAGTATGCCGCCCTGGCAGGCCTCACAATCAGCGTCCACACCCTCCGGCACAGCTTTGCGACCCATCTGCTCCAAAGTGGTGCGGATTTGCGCTCCGTGCAGGAGCTTCTCGGACACAGCGACATCCAGACGACTCAGATCTATACCCATGTGGATGCCTCCACGCTCCAACGGTTCTGGGAGGAGTTCCACCCCGATTGAAGCAACATGGGGATGTTCCACCCTTTATAGGGTATGAGAATCTCGAGATTGTTGTCGATCGCCACGTTGAACCTCCCCACGGAGGAGAAGCGGCGGCTGGCCAAGGGGGGAACCTCTGTCACGCCTTCGATTCCCATCCAACCGATGTTGCGGTTCTTTTCCCGACCGGGAAACAAGATCGTCTTTTATGGGATGGCGGGTTATCCTTCATCATTGACTGAGTTGGATAATCCTCCGTTTCTGCTTTCCTATTCCGAACGTCTTCCGAAGCCGAGCGATCGAATCATCGCTCTGGCCGGGAGCAGACAATCCGACTATGAGGGGCTTCGGGCTGCGTATGCTCTTGGAAAAGCTCTTGCGGAGACGGGGTTCACCCTTCTCGTCTCCAACAGCAGCGGGTTTGACCGATGGGCTCGGCTTGGTTCTCAAAGCGCGGACAGACGGAGCTTCGTCCTCTGTGATTGCGGCTTGGGAACAAAACGAATCACGAGCAATCGATCGCTTAGGGGCGAGCATCTCATCTCGCCGTTTTTGCCGTATGAAGAGGTATCGCCTCAGAGCTGTCTGTCCCGGAACGTTCTAACCGCCGCCTTAAGCACCGCCGTCATCATCGGTCAAGCTCCGAAGAGAAGCGGAGCGCTCCACGTCGCCGGGTGCGCCCTCGACCTGGGAAAGGATGTCTTTGTCCATCAAAGCGGGATCGGGAGCAAACCCAACCAGGAAGGCTCCCGGTTCCTTCATCAAAGCGGAGCACCAATTGTCGGCGGTGATGACCCGGATCAGCCGGTTGTGGTATAGTGAACAGGATGATAGAGGAACAGCTCATCGAACAGTATCTCCGGTATCTGACCACCGTTGGCAACCTCAGTGAACACACGATCGTCGCGTATCGGCGTGATCTGATGCAGTTGCTCGCCTTTTGGAGGCAACAAGGGGTCGCACTTGAAGAAGCCGCGTTGGAAGACGGCTGGCTGTATGTGAAACACCTCAGCAAAACCCGGCGCCTTTCGGAGGCGAGCGTGAATCGGATGATCAGCAGCGCCCGAACCTTTTACGACTATCTCTTGAAGCAGGAGCGGGTGTACTCCAACCCCTTTTCCCTCATCGTCCAGAGGAAGGCACGGAATCGTCTTCCGACGATCCTTACCCGGGATGAGATTCAAGCCCTGCTCGCCCTCAAGCCGTCCGATGCCGAATCGATGAGGGATCTTCTGCTCTTTGCGCTGCTCTACGACACCGGCTGCCGGATCGGTGAAGCCGTTTCGATCAAAGAGGATGATCTTGATTTGAAGCAGCGAAGGATTCTGATCGTCGGAAAAGGAAACAAGCAGCGATTCGTGTTCTTCGGAAAGAAGGTTCTCACGCGGATCAACGAATATTTGCCGGTGAAACGGAATCAATGTGCATCCCCGTATTTGTTCTGTTCAACATCGGGAAATCAGTTGCCGTTCTCGACGATCGGCAGTATCTTTGCCGCGTATAGGAAGAAGATGGGATGGCAGAAGGAGTTCACTCCCCACGTTCTCAGGCATAGCTTCGCCACCCATCTCATCGACCGCGGTGCGGACATCAGGCTGGTTCAGGAACTGCTTGGTCATGCGAGCATTTCCACCACCCAGATTTACACCCACGTTTCCCAAGCGCGCCTGAGCAAGGTCGTAGCCGAACATCATCCCCACGGGAGAAGGAATAAGCGATGAATGAATTCAGAGGAACAACAATCGTGGCGATCCGAAAAGACGGCCGCGTGGCGATAGCCGGCGACGGACAGGTCACCTATGGCGACGCGGTGTTGAAAGGCAATGCCCACAAGGTCCGCCGCCTCTATGACGGCAAGGTTATAACAGGGTTCGCCGGAACCACGGCCGATGCGTTCACCCTCTTTGAGCTCTTTGAAACGAAGCTGAAGGAGTACAGCGGCGATCTTACCCGAAGCGCCGTCGAACTGGCGAAGCAGTGGCGGACCGACCGCTCCCTGAGGCAGCTGCAGGCGATGATGGTCGTCAGTGACGGCAAGAAGATCTATCTGATCAGCGGTACCGGCGATGTGGTCGACCCGGAGCGGGATGCAATCGGCATCGGCAGCGGCGGAAACTTCGCCCTTGCCGCCGCATTGGCTTACTTGGACACCGGCGCGGATCTCAGCGCCGAGGAGATCGCCCGCAAGAGTGTCGAAGTCGCCGCCACATTGTGTATTTATACCAACGATTCAATCATCACCGAGGTATTGTAAGGTATGGAAAATTCCACCGTTCGAAAGCTGGACGAGCTCAAGCCGAAGCAGATCGTCGCTGAGCTTGATAAGTATATCATAGGCCAGGAGGCCGCCAAACGGACGATCGCAGTGGCGATTCGCAATCGTACCCGCCGAAAGAAGCTTCCCGAAGAGATTCGCGATGAAGTTTCACCGAAGAATATCATCATGATCGGACCCACGGGGGTCGGTAAGACGGAGATCGCCCGCCGAATCGCCAAGCTTTCCAACGCTCCGTTCATCAAGGTGGAAGCGACGAAATACACCGAAGTAGGGTATGTCGGACGGGACGTGGAGTCGATCATCCGCGATCTGATGAGCGTAGCCCTCCAGCAGACGAAGGCGGAGCTTGCCGAGGCTCAGGCGGAAAAAGTGAAAGCCCGGGTGGAAGAACGGCTGTTGGATTTGTTTCTTCCTCAAATGAAAAATGAACCCAATGTGGATATTGTCGCCCCTGAAAAGGATGAGCGCTTGCGCGATCGGCTTCGGACGATGCTCCGCGAGGGCAAGTATGATGATCGAACGATCGAATTGAACGTGCAGGCCAGAAAGCATGTGGGGATCGAGGTGATGGGCGCCCCCAACATGGAGGAGATTCAGGAAGCGATGGCGAGCCTCGGTTCGATCTTCGGCGGCAAAGGGCACGTGAGAAAAGTTACGATCAAGCGCGCCCGGGAAATCCTCACCGAAGAGGAGATGGAGAAAGCCGTCGACAACGACCGGGCGATCGATGAAGCGAAGGAGCGCGTCGAACAGATGGGGATCGTTTTCATCGATGAGATCGACAAGGTCGCCAAAAGCGGATCTTCCAGCGGTATCGACGTATCCCGGGAGGGGGTTCAGCGGGACATCCTTCCGATTGTTGAAGGAACGAGCGTATCGACAAAGTGGGGAGTCATCGACACCACCCACATCCTTTTCATCGCCAGCGGAGCGTTCCACGTCTCCAAGCCCAGTGATCTGATTCCCGAACTTCAGGGGCGATTTCCCCTTCGGGTTGAGCTGAATGATCTGACGGCGAATGATTTCTATCGAATCCTCACCGAACCGCAGAACGCCTTGACGATGCAGTATCGAGAGCTTTTGAAGACGGAGGGCGTTGAAATCACCTTTGAAGATGCGGCAATCCGCCGGCTCAGTGAAATTGCTTTTAAAGTGAACGCTTCACATGATAACATTGGAGCTCGACGGTTGTTCACGATCATGGAGCGGCTTTTGGAGGAGCTTTCCTTCACTGCCGACGAGCTTTCCGGACAGCATATTTCGATAACCGAAGCGTATGTCGACGAGCGCCTTGGCGAGATCGTCGAAGATCAGGACCTTAGCCGGTTCATTCTGTAGGAGTGATATGGAATTTCTGAGCCACACCGCCAGCGACTATGAACGAGCCCTTCGGGAGGTTCGTTCACATCATGGCGGCAGCGTCCGGATTCATGCCCGATATGATCGTCTCGAAAAGGGAAAGAACCGGTGTGAAATCCACTATTACCTCGTAGGAACGAAGAAGCAGGAAGAGGAAGACCATGCCTCCGATGCCTTGGCGACCCTGATCGCCGCGAACGATCTTCCATACTCGTTCATCCGACCGGTGGAGGAGAGCCTTCAGAACCATAATCATTCGCTGCTCGAACGCGAGGTCGAGTTTCGGCTGCTTCACCACCTCTTCGACAACCTCCGCTTCAAAGAGGAGGTTCGAGAGCGGGAAATCTATGTCGCCGGACCTGCGGGAAGCGGAAAGACCACGATGGCGGCGAAGATCGCCCGTTTCCTTCGTCTCCGCGGTCAGAAGAAGATCGCCCTCGTCGAGATCGGATCGTCAAACGATCGCCTGCTGAGGATGCTTGCCCATGATTGCGGGGTCGGGTTTGAACGGGTCAACGATCTTGATGAAATCGCCCGCTTGGAAAACTACGATCATCTGATCATCGATCTGGGGAACATCCATGACGTCGTGCCGCTTCTTTCAACGCTCCAAGCCTCCTCACAGCTGCTGGTCTTGGTGTTTGGCGGGTCCTCCAAGGTCAGCGACATGCTTGCAGTTACCAGACTCCTTCCGCAGCGGATTCAGACGGTTCTCGCCTTCGCCAAAACCGATGAGACCCATACCTTGGGCAACGTGCTTGCCCTCGCCAACATGGCGAATCTTCCCCTCTTTGCCTTCGGCGAAGGGGCGAGCGTGGCGATGGGCTTCAGCTTGGCGAATGAGCAGTATATCTTCAGTCGGCTTCACGGATTCACCGTCGAGCTCAGCGAGTTTTTCTGAGCTTGCCTTGGCTGATGAGCGCTTGAACGAGGTTGCCGATCCCGGGTGCCGCAAGATCTGCGCCCCACCCGCGGCCCCCTTCGACACCGATGTAGATGATGTAGGCGGGATCTTCGATCGGGGCGAGTGCCAAGCTGGAAGCAAGGGTCGATCCGTCACTGTAGGAGTTCTTCTCGGGATTGAAGAGCTGAGCGGTGCCGGTTTTGATCCCGATTTCGAAATCGTTCACCCGCGCTTTGTATCCCGTTCCCTCATCGCTCGTCGCTTTGTGCATCCCTTTTCGGATGAGCGCAGTGTCCGCCCGGTCAAAAAGATGGGCGACGACCTCCTTTTCCCGTTGTTTCACGATGGTTCCGGTGCTTGCATCGATTATACGGAGAATCAGGTGAGGCTGAAGAAGATCTCCGTCAATCCCAAGGGCCGTGGCGGCGGTGGCGAGGTGGAGGGAGGTTGCTAAAAGCTCCTGACCGAAGGCGATCGTCGCTTTACTGCGGGCCGACCACGTCGAAGGATCGGCGATTTGAGCGCGCGGTCGGGAGGGGAGGCCGATATCCCAGCTTCGGGTGAACCCCAGATCGACAAGCGTTTGATAAAAAGCCTCCTCATCGGTCTGGCGGGCCCAGTGGGCGATCGCTCCGTTGCAGGATTTGGCGATCATCATCTGCGGATCAACGGTTCCGTGGGCGGTGGAGCAGTTGATTGTGACGGTCGAGTTGCCGGCTTGGAAGGAATAGCTGCCGGTGCACTCGAAGCTCTCGTCAAGCTTGGCTTCGCCGGCTTTGAGAACCGAAGCAAGGCTGAAGAGCTTGAAGACCGACCCCGGTTCAAGAAGGGTGCTGATCGTGTTGTTCGTCCGTTGGCGGGGATTTGAGCGACTGAATGCATTGGGATCATACCACGGGTAGCTTCCAAGGGCGAGGATGTCGCCGGTTTTTGCATCCATGATGATCCCCATGATGATATTGGGATCATAGAGATTCGCGATCTCCTGAAGCTGGACGTCCAAGGCATATTGGATATCCATATCCAAGGTGAGATACACATCATTCCCATAGGTGATCTGTTCCTCCCCGACTCTCGGGTAGGGATTGAGCTGTTTTTCCAGAGCGTACTCGAGTCCTTCAATCCCTTCACCTTCGGCATTGGTGAAGCCGAGAATCTGAGCGGCGTGAAAGAGAGAAGGGTAGGTTCGACCAATCCGTTTCTCGACGTTGACGGAATCGAGGAGATTGTACTTAGCAAGCGCCGCCAACAGAGGCTCCACCTGATCT
>SHOI01000115.1 GCA_004294855.1 Sphaerochaeta sp. | reverse complement strand
TCCTTCTTCCTTCGCTCCGTTCCCTATAATATCTATCCGCTTCTTACCCTGATTATGGTGATTTACACGATTCTCAGCGAGCGAAACTATGGACCGATGGCGCGCTCGATCGCCTATGCGAAGGAAACCGGAAAGCTGTACAACGAGGACTATGGAGCAGCCCCCGGTGAGATTGAAGATGTCGGTACCGACAAGGCGGATAAGGCGAAGAGCCTTGATATGCTCTTTCCGCTCATCGTGCTGATTCTCTCCAGCGTCATCCTCTTTCCTGTCACGACCTACCTCGGGGCGATCGGAAGCGACGGCATTGAAACGTACGGCCAGGCGGTTCGATCGATGAACCTCGGCGATGCATTCAACAACACCGACGCCTCAATGGCGCTTTTCTATGCGATCATCTTCACCTTGTCGATCACATCGGTCTACTACCTCGCCCGAAAGCTCTTCACCCTCCGCGAAGCGGGCGACGCCCTGACTGAAGGAATCAAATCGATGGTTCCCGCCCTCATCATCCTGACGATGGCATGGACGATCGGGACGGTCATCACCTCCTCGCCGGAGGATGGCGGACTCGGTTTGGCCTCCTACCTCAGTGATGTGGTCGTAGGCGGCGGCTTCCCGATCGCTCTTGTCCCGATGATCGCCTTCGTCCTCTCCGCTCTGATCGCTTTCTCGACCGGGACCAGCTGGGGAACGTTCGCGATCATGATTCCGATCGTGATGCCGATCGCCGTCGGTCTTGCCCAGGCGAAGGGGCTTGACGGCTCGGGAGTATTGAACGCGGCGATGATCAGCGTCAGCGCGGTTCTTGGAGGTTCCGTCTTCGGTGACCACGCCAGTCCGATCAGCGACACGACGATCCTGTCCTCCACCGGAGCGGGATGTCCGCATCTCGAGCACGTGGCCACCCAGATGCCCTACGCTGTAACGATTGCTGTCATATCGGCAATCGCCTTTATTTTCGGTGGAATATTCTTAAACATCTTTGCCGCTTGGATTGTTGCTCTCCTGCTCTTTGCAGGGGCGATGTATCTTATGCCGAAGTATTTTAAATAATTCTCTTGCGCCCACCAAGATGTGGACTTTCTCTTTATTCGCAGCTCCTCTATACTCACTGTGGAGGAGCTATGAATATTGTTGAGATCAGCGGTGTGATAAAAGACCATACATGGGGGAATACCTCATCGATTCCTTCCCTGCTCGGAGTTGAGGAGGATGGCAAACCCAAAGCTGAATTGTGGTTTGGAACCCACCCGGACGGAATGGCGACAGTAGTTGAAACGGGAGAAACTCTTCAGAACCTTCTTGCTTCCGACACCCGGCACTGGCTGGGAGAAGCCCATCTGGCTACCTTCGGCGAAGAGCTTCCACTGCTTTTGAAAGTCTTGGCGATCGGGGAGCCCCTGTCGATCCAGGTTCACCCCAACAAGAAGCAGGCGGAGAAGGGATGGGCAAAGGAAGAACACCTGCGCAGTCGCCTTCATAAAGAACAGTGGAACTACAAAGATCCCAACCGGAAAGCAGAGGTCGGCTACGCTCTTGAGCCGGTTACCGCTTTAAGCGGGTTTCGTCCGCTCAAGGAGATTCGAGCATGGCTCAAACGATTGATCCCTTCCGCTCTTCAGACTTTTTTCTCGTATCTTGATGAAGAAGGTGATGAAGATGGACGTATCCGTCGCTTCTTTGAAGCGCTCTACACCTTGGAAAAAAAGGACCTGAAAATCGTCTTGGATGAGTTGTTTCTTTCCTTGGAAGATCTTCCGCTTGAGAGCGCCGATCGATCATTCCTGACGGAGAAAGGAATCGTTGAATACTGTCGAACATTTTATCCGCTCGATCCCGGCCTGTTGGCTCCGTTCTTCTTGAACGTGGTTCATTTGGATATAGGTGAAGGATTGTTCATCCCGCCGGGAGTTCTACACGCTTATATGAAAGGGGTCGTCCTTGAGGTGATGAGCAATTCGGACAACGTTCTTCGGGGAGGATTGACGCCCAAAAAAGTGGATCTTCATGAACTGTTTTCGATCGTTGAAGTGATTGGAAAGCCCGTTGAATTGACTCGGCAACTCATCGGACGCAGCGGACGAGTCCATCTTCTCACTCCCACCGAAGAGTTTCATCTGATGGTTCTCCACTCGGGAACCTATGAGATCGATGAACGGCTCTCAATCGAACTGCTTTTCCAGACGGAAGGAGAATCCACGCTCAAGGGAGCAGGCGAAGAGCGAAGATTGAAGAAGGGCAGTTGCCACGTCGTCGCAGCGGGATTGGGCAGCTATACATTACATGTTGAAGGAACCCTGTTTATCGCCGATGTTCCCCGCTAGGGTGTTGGCTCGGTGCCCGTCAGGTGATACTATCGGTTTTATGGATAGATATTTATCAGTGTTGCAGAGAGAGATGCGCGTTGCGATGGGGTGTACCGAACCCGCCGCAGCAGCGCTCTGTGCTGCCAAAGCTTCCGAGCTCCTCGGTGAGAATTCTGTACGTCTGCACGTTTCAACAAGTGGAGAAATGCTGAAAAATGCAATGGGGGTGGGAATTCCCAACACCGCGTTGAAAGGTCTCAAAGCGGCGGTGGCGCTCGGAGCGGCGATCGCCGATATCCAGGCCGGGTTGAACATCCTCTCCACGATCGATGAGGCCGTCATTTCGAAGGCGGAGGGATTTCCCGTCTCCCTGACCATCGTCAAGGATGTACCTTCCTTGTATATCCAAGTCGAAGCGGTTGGCTTAAACCACTTCGCACGAGCAACAATCAGCGGCGAACACGAACGCTTCAGCGAGCTGGTGAAGGATGAGGAAGTGCTTTTGTCATTGCCTTTGGACGGATGCTCTGCCACGTTGGAAGAGGTGGACGAGGTGATTCTTTCGAAATCCACCTTGGCGGATATCCTCTTCTGGGTTGAAGAGGCGCCGCCTGAAGCTCATGCGCTGGTGCTCAACGCTCTTGAGACGAATCTGGCGATTGCCCGGCATTCGCTTGAAAGCGAGTACGGTTTGACGGTGGGCAAAACGATTTTCACTGACTATGAGAAAGAACTGCAAAGCTTGGATCAAGCGTTCAGGCGGGGATCCGCTTTGGCTGCCGCGGCAAGCGACGCTCGAATGGCCGGGTGTCCCCTTCCGGTGGTGATCAACAGCGGCAGCGGCAATCAGGGGATCACCTTGACCGTTCCGCTTGCGCCCGTCGCGGAGTATGTGCGTTCAAGTGATGAAGAGCTTGCCCGGGCTTTGCTGGTCGGCCAGCTGGTCGGTCTTTCGCTCACCGCGCATAAAAGTCGATTGAGTGCCTTGTGCGGGGCGTTCACCGCGGCGATCGGGACTGCCTGTTCCCTGGTGTATCTGCTTGGGGGATCCCAGAAGCAGATGGACATGGCGTTCAACACGATGGTGGGAAACCTCACCGGAATCATCTGCGACGGAGCAAAAGGAACGTGTGCTCTTAAAATCTACTCCTGTGTCGAAGCGGCTCATCTTGCGGTGAAGCTCGCCCTCAAAGGGGTGGGGGCGGATGGAAAAAGCGGTATCGTCGGCATGAGCAGCCAGGAGTCGATCGATTTTCTTGCCAGATTGATGAAAGAAGGAATGGGCAAGACGGAAGAGACAATCCTCTCGATCATGGTTGGGAAAGAGCTATGACGTACACCGCGATCGATTTTGAAACGGCAAACGGCTATCCAGGTGGCGGAGCAAGCGTTGCTCTCGTTCGATTTGACCAGGATGGACAGAAGCTTGAGGAGTTTTACACGCTTCTTCGTCCCAAGCATTCCTATTTTGACCCGGGGATGACGGCGGTTCACAATCTCGATGAAGGTGAGTGTCTGGCCAGCGCCGAGTTTGACAGGGTATGGCCGAGGATGCGAGCGTTCATCGGAAGCGACCTTCTTGTCGCCCATAACGCGGTCTTCGACATGGGCGTCCTGAAAGGATCGTTTGAAGCCTACGACATCGAGGCCAAGGAAATGAATTACCTGTGCACTTTGACGATCGCCCGAAGAATCTGGCCAAACCTTCTCAGTTACCGGTTGTCATATCTGGTCGACTACTTCGGGATGGAGTACAACGCCCACCATGCCTTGGATGATGCATTGATGTGCGGCAGGATCTTTCACAAACAGTGCGCCGGTCATCTTGACTCGATGTTCAGCCTTCGCCGGTTTCTGATCACCTACAAGGTTGAGCCGAAGGTCATTGTTCATCATCGAACAGGTGGAGACTTTTTCCTGTGATCGGGAAAAGCACCGTCGCCCAGACTCCTACGAGGCTGTAGCGGATAAAGGAGCTGATGGCGTAGATCGAGGGCGGGAAGAGGGCCTTCGAGGCGATGATGGCGATGACTACCCCCATTCCAAGGAGATAGCGAAGAATCTTCTTCGTCAACGATGCTTCGACTCTGTAGCGAACAATCTGCTCTTCAAATCCAAAGCCGAGCAACCCGGCTCCGGCGAGCGCAAGGGTTTTCATCAGGTCATTGAAGGCCACGGGGTCGACTAAATCCATATTCAACAGAACGGAAAGAATCAAGGAGGCAAGGGTGGCGATAAGACCGTAGCGGATGCTGAAACGAACCAGGCGCATCCGATCCTCAAAAAGCTGAAGAGACCAACGATAGAGGAGGAAACTGATGCTCACCCCGATGAGAAGACCTGCGAACACATCATTCGGCCAATGAACACCGAGATAGAGGCGGCTCACTCCGACGAGAACGATCATGATCGCAGCGATGATTGAACATATTCTTTTCTTCAGGAGAAGGGCGAGGGAGGTGTAGAAGGAGGCTGCGGTAGTTGTGTGCCCGCTCGGGAAGGAGTAGCCCGTAGCGGTTCCCATTCGCTTGCCGGCGATGTCATCCAGGACGACGAACGGTCTGGGAGCCCGGACGACCGCCTTGAGGATCCCCATGACCAAGACCGAGGTGAGGACGTTCATATAGAGGGCGAAACCTTTCTGCTTATTGATATTCCAAAAGACCAGGAGAACGATCGCTATGACGAAGGTCTCTTCACCAAAGAAGCTTGCACCATTGGCAAGCAGATCCAAAAACGGAGTTGCGATCCGATGTAAAAAGCGCAGAATTGAAGCTTGCATATATCCTCCTGTGTGGAAGTATAGAAGCGCCGTGTGCTCAGTGCAAGAGGCGCCACGCCGCTTTGGTGATGCCGTAGAGGTAGGTGTCCTGATAGCCGCTCTGCAAGCTTTTGTAAAAATCCTTCATCGGGCCGCCTTCCCGGATCATCCCCGCTTTTTCCATCACCCGGCCGCTTGCCGGGTTGTTGGTGGAGTGGGAAGCCTGGATTCGGTTGAAGCGCGCCTCTTCGAATCCGAAGCGAAGAACCTCTTTCAATGCTTCGGTGCAGTACCCTTTGTTCCAGACGGAACGATTGAAGCAATAGCCGACTTCCCCGTGGTTGTCGTTGAACGAGACGACCTGAATCCCTATCGACCCGACGGCTTGTTCTGTCGAAATCTCTTCAATGATCCAAAAGAAGAAGTAGGGATCTTTGGCTTGGGTAATCCACGATTTGACGATCTTGCGGGTATGGGTGATC
>SHOI01000114.1:3549-5559 GCA_004294855.1 Sphaerochaeta sp. | reverse complement strand
AGGTTCGGTTTGATGGCAATGGTGCTCGATTGGGATGGAATGAGTTTTTCCGGTTCAATCGCTTTAAGAAGTATTTGAGTCATCTCGAAACCCTCGGTTCCGTAGATGTGAAAAATATCGCGCATGTTCATTGTTCTGAGTGTAAGTCGGGAACAGTGGTTCAGTCAATCTTTGACTGAACAGGACAGTATCAGGTAGTATATGAAAGAGGGGAACGATATGGATTTAAAAAAACGAGCGTATAAATTGTTGAATGATTGGAAAGGTTCCGCCTATATCCACGGGCTTGGAGTCCTCGATCAGGTCGGTGAAGCGGTGGCAACCTTGGGCAGGAACGCCCTTGTGATCGCGAATACCACCCGGAAGAGCGCGACCGTCGAGAAGGTTCTCGCTTCGCTTACGGATGCGGGAGTCAGCTTCGGTGAAGTCGTGCCGACGGCGAAGCCCAACACCCCGAAGGAGGATGTTCTCCGCCTTGGCAAAGTGATTTCATCCCGGAAGCCCGAGGTGATCGTCACGATCGGCGGCGGGTCGGCGATCGATGCGACTAAAGCGGCCAATGCATTGGCGACGTTGGGCGGAGAGATCGAAGAGTACTTCGGAAGCGATCTGGTTACAAAAGCGCTCAAGGAGCGGAATCTTCACTTGCTTCCGACGGTGGCGGTGATGACCGCAGCGTCCAGTGCGGCCCACCTGACCAAGTATGCGAACGTCACGGATCTTGCTGCAGGACAAAAGATGTTGATTGTCGACAACGCGTTGGTGCCGACGTTGAGTGTCTTCGATTACACCTCCACCACCACGATGCCGAAAGACCTGACGATCGACGGTGCCTTTGACTCGATCGCCCATACCCTCGAGGTGTACCTCGGTTCTCATTCCGAGACGATCGATCTCACCGGAACGATCGCCGACTGCGCTCTCCGACTCGTTGTCGAGAATGCACCGATCCTGATCGATGATCCGACGAATATGGAAGCGCGGGAGGCGCTCGGCCTGGCAAGCGATCTCGGCGGGTACGCGATCATGGTCGGAGGAACGAGCGGAGCTCATCTGACGAGCTTCTCCCTTGTCGACATCGTCGCCCACGGGACGGCGTGCGGGATCATGAATCCCTATTACGTGGTGCTCTACGGAGAAGCGATCCAACGGCAGCTGGAGATGATCGGGCCGATCTTCGGGGCCAAGGATGCCGCTCCGGTTTCCGTGGCCGAAGCGATGATCGCCTTCGCCAAGTCGATCCATGCCCCGACGAAGCTCAGCGATGTCGAAGGGTTCACCGAAGCCCACATCACCCGGGCGCTCGCCGCCGCGAAAGACCCCCAGCTGAAGATGAAGCTGCAGAACATGCCGATTCCGATGGATGCCGCCGATGTGAACATCTATATGGCGCCGCTTCTTCGGGCTGCGGCCGAGGGCGACCTTACGAAGATCACGCCGATGGAGATGCGGCAAGGAGGCTGAAACCGGCCTCCTTGCGCAGTTCTCTTTTCCTTTGTTGCTACTTGAGCAGTTCGGCGATATTCGAGCGAACCATCTCTTCAAGAGTTCCCCGTCCGCCGCGGGCTGGGAGGTTGCGCCATGTCACGATCCTGCTCTTGGGGGAAACCTCCAACGCGGGAGGAGCGACGGGGTTGTGGATGTTGTCGATGATGATGTCGATCTCCCCCTTGGCGATCTCGGCAAGCTGAGCCGCCGTCAGCGGTGCCGGACCGAACGTTCCCACTACGTTGAGGCCGAGATCCTTGGCAAGGTACACCTGCATCGCGTGGCAGTAGACATTCTTCTTGTCCAGGCCCTTTGCGGCCACCTGTTTCTTCCCGTCGAGTATCCCTTCTTCATAGGTCGCGAAGCGAGCCTTGTTTTCCGCTTCGGTTCCGAAGATCGCAGCCAGCTTGGCGCTCTGGGTTCGGACGTTTTCGATCGAGTTGTTCGTCTGGATCTTGATGAGGGCGGACTCGTCCTTCTTGATCGTCGTTCCCATCGACTTCATCATCACTTCGTACCCCG
>SHOI01000114.1:0-3449 GCA_004294855.1 Sphaerochaeta sp. | reverse complement strand
CGTCGCGCTGGAGAGACCGAATCCGAAGCGGGTGTCCTTTGTGAGCCTGAGCATCAGAAGCACCAAAATGAGGTTCAGCACGACGCTGAGCGCCAAGGTGTTTACGTTCAACGCCAATGAGATCGCTCCGGCGAGGATCACGCCGTGCATCAGCATATAACGCATCGGTATCAGGTTGAGCCGAAGGACCATGACCCCCGTGGCGGGAAACGCGAGGCCGGCGATCGCCATTGCCAAAAGGCCGCGGGCGACCGGGGCGAGGGTGAGGGCGAAGAGAAAGTCATTCATGATCACCTCCCAAGCGCAGAATCTGCCACCCCAGATCCTCTTCCAGCTCCTTGTCATGAGTGACGATGATGATCGTCGGCATCTCCGCAAGGGTGAGGGAGTGGAGCAGGCCGACGAGGGTGGTTCGGCTTTTTGCATCCAGAAACGAGGTGGGTTCATCCAGCAGGAGAAGACGGGCTTTTTGACAGAGGGTTCGGGCCAGCGAGACCCGCTGGCGTTCACCGCCGCTTAAGCTGAAGAAGTTCCGAGAGCTCAGATGGGCGGAAGCGGTTCTCCGGAGGGCAGTATCGATCTCCCACGCCTGTCGTTCCCTGGGGAGGTTTGGATCGACGGCCATCGCCACGACCTCCCGCGCGGAAACGGGAAACTGCTCCTGGGTCTGTTGCTGCTTGATATACCCGATCGTCCGGGGCGGAAGCTCGCTCGGCTCTCTGCCGTCGATCCTGATCGCCCCCGCCGTGGGAAGCAGCCTGCCGAGCAGCAGGTTGATCAGGGTGGTTTTACCCATCCCGTTGTCCCCTTGGATGATCAGGCGCCCTCCTTCGGGGAGGGTGAAGTGCAGATTCTTGAAGAGCGGTTCACTGTTCGGATAGGCGAAGCTTATCCCGGCTACTTCAACACCGACACCTTGAACCAGTTTCGCCCGGCGTTTAAGGATTCGATAGATCTCATCTTCATCGTCGATCTCGGAAAGCAGGCTCTCGGTCTGGCATGCAAGCCGTTCGATCTTCTTTTCCCAGGAGACTTCGATCCCCTTCGTCTGATAGTACTCAATGGCCAAATCGCTTATCAGATCGATGTGGGCTCTTCGCACTCCAAGCCGCTCTTGAAGAACCGCAGCGGCTTTTCCGGCGGCGCTGTCGTGAACGGACAAAAGATCCTGGGGGCCTTCATACGCTATGAGGAACTCCTCAAGCGCGAAGAGGGGGTGAAGCCAATGGCCTTGATGGGTAAAGATCAGATCATCCCCGTTGTATACGGCCAATGAGAGACCTTCTTCAAGGGGTTGTTGATAGCGAGTCACATGATCCTCCAACGAAAAAGCCATGAACGCAAAGAAAGAGTGATCATTCCTTACCTTCATGGCTTTTGGTGCTCCTTCATGGAGCGGTTGATTTGAGTGTAGCGTTCTTAAAGGGAACGGTCAACCAAGTACGAGGCAAGTTCGGCGACCGCCCCCTCGATCATCTCTTTGGTGGAAAGCTCCTGCTTTCCGACGATCGAGACATTGCACTTGGTGATGGGAAGCAGGATCTTATGGGCGGAGCTTTGTCCGATCGCTACGGCCATCGCCGGGGTGATCTCCCCGTGCAGCGAATCGGCGGCGAGAAGACCGATCGGTCCGATGATCACCTCGCTTTTTCGACACGCCACCAACACCGGATTTTCTCCGCTTGCCGCTGCATCCGCTCCGCTTCCCAGCATCGCGCTGGCGGCGAGGGCGTTGGTTCCGATCGCAAAGACCTCTTCATGAGGAAACCGTTTCTTGATCGCCGCCACCAACGCTTTGCCGAGGCTGCCGCCCTGGCCGTCGATTACCGTTATCTTCATCCTGGTTCTCCTTCTTTTCTGCCGACTCCGACCAGATAGATCTCAAAGGAGTCGTCGCGGCACGCTTTGGGCTTCACGATCTTGGCCCGGGTGAAGAGGGCTCTGAGCCTCTTCATCAGCTCCTGCTCCCCGCCGCCTTGAAAGAGCTTGACCACCAGATTCCCGCCCGCCTTGAGGTGTTCGGCTGCGAGGAGGATCACCTGTTCGGCAAGGTATTCGCTGCGGGCGGTATCGACGCCGCGGTTTCCCGTCGTCAGCGGAGCGGCATCGCTGATGATCGCATCATACGGCCCGTGTTCGATGAGTTTCGGCTTGATCTCCTTTCCGAACGCATCACCGACATAGGAGATGACGGTATGGGGGATCGGGTTGATGTTCAAGGGATTCAAGTCCACAGCGACGATCTTTCCCGTCCCTTTGAGCAGGACGTTGCCGGTATAGAGGGTCCACGAGCCCGGGGCCGCCCCGACGTCCAAGACCGTATCGCCCTTTTTTATGATCGCAAACTGCTTCTGGATCTCCTCCAGCTTATACACGCTCCGGGCGGGATAGCCTTCTTTGCGGGCCCGAAGGGTATAGGAATCGGCAGTGTCGCGTCTTGATTTCGCCATACGCTCACTATACCAAAACCCCACAGACGCATAAAGATGGTGCCAGTGAGGAGTTGGGGTGATGCAGTCTCACTGGCACCTAAGGAATCACACATTAAGGAGGTTCTAAAAAACTGTGTTCACCAACAGCTCTGCAACAACCATGCCACATCGACAGTTCTTTGCCGGGCGCTCTTCTTTCTCAGCTCTTGGTACAAAGCATAAGAACCTCAGGTGTGCAAAAGAGTAACAGCTCTCAGGAAATGCACAGTAAAAAGGCTGCCCGAAGGCAGCCCGGACAGACTAGATGCATCGTGTTCAGGTGGCTGTGAGGGAGAAGGTCACCGTTCCGGTGTATTGGCCTTCCGCGGCGGAGTCGAGCGCGTTATCGCTGATTTTTAAAGTGATTTTTCTTGAATTGGGGGTTAGGGAATCCAGGGACTGTACAATGAGAGCATATTTAGGTGGTTCAAGATATGCTGTCGTTGCACCGGTGGTGGTGAACTCGTCAGTGCCGAAAGAGACCGTGTAGTCAATGTAGTTGGTGGTGGTTCCTACCGTACTGGCCATCGCGGTCGCGCTTGCCGTGACGTAATAGCCTGTCCGGTTGTTGCTGATCACGGAAATCCAGCCGACTTCATACTCTCCACCGGCGGTTACGGTGTATGAAGTGACTTCGGTCGCACTGTTTAAGGCCTCCAGGGTGGTTCCGGTGAACTGTGAAGCGGTTATTTTCATCCCTTGAGTCTGGTCGACGATCGTGCTGAGATTCAAGGTGGAATCGTAGGCAAAGACGCCGCCGGTCGCAAGGGCAAGGATGATCAATAGGGTGGCAAGCTTCTTCATATAGGTCTCCGTAAGGAGCTACGCTCCTGTGCAAGTATTCGATGAGCCCTTTTCCTGAGGCTCATCTGTATAGTACTGAAATGTGAAACTTATGTCAATATGGGTTTCATAAAAATCAATACAAACAGATGAAATGTTTTTGTAATAAACGTATAATATTTCAAATTAAAGAAT
>SHOI01000261.1 GCA_004294855.1 Sphaerochaeta sp. | reverse complement strand
GCCAGCTCATCAAGGAAAAGCGGTTCGTCGAGCCGCTTCCGATCAGCGAGACCGTTACCTTCTTCCGCCATCCTTCGGCAAAGGATTCCCTCTTCTTTTCGAACTCGTGGGTCGCCATCATTCTTGAGCTTGAAATCTCACCCCTCGCTCTGGTGCCGATCATCCGCTCCATCTGGGTCTCCATCACCACCCCGAAGGTGTACGAAAGAGCCGCCTATATCAGCAAGGTTCGCCACACGATCGTAACGACGCTGCTTGAAGCGGGAGCTCAACTCTCCCAGTCGAGGGGGTTTGCGATCGATATCCAACTTGAGGAGGAAGGAGAAGGCATGCCCTCCTCGATGACCGCCGCCGTCAAAGGGGCGGTGACCGCCGCCCTGCTCACCGCCTTGGAGCAAGCGGTCGGATCAAGCGTCGAACGGATTCCGGTGGACGGACCGACGATTTTGAACCTTCTAAGGAGTAAACATTGAAACTGGAATGCACCATCGACTCCAAGTCATTGACATTGCACGTCAATTCCACCAAGCCGCTTTCGTTGATGCTCATCGAAGATGTGGGGGTCAAATCGATGCTCAGCCACTGTCAGGGCAACGCGTGCGGCAACTGCATCGTTCTGGTGAACGATGTGGCGGTCTTAAGCTGCATCGTTCCCGCGTTCCGCCTGAAGGATGCGAAGATTCGAACCTTCGAGACATTTCATCGCACCCGCCTCTGCCGGGACATTGAACGGGCATACCGGGCAAGCGGAAACAAACCCTGCCCCGATTGTTATGCATCAAAGACATTGCTCATCGAATCGATCCTCACCGAATTGATGAGTAGCACCCGCAGCCGGGAGGAGGGGATGGTGGATGAGAAAGCGATCATGCAGGAGCTCAGCCTGAACACCTGCCCGTGCATGGATGTGACGGAGCTGCTGGAGATTACGATTCAGGCATTCGAGTACAGGAGGAGAAGGCGTGGAAGCAACTAGATCCCCGATGATTCATCAGCCGCGGACCCTGAATGAGCTCTCCCTTCTCCTGCAGCGAATCGAGAAGCCCCTTCTTTGGGCGGGCGGAACCTATCTGA
>SHOI01000113.1 GCA_004294855.1 Sphaerochaeta sp. | reverse complement strand
TTTACATGCTGGGTGATCGAAAAAAACTTAAACACCTTCTTCGTCATTCTCTGGTACCTCCCGGGAGATGTGATATAAGCGCTCGATCCGCTTGAGTTCCGTCTTCAGGACTTTGAGCCCCAAATCGGTGATGATATAGATCTTGCGCTTGTCTTCGTTTCGAACGAACCGGATGATTCCGTCCTTTTCCATTTTTGAGAGACTTCCGTACATCGTTCCGGGCGCAAGAATGACTTCGCCGTCAGTCAATTCTTCAACCCTTTTGACGATTCCATAGCCATGATTTTCTTTTTGCAGGCACAGCAGGATGAAAAATGCGCTCTCGGTCATCGGCACATAGATCTTTTTTATGTATTCATTCATAGCTCCTCCCACGCTGTCTTGAAGTACGATGTATTGTGTTACGATATATCGTACTTCGATATATAATATATCGAACCTCGATATATCTGTCAAGAGGTCTTTGATGATTATTTGATCGAGTATTCGTATAGATGCGATTTGAGGTGCAACTTGCAGGTTGCATGGTTCCCCAACGGTGATTTCAAGGCTCTCTTTTGCCCGCCTTCATACCGGCTTGTTTGCCAACCCTTTCTTCCCCTGTAGCATTATGATGCTATCCACTCCAATCGCTCTCGTCTAAGAACTTTCACCTGTGGTATACTCCCTGCAGAGAGGATGTTCATGGTGAAGTTGCCGAAGATGAGGAGACGGAAGAATCGATCCTTTGCGTATCGCGGACGCAGACTCCTTCACATCGATCTGGAGAAAGAAACATCGCACCTGATCGAACTCTCCGAAGAAGAATCGAATCAGTTGATTGGCGGCAGACTGCTCGCTCTTTCGCTTTGGGAGCGGTTTGTTTCCTTTGACAAGCTTGAGCCGAGTTTTTTCGAAGCGCATAACCCCCTTGTTTTAGCCCCTGCCTTGGCAGCGGATCTGGAACCGGAGAGCTGCGGATCGATGACCCTCGTCACCAAGGATCCGCAGCGCGGCAAGCTTGCCGTCTCGACGGTTCAAACATCCTTTTCGACCGCCTTGCTGAACTGCGGGTATTCGGCCGTGGTGTTCACCGGTCGTTGCCGCCGGTTGACCGGCGTTACTCTTGATCATGATCAAGTGGAGTTCTTCGATGCCGAGAGCTTCCACAATCTTCCCACCGGAGAGACGAAGCACCGGGCGAAGATCGAGCATATCCTCTGCATCGGACCCGCTGCCGAACGGCAGATTCCCCACTGTTCCATCTGCATCAACAATCAGAACATTCCCTTTTCCTCCGCCTTGGGGCTCGTGATGGGGCTGAAGAATGTCAAACTGCTCGGCCTTGTTCCCCATGTCTCGGGACGGGAGGGGTACGACCCCGGTCGGCTCGGCATCTTTAAAAAACGGCTTGAACAAAGTCTCCGATTCTCCGCTCTCGCCCAACGGGTTCATGAGGAAGGGGATGTCCGGCTTCTGGAGAAGGCCAACACCTTCGGATGGGCCGCGATCGGAACCCACCGCTATCGCTATGATCTGCGCCTCGTCCATCTGTATGAACGTTTCGACGGACGGGCGGATACCTATTCCCTCATCGAAGCGCTTGCGTTGGGGGCGAATCTCGAAATCTTTGAACCTTCGCGGATTGCCCAGCTTGCCAGACGGTGCAAGGAGAACGGACTTGATCCCGCATCCGTCGGGGTTCTGTTGGGATGGGCGCAGGTCGCCCGGAAAGAGGGGACCCTTTCCTTTCTTCCCGATCTTCAAAGTCGCCTGGTCGCCAACTACCTCAAAGTGCTCGATGCGATCAGCTACGGAAAGGGGAGCGGTCATCAGCTTGGAAAGCGACTCGATCAACTGGTTGCAGAGTATGGCGGAAAGAACGGGTGCTACTGCATCGGCAGCCAACCCCTCGGACCGTTTGACTATCGGGCGCTTCCCACCCAAGCATTGCTCGTCAGCATGGGCGATCATCGAATCGTTCTCGGAGAACTCATCCGAGGCGGACACTACCGGCGCGGCAAAGCGAAGCGAAGCGCTGCATGGGCTCTGTACCTTCAACGGCTCTGGGGCGCCCAGGAGTCGGTCGGCCTGTCTCCGTATGTCGATCTGTCCTTCTTCGGTCGATGGTATCCACACATCAAAGGAAGGCGTTCGCGCTTTGCGATGTCCGCTCTTATTGCTTCGATCAGCGAAGGAAGAACCTTTACCGCCCAGCACCTCGCAAGCGTCGGCAAGCGGGCGTGGAGCTTGGAACGGGAAATAAACCGTCGATTGGGATGGCAGGATCCCCCCTTCGCCGAACAACAGCTTCTTGACGGCCGAAGCAACTTTCCCAAGAGCCAGGTCGTTCCGCTTGCCCTTCTTCGGGCAGCGTATCACGAGCTCTTGAAGCGGTGGTAAAGAAACGGGGAATGGGTTTTCAAACGATGGATTCCAACACCCTCTGTATCAATCAGGGCGTAGGTCGCGCCGCTTGATGAACGCGGCCGGCTCGGGGAGCCGGGGTTGAGCCAAAGGGTTCCATCAGCATCTTTCTTCAGATGAGGAATGTGGGTGTGCCCGCTGATGACGATCCCTCCGACGGTGTACGGAACGTCCAAATGACCATGGGTGAGGGTGATCGGAAGACCTTGATAGCTCAAGGTGCGCACAAGGGGTGGCAAATGGATCCGAGCCTGAGCGAACTGGTAGGAGGCGTCGCTGTTGCCTCGGACAAGGACGAGGCCGGGTAATCTTGAAAGAAGGGAGGCGAAGACCGGCTCCTCCCGGGGGCAGAGGTCGCCGGCGATCAGCACCTGCTCCACCTTCCGGGATGCGGCGATATCGACGATTTCTTTCAGTGCCTCGGTCGAGCCATGGATGTCGGCTGTGATCAAGAGCATCTTGACGCTCCAATGAATTATTTACACCTTTTGGGTGTATATCCACATCAAATGATGTGCTAACATGATATGAGAATTATATATGTTAACTCAACAGGGAGAACTCCGCCATGCCCCAACTCAAGACGATGATATCCAGTGATCAGACCCCGATCTCCTATCACCGGTGGCTGCCCAAAGAGGGTGCCGTCAAGGCTTTGCTGCTGATCCTCCACGGAATGGCGGAGCACTCAAAGCGATATGATGAGTTTGCCAAATCACTCACCAAACAAGGCTTCGCCGTCTGGGCTCCCGACCATCGCGGCCACGGAAAAACCGCTGAAGGCAAGACGCTGGGGTTCTTTGCCGAGGAGGACGGCTGGCAACGAGTCGCCGATGACGCCTTCGAGCTGAGTGAAATCATCAACAATGAATATCCTGATCAACCTCTTTTCCTCTTGGGTCATTCGATGGGCTCGTTTCTTGCCCGAACGCTGCTTGTCCAGCATTCCGATGTGTTCGACGGGGTAGTCATCGTGGGCACCGGCAGAGGCAAAGGTCTTTTGGGGAAGGCCGGAAAGATGATCGCCAGGCGCAATGTAAAAAAATATGGGCCCAAGCATCCCGATGAGCTGCTCGACAAGATGAGCTTCGGTTCGTATAACAAGAGAATAAAAAACCCGGTTTCCAAGTTTGATTGGCTGAGCCGCGATCCCGAGCAGGTGAAACGCTATGAGGAGGATCCATTGTGCGGATATGTGTGCACAAGTTCATTCTTCAAGGATCTTTTGACCGGCATTGAAATCGCGAATGATCCCAATCTGGCGAAACAGCTGCCCGGTGATGTTCCTTTGTATATCATCAGCGGCAGCGACGATCCCGTCGGCGATTATTCCAAAGGGGTTCGGGCCGTCTACGAGTTCTACAAACAAGCGGGAGTCAAAGATGTAACCCTTACATTGGTCGAAGGGGGGCGCCACGAGATCCTGAATGAAACCGATCGAGCCAAGACCTACAAACTCATCGCCCAATGGATGAAGAAAAGGATCTAGAGGAGATGGGAAAGTTCAAGTCGGCGGTACAGCGGTTCGGTGAATTCTTAGGAGTTGCGTTTCGCCAATCGATGAAAGACAATGTATTGAACTCCGCCTCGGGACTGGTGTATTCGACGTTGCTGGCGATCGTTCCGGCATTGACGTTTCTTTTTTCATTCTTCAGCGGTCTTGGAGTGCTGGAACCGCTTTTGAACTTCCTCTCCGAAGCGCTTACCGAGCTCACCGGCGGGCAGACCAGCGAACAGGTGATGACGGCCCTCACCACGTATACCCGAAACGCCACCACGCTGGGAATCGTCGGACTGATCTCTTTTTTGTTCACGATGGTGCTTCTGATCAACAAGGTCTGGTCGGTGATCAACCAGATCTATCGCTCCGCCCAGTCGACCAATCCCTTCAAACGCTTCATGGGATACATGACCTTCGTCATCATCACGACGCTGCTTCTCGCCCTCTATGTGAGCGTCCAATCGGTGTTCACGGATTGGTATCTGAATCTCATCGGGTATTCGGTCGGCGCCTGGTCGGTGGTCATCAAGAAGGTGATTCCCGTCCTGATCATCTTCATCATCTTCTTCCTGCTGATCTTCTTCGTTCCGAACACCAAGGTCCAGTTCAGCGCCGCGCTAATCGGCAGCGTCTCGGGCGTCGTGATCATCACCGTCTTCACGCAGTTCACCGGCCTGTTGACCAGTCGGGCGGCGACGTTCAGCGTGATCTACGGATCGTTTGCCGCCTTGTTCATGTTTCTGTTTGTCTGTTATGTGTTCTGGGCAACGATCTTTTTCAGCGTCGAGCTGGCATATGTGTATCAATATCGACCAACCGGGGTGGTCAGTGAAGGCCTTCCGCAGAGCCCGGCGACCCAGATGACCGACGGTACCAACATCATGATGGTAATCGGTGCGAACTTCCGGGACGGCAAGGGTGCCACGACGGTCAAGGAGCTCCTCGACCGATTGGTCATTCCATACGATCGGCTTCAGGGGTTCCTCGGAGCTCTCACCAATCAAGGCTACATCGTCGCGACGAACAACAGCAGGACAAGCTTCATTCCCAACAAACCCCTTGATCAGATCCGGCTCCAGGATCTTGTCGAACACCTCTACGGAATCGAAACGATCGATGAGATGAGCCGGGATACCGCCGGAGAGGCGGTCGCAAAACAGCTTGCCGAGAAAGGGATCTCCTCGCTCGGCACCTTGACGGTTGAGAATCTGCTCCAGCGGATCTAGCCGAGGGCGACATCCAAAATCATCATGATGGTGAAGCCGAGCATCGTGCCGATCGTCGCCCAGTGGGTGGCCGAGTGGTCATCCGCCGTTCCATAGACTTGCTGTGACTCGGGGATCAGCTCTTCAATGACCACGTAGATCATCGCTCCGGCGGCGAACGCAAGGGCGTAGGGGAGGATCGGGGTCATCGTGGTGACCAGCCAGGCTCCGAGGACTCCGGCGATCGGTTCGACGACTCCCGAGGCCTGACCGTAGAAGAAGCTCTTTCTGCGGGAAAGCCCCTCTCTTCGCAAGGGGACGGAAACCGCCGCCCCTTCGGGGAGGTTCTGCAAGCCGATTCCGATCGCCACGATCAACGCTCCGGCCATCGTCTGGGATCCGCTTCCCGCCGCCGCGGCTCCGATCGCCACCCCGACGGCGAGGCCTTCGGGGATATTGTGCAGGGTGATTGCCAAAACCAAGAGGATCGAG
>SHOI01000112.1 GCA_004294855.1 Sphaerochaeta sp. | reverse complement strand
TTCCTGGATAAGCACGACTACTCTCTTGAGCAGGTGTACAGATCCTTGGGGATCTACTGACCTTCTATATAGCAACAATGCCTGCAGCAGGTCAGGCCGCAAATTCGAAGCTCCTTCCATCATCACCTTCGCCTGCAGGATCTCTTCCCTTGTCTTAATGATGCTCGCCAATTCGATGAACATTCGTTCAGGGGTCGAGTATGGTATGGGCAATCCCACGTACCGAACGGAACATTGGTGATACCCGACATCCGCCCTGATTCCATGATTTCCAAGCCACTTCCTGTCTACAGCAATCTTTCCTGCAAGACCGGATCCAATGGAGCCATATCATCCTCGGCTCAGGACATTTGACCTACCCGGAGGGATGCTACGCAATTCGGGAACCCGAGTCTGGTTTATAGTTCCATGTTTTTACATACGTATAGTATGCATATCGGCGATCGTATAAACCATCGAGAAGGACGATCGCCTACCGGGATCGGACGATGGGAAGCAGCTTGACGTAGAGCTCTTCAAGGTTCTCCGGTGTGACGGTATAGACCCTGCAGTTCGGATGGCTTCGGACCTCGCACAGGAAGGGGATGTCCGTCCGTGCTTTCGTCGAAGCGATCACCGGAATATCCCCTTCCAGCAGCGTGAAGACCCTGCTGATGAACGCCTTCGCCCCCGCCTCCATGAACCCCAGTTCATCCATCACGACGATTCCTTGGGAGGGGACGTCCAGATACCTGACCCCGAGCTCTTCAAACACTCTCGTATTGACGTGATGGACCTTCGAGTCGCAGGTTCCGATCAGATTGTCAGACCTATGCTTCAGCACGGCACAACCGGCCGGATGGATGTAGATGGGATGAAAACCCGTTTCATCGGCATCAAGCCTTCTGGTGATGAATCCGTGGACGGATCGTTCCGTAGCTTCCAGCAAGCGAGCGATCAGGTCACTCTTCACGCTCCTCGTAGGACCGTCCAGCACGATGTGCCTCGGTCGATCGGTCATCTCTTCAGGCCGGGCGATCCCGCCATCAGCTCGTCGAACTGCCTTTCCGTCAGCTCACTGTGATAGAAGAGCCTGAAGTATTCCGCCGTCTCGGCATAGAGATCATATGTCGCCGCTTCGGGATAGAGAATCTTCGTCAGCCAGAGCATCCCCAGATACCGTTGGACGCTGGGGGGAGAGCCCATCCAATTATAGGGGCCGAACGGCACCTCGTAGTACCGGCCGGCTCTGATTGCATCGAGCTTCCGCCACATCGGATCGGAAGAAACGGCGTTGTACACGCTGCCCGCATCGAAGATAATTACCTCCGGATTCCAGAGATAGAGCTGCTCCATATCAACTTCGTTGCCGGTTCCTCTGCTGGAAGGCGAAGCCACCACCGCCTGATTATCCCCAAGCAGATCGATCAGTTCGGCGTGGAAGCTCCCTTTCGCTATCACGTTCAATCCCTGATCGCCAAGGCAGTAAAGGAGCGATCTCTTTTCAACGTTGCCGGAAATCTCTACTGCACGGTCATACACCCGCCTGATGAAGGTCGCCAAGGCCTCAGCCTCATCCGGCATCTCCAAGAGTTCGCCCAGCTTCCGATACGCATCATCCATCGTGGCGAGCGTGCCCGTGATATGGACGAAAGGAATTCCCGTCTGCTTCTGCAGGCTGTCCATGTCCTCCCTGATCGTCGCTTTGGGTTCCCCCACATCGATCACCACCTGAGCGCCGCTTGAAAGCAGCGTTTCCAGGTTCAACTGTCCCTTGCCCCCGTACAGCTGGCCCAATTCGGGCAGGTCATAGTAGGTCTTGTGGATGTACCGTTCCGCTTCCCGGGTCCACCGGGATGAAAGCCCAACCAGCTTTTCGGGAGCGATCGCGAAGACGGTGATCTGCGCCAAAGGCCCGGAAACCGCTACGCTGGTGATCGGCTGCGAAAACTCGACCGATCTTCCCACCGAATCCGTAAAGACTCGCACTGATGGAGCAGGCGGTGCCTCGGCGACCTCACCCTGCGGCCGGGCGATGATGGATGACAAAGGCATGAGCAGCACCAGAAGAATCAGCAACAATCTTTTTTTCATGAATGGTTCCTCCAAATATCGATGACATGATGTATGAACTCGGTATTGAGCATTTATGGAATATCCTCAGTCTTCACGACAAGCAAACCAAATGATTCTTTGGCGGAAAACTGCAGAGGGTATCGTTCCGAAGGCCCGGGGACAAGCTTTCGCATGACCTTATCCGCTGTAATCTCTTCAGCACACGAATCCGGCCGGTTCATCCGAATGTATTTGATAGCGTCTTGTAGATCGGAAAACGGTTGACCGGTCTCTACGGTGAACGTTTCCTGTTCATATGGAATTCCCATGGTTCTCAGCTTTGCCACCGTAAGTTTGAACGAATTCCCCCGTCTGGGTATCTTTGTGAGGGTAAAGCGGTGGTAATCATAATTCTTCTTGATGATGATTGCCTTTCCTCGACACAGCCGCTTGGATGAAACGAGTATTTCTTCAAGGCTTCCAAAATTACAAAAAACGATGGCATCATATGGTTGATGTCCCTGCATGGAAAAGAAATCCTCCCTGACGACTCTGATATTCTCCACCCCCCTCTTCTCCTTGGCAGCAATCAGGACATCCAGCGCCGGCTGGCAGATGTCGACCGCGGTAACCAGGCGGAATCCGGAAGCGAGCTCAAGACTAAGGTAGCCAAGCCCGCAACCGGCGTCGCACACATGACTTTCCCGGGATATATATGTTGTGATATGTCGAGCGATCGTCTGTTCCATCAATCCTGTTTCGGCGGCGGCTTTCCTGTATCGGATCGATTCATCTGTCCATGGTCGCATGCAGCTTTTCCCCTCGAGAAGTATCGTGGTCACCGAATAGTTGCGGAGCCAGCAATGTCCCATAATCCGAATGCACCAAAGCGATATCGATGCCGTAGAGCGTCTTGAGAAGATTGGAATTCATGACATCATCAGGAGTACCAAAAGCCACCACGCTTCCATCCTCCATCGCCAGAATGTTGTCGGCATACCAGAGAGCTTGTTGCGGGTTGTGCGAAGAGAGAAGAACGGTATACCCATAGTCAGCAAGAAGCCGGATTTGTTGGAGTATCCGAGTCTGGTTTCCATAGTCCAGATTGGATGTAGGCTCGTCCATCAGAAGAATCTTTGCTTTCTGTGCAAGGGCTCGGGCGATGAGGACCAACTGTTGCTCCCCACCGGACAGGTGGGAGAAGCTGCATCCGGCGAGATGCTCTGCTCCTATGCGGGCAAGCGCATCGTAAGCGGTCTCTTCCTGCCGTTTTCCCGGCACCGATAATGGATTGATGCTTGAAGTGGTACCCATCAGGACCATGTCAAGGACTGAATAATTGAAGGCATGACCATGGCTCTGAGGAATATATGCCACATCGCTTGAAAGCTTTCTGGAGTTGAGCGTTCTTGCTTCCCTTCCTTGAACCAGAATGCTGCCTCGGTAATGACGATGAAAACCCAGGATGCATCGAAACAGGGTCGTTTTCCCAACCCCGTTGGGTCCAAGGACTGCAAGAATCTCCCCTTGGCTTGTTTGGAATGAAACGTTCTTCAGAATGTCACGAAAGCTGTATGCAAAGCTCAAATTCCTGACCATGAGTGTCACGCCACTTTCTCTCCTTTTATGATGAGATAGATAAAGAAGGGCGCGCCGATGAACGCTGTAAGAATTCCGATCGGTATTTCCACTTGAAGGAGATTTCTCGAGACATTGTCCACTATAAGCAGGAACAGTGCACCGTTGAGCATGGAGACAGGCAAGAGGATTTGAAACTTGCTTCCTATGATCCGGCGACTTATGTGAGGGATGACCAATCCGACCCACCCAATCATTCCGCTGACGGAGACGCTCGCTGCGGTCAATAATGTAGCGCTGAGAATCACCACCGTCCTGAGGAGATGGGGATTGACTCCCATCGTTCGGGCTTCCTCGTCTCCGATCGTAAGGACCGTAACCTGCCACCGGAGAAGGATCAACGGAATGAGTCCTATCGCCAGGGGAATGACGATGAACACCACATCCCGTGATTTTGCTCCGGCGAGGCTTCCCATCATCCAATAGGTTATTGCCGGCAGCTGGTTGGAAGGATCCGCCACAAGCTTGATGTATGACGTACCGGCAGAAAGCAGGGATCCCATCATGATGCCTGCAAGAATCAGGTTCATCACTTTGAGTCCCGGAGCGAAGCGCGCCACGATGATTACCAAACCCACGGACAGCAAGCTGAACAGAAAAGCCAAGATGGTGATGCCGAATGTCGAAAACCCGGAGAGGATCGCCAGCGCGGCCCCGAACGCCGCTCCCGCCGAAGCGCTGAGAATGTCCGGGGAAGCCATCGGGTTCTGGAAGACCGCCTGATAGGAGGCTCCCGTGGCTGAAAGAGCACAACCTACGAGACACGCCATGACGATCCTCGGCAGGCGGATGTTTACAACGACGGTCTCCATGACGTCCGTCCATGTCTTATGAAGAGGAATCACCCGATTGAGCAGGATTCTGACAACTTGAATGGCAGGAACACCATAACGCCCCAGTGAAAGCGAAATGATCGCACCGACAAGCAGCAACATGGCCAGAACAACCGGAGTATAGAAATGGTTTCGTCTGTTCCACGTAACAGTTGCTATATCCGACAGCTGCTTTTTTCCCATCGCAAGGTGATCCTTCATAATCGTTATCCTCATTTGAGGATAACACTAAAAATAGTACATGGGAGAAGAGACAACTGTCAAGAAATACATGAGAATTATCGTGTAAAAAGAAGTACTGATTGTATGAGATTATCGTAATATGAAACGGTGAGTCATATCGGAGGATTCAAAACCGGTTTGATATGGTGCATATAAAGTTTTTCCGCTATTTCCAGAAGCTGATTCTCAATGACCAGATATGCATCAAGGATCAATTCGCCTCGTCTTGTCAGTCGGGAACCTCCTCCGTCCTTACCGCCGATACTGGATTCCAGAAGAGAAAACCCGAACTCCTTTTCCGCTTCCTTGATGATCCGCCAAGCTTTGCTGTATGCCATCCCCATCTCTTGTGCCGCTTTGTTCAGCGAAAGCCCCGAACGAACATGACAAAGAAGCCGGACGACCCCGGGTCCGAAAAACGGACCGGAACTCCCTTTGAGCGTAAATCGCACTCCAAAACGATGATCTATATCCATACCCGGTTCCTTAAGAATGAATGTTTCCTATTTCGAATAATAACCTTATGTGCATTGATATTCAAAATATATGAATCCTACGATCCATGCCGATGACAAGACCGGAATCATACGGTTCTCTTTTCCGGATATTCAGCTTATTCTCCGGAGATACTTTTTTTCAATATGGAAGCAGGGAAATCTTGTACGTTTTACGAGCAATTCATGTCGTCATGGGAGTATCCGATTCGGGTTATTATGACATTTCCCATATCCGCCATCCCGATGAAAGGCTGCCAAAGATGAGGTCCTTGGCAGCCGATGAGCAACAACATGGTGAATCATTTAGAAAATCCAGTTCATCAACAACAGTACGACAAACCCGGAAGTGGAAAGAACCAGTACGGCCCCGAACCAGTTCCAG
>SHOI01000260.1 GCA_004294855.1 Sphaerochaeta sp. | reverse complement strand
TTGGAGATCGACTTCAGAACCTTGAACGTCTCGGGAGCATCCTTCAGGCGCTCAGGCTCGATCTGCTTCGCCCGGATCGCAGCGTGCGGACAGCTTTGCACGCACTGGTTGCACTGGATACAGTTCTCGGCGATCCACTTGGGAACGAACGGAGCGACGCCGCGCTTCTCAAGCTTGGCCGTACCGGTGGGAAGCGTTCCGTCGAAGGACATCTCGGAAACCGGAATGTCATTGCCCTTGAGGTGCATGATCGGCTCGATAATCTTCTTCGAGAACCGGTCGGAATCTTCGGGGATCAGGGGAACCGGCTCATAGCTCTTGGTGATCGTCTTGGGGATCTCGACCCGATGGAGCGCATCGGAGGCGCCGTCGATCGCCGCCCAGTTCATCTTGACGACATCCTCACCCTTGCGGAGGAACGTCTTCTTCACGTACTCCTTGATCAGGGCGATCGCCTCCTCCTCGGGAAGGACTTCGCTGATCTTGAAGAACGCGGCCTGCATGACCGTATTGATCCGGGATCCGAGACCGACGCCTTCGGCGATTTCAAGTGCGTTGATGTTGAAGAACCGAATTTCCTTTTCGATAATCTGCTCCTGCATCTCGCGGGTCAGATGGTCGAAGACCTCATCGGAAGGAATCTGACTGTTCAAGAGGAACACGCCACCCTTGCGAAGCGGAGCGAGCATGTCGTAGCGGCCGATATACGCCGGATTGTGACAGGCGACGAAATCGGCGTGGTCGACCAGCCACGGCATCTCAAGCGAGCTCTTGCCGAAGCGAAGGTGGCTGATCGTGATGCCGCCGCTCTTCTTGGAGTCGTAGGAGAAGTACGCCTGAGCGTTCAGATCGGTGTTGTCGCCGATGATCTTGACGGAGTTCTTGTTCGCTCCGACGGTGCCGTCCGAACCGAGCCCCCAGAACATGCAGGATACGACATCCTTCGGAATGACGTTGATCTGCTCCTTGATCTCGATGGAGCGGTTGGTGACATCATCCTTGATGCCGACGGTGAAGTTGCTGAACGCCGGACCGGCGAGGTGATCGAAGATCGCCTTCGCGTGGGTCGGGGAGAAGTCCTT
>SHOI01000014.1 GCA_004294855.1 Sphaerochaeta sp. | reverse complement strand
GGTGAAGCGCCTCTTTGTAGAGACACTTCACCTGTGTGCCCATTACATTATCAGATTCGCTTCATCAAATCATTCAATGATACGAGAACGACCTCTTCTCTCTCCTTGCTTCGCTGGATGAGCTCCTTGGTAAAACCGGATTTGGAAAAAAGGTAGTATCGACCACTCTGATTGCCCTTCCGAATGTTCTCGCTTTTACGCATCAACTCATGTAATTCGCGGGAGCAAACTTGGGCATTTGTGAACTTGCATTCTCCGAAGATGAGTTCCCCATCAGCCGTTCTTGCTACGATATCGATCTCTTCTTTCTGGCTGGATTCCCACCATGGCCCTATTTCAATGATCATCAATTCAGGATGTATCAGGAGATATTCCTTGCAGATCTCCTCAAACGGTTTACCCATATGGGCGGAAAAGCTTTTTTTCAGCTGCGCCGTTACACCGTCATTCCTTCCTCGCTCGATTAACGCCCGATAGGGATACACATGTTTGAAATAAAATGAGAAAAGTCCATCTTTGATAACCCATAGCGTTCGTTTTTTGTTCTTTTCTCCAAACGGCAGGATATCCGCTACAAGACCCAACTCACGGAGGGTGGAAAGATAATAGCTTGCCTGAGTGGGTGAAAGGCCGCTTTTATCGGAAATTTCAATGTGTTTATTCACCCCGCGAGCCATCAGCTCCAGAACGGTGAAATACATCTGCGGTTGGTTTACTTCCATATTCAGGATATTCATCGGTTCGTTGTACAGAAGGCCGTTGACATGAAAAAAGAGACGGGCGATCTCTTCTTCCAAGTTTTTCTTCGGTGAAAAATATGAAACGTAGAGCGGCACTCCACCGGTTATCGCCTGCACACGGACAGTATCGATGTCACTGCCGCCAAAGAGCTCTTTGGTTTCCTGCAGGGAAAACGGAAGAATCTTGAACTGGGCGGTTCTTCGACCATACAGGGGACTTTTGTCACCGAGCACCTGATGCTCCATGAAAGACACCGAAGAACCGGAAAGCACCAGCTTGAGTCGGGTCTTGGGAAAGCGTAAATCGATACATCGCTGAAACACCCCCATCGCTTCGGGGATTGATGCACAAAAAAACGGAAATTCATCGATGACGAGGATGAGCGGCTCTTCTTTGGCCTTCTCGGCTATATACTCCAGAAAGACTTCCAATGTAGGAAAGCCAATACCGAATCCTTCATCGAGCCCCGCTGCGGCAGCCGTTGAAAGATCGGAAAGGGTTTTCGTCCCGGTTGTTTTTGCCGCCAGATGAAAGATCGTTCTGTGCCCTTCACATGCTTTGGAGATGAGGGTCGTTTTTCCTATCCGACGGCGACCATAGACCACTACAAACTCAAAACGGGACGAGGTGAAGATCTCATGGAACTCTTTCAGCTCGGATTCTCTTCCGACAAATCTCATCGCTTATCCTTCCCTCCGTTCGGTGTATCCCCAGAGTAGCAGAAGAAATGGAAGCAATCAAGTCATTCAAATACGTTTTAATAAAATTGATTTGAATATAATACATACAAACCAAACAACACATCCATTATAGTCCCCGCTAACATTTTACTGCTATAAAGTTTCGTTGATGAGGTATCAAGAGGTGTGATAGTATTTTACGTAAGGGAGAGTTCTTATGCTTTGGTTTTTCAGTGACGATGAGAAAGCAAAAAAAATTGCACTTATTGTACTTTTGGCATGCACCTCTCCTTATTGGGGAACAGCTATCATCGTTCTCCTTGCTTTCATCTTTTATTGAACTGATACGCTATGTCATCCTTTGCGGAACGTGGTCGCTTACACAAAGCCACCGGAGCGGAGATCGAAAGCCAGTCAGGTATTAGCTCGTTTTTATATTGGTTCATTACGCCCAATCATCCTTTCACATATCGAATGATTCTTCGCCTAAACAGTAAGCACTCAATAAAACTCTCCTATCAAGGTTGAAACTCAGCAGTTTCTTGTGTATGGGTACCGCGCAAAATGGGTGTCTGAAAAGTGGAACCTTTTAACCCGTTGCTGACAAATTGATATTCAATGATAGAAATGGCATGGATATCCGTACACTCCTACAGCCTGATCGAACATCAATCACAGAGCTTATACGGGAACTGTCAGCCTCCTGCCGGAACAGGGCGCATGGTTTCCCACATGGCAAACCATGTACGATAAAGGACGGAGCAAATATCTGTTTTAGCGCTCCATTCGATGATTTTACTTGCACTCTCCCCCTCTTCTTCCTACACTGTCCCCAGGGGGTAGGATGAAGGTATTGATCTTCGGTTTGGGGCTTCATGGCGGTGGATATGCTGCGGCATCCTATTTTCTTGATCATGGGCACGAAGTGCGAATCACGGATCTGCGGGCGGAAGAGGATCTGAAGAACCAAGTAGCATCCCTCGTGAATCGAGGGGCGACGTACAGTTTGGGCAATCATAGAAAAGACGATTTTCTCTGGGCCGACGTGGTGGTGAAGAATCCGGCGATTCCTCCCTCCCATCCTCTTCTGAAAGACGCCCGGGTCGTGATCAACGATTTTTCCTGGCTGTTTTCATCCCCATGGATCCAGGAAGTGAAAATCATCGCCATCACGGGTACCAAAGGGAAAACCACGACCAGCGCCGCCGTGGCTCACGTTCTCGCCCACTTGGGGGTGGAGGCGATGCAGTGCGGAAACATGGGAATCAGCGGGTTTACCGTCCTCAAAGAGTTTGAAGACCGAAGGAAGCAGGGAAGAGACCTACCCGTCTATCTGGTCTGCGAATTCTCTTCCTGGCAGATCAGAGACACGATCGTCGCTCTTGCCGGGGCGATGCCTCACTTGGAGATCTGCGCTCTGACCTCCTTCTACCCCGATCATCTCAACACGTATGAATCGATCGAACGCTATATGGAAGACAAACTGCTCCTCTTCGGTCCCTTCGTGAAGAAAGCGGTCATTCCTCAGATCATCGCTCGACGGGTAAGACAACAAACCGGTCTGGACCGCAAGCGCATCCGACCGAGCGACACCACCGTACCCAAAGAGCTCATTGAACATCCCAACCTCCACAGTGCGTATGCGATTCTCCTCTCGCTGGGCTTCAAGTACCGGGAAGTCCTCGAAGCGCTCGGGTCGTTCACCGGGGTTCCTCACCGGATCGAAGCGATCGGAAGCCTCAGGAACATCCTCTTCATCAACGACAGCGCCGCAACGATCCCCGAAGCGGTTCACTTCACCTATGGAAACTTCAAACTTCTGGCGGTTCATCTGATCACCGGGGGAACCGACAAGCGCCTCGATCCCAATTCCATGGTTGAAGAGCTTCGTCAAGCCTTGAGCGTCAGTCTCCTGGGGGGAAGCTTCACCACCGACAAGTTGATTCCTTTGCTCGAAAGAGAGAACATTCCATACTTCGGCCCCTTCGATTCAATGGGAGCGGCGCTTGAGGCGAGCTTGGACAGCGCCCTGAAAAAAGAACGGGAGCTGCCCGATTTGCAGCAGGTGATTCTGCTCTCGCCGGGAAGCGCTTCCTTTGAGCTGTTCGACAATGAGTTTGACCGCGGCGACCAGTTCAGGACACTGGTGAATCTCCTCATCCTTGCTGAAGAGACCGCGAGAACCGATACCGATGGCGCTCCAGAACCGTGAAAAGCCGGTACCGTAGGGCTCTGGTCGGGTAGTCAAGAGACGGCTCGCGTTTGACGATCTCTCCGCCGAATGCGGTCTTGAACAGATCCAAGGAAGCGAGATACCCGCTTTGGTTGGAGATTCCGAAGAGATCGTAGAGTTCACCGCCCCGTTCCTTTGTTCGCCGAATCGCTCCATCCTGCAGCAGATACCCTACATTGGGCCTGGTCGATGATCCTGCGAGGTAGATCGTTTCTTTCTTCCCTTCGATGAGCAGCACTCCCCCGACCACTTCGTTCTGCCCGAAAGCCAGAAGGAGAATCGGTTTCACCATCTTGTCTTCATCGATCGAAAGGAGATGGAAAAAGTATTCTTTGCTCCGCGGGTGGAAACGGTCGCGAAGAGCGGTCTGCCTATAGGTTTCATACCACTGCTCAAAGAGAATCGGTTCACCCCGGTAGGGTCGGACCGTGTACCTGTTCTCGCACTTCTTAAGCGCCCTCAGAGCGCGTTTGCGATAGACAAGCGGCTTTTGAAGATCAATCCGAACGGTCCGCTCCGGCTGGATCGAATAGGATAATGATAAAAGACCCCCCGTTTCAAATGCGGTGTCCGTGAACGGAAGGTCGTAGCGGATCGCAAAAACCGGTTCATCGATTGCCTGTTTCAGACCTTCGGATAATATCGATAAGTCGACCGGCCCACTCGGGCCGAAGGGAACATATGCGAAAAAGAAGAGCGGAGCGATTCTGCGAACAAGGAGCAGCAGCCGCTGCTCCTCATTGATTTCAAAAGCGTAGGGTTTCCACCCGAGGATCGACTTTGCCCGAGCCCAAAAGAGCGATTGAAGCGGAGAATCTTCTCCGGTGAGTTCTTCTGCTCTGATCGGCTTGATCTTCATACACCTTTAGTTTACCGGACCGTTGAGGTATGTGACGGTTCTCAGGTGCCTGCCCGCTTTTCCGATCGGTCGTCCGTCAACCTTTACGACCCCGTCTTCCGCATACAGCTCAAGGGAAAAGAAGAGGTCCGGCTTCACATAGGGAATATTCGCTTGTGGCGGATCGAATCCTTCAACTTCCAGGATCGCTCCCGTCTCAAAATCATCGACAAAGATCACTTCGCACGTGGTGTGCTCTTCCGCTTCGGGATCGTTCGCCGCCAACAGCATTCCCCTGCTCTTCACTCCCCGGAAGTTCGAGGGCTTCATGTTGCTGACCAGAACGATCTTCCGGCCCAAGAGCTCCTCCTCGGTATAGAAGGGAACGATCGAGCTGACGATCGTGCGTTCCTCATCCTCGTTCGCATCCAGGGTGAGGATATAGAGGCGGTCGCCGTTGGGGTGTTTTTCAACCTCGGTGATTTGGGCGACTTTGAGAATCACTTTTTCGGCAAAGATTCGACCTTGTGCGAGTTCTTCCATCGGTTCTTCCTTCATTTCCTGCTTTCGCTGATCTTGAGAGCCGCTGAATCGCTCTCGAAGCTCGGCAATGCGGTCATCCTCCAATTTCTCAAAGAGGAGGGTCGGTTCCCGCAGGGTCAATACGGCATCGGTCGATCCCAGATCGCTCCATTTCGCATCCTCCGAACCGACAAAGGAGAGAATTTCCCGACTGGTCTGAGGCATGTACGGCTCGACGAGGATTCCCAGATCGCGAATCACATACAGCAGCGTCTTGAGGAGGCTCTTCGCCTTCTCGGGGTTCTCGGTGCGGGCCTTCCACGGCTCGCCATCCTGAAACGCCTTGTTCCCCACCGAGGAGAGGGCGAGGATCTGCCTGAGGCCTTCGCGCAGTTCGCTCCGCTCCAAGATCTCATCGATTTTCGTTTCGATCGCCTTGACCTCATCGTACAGATTCGTATCAATCTCCGCATCGAACAGATCGGGATCATCCTTGTAGAAGCGGTTGACGAAGGTAAGGGTCCGGTTCACCAGATTGGAGAGGTTTCCGATCAGCTGGCCATTCACCTTCTCCTGGAAGTCGTTCCACGTAAAGGTAAAGTCGCTTGTTTCAGGGCGATTGTAGAAGATGTAGAAGCGCCATACGTCGACGGGGATCTTCGTATCCTGGACATCGTTGCCGAAGATCCCTACTCCGAGACTTTTGGAGAACTTGCCCCCCTCGTAGTTGAGATACTCGCTGCTGGACATGTGATGAAGCATCGTCCAATCATCTCCGGTCGCCAGCAGCGTCGAGGGGAAGATGACCGTGTGGAAGGGAATGTTGTCCTTTCCGATGAACTGGAAGAGTTCGACGTTTTTCGGGTCCTGCCACCAGGACTTCCACTCGCTCGTCGCCTCGCTGGTGATCGAGATGTATCCGATCGGGGCGTCGAACCACACATAGAAGACCTTGTTCTCATACCCCTCTTTGGGAACGGGAATCCCCCACTTCAGATCCCGGGTGATCGCCCGTTCCTTCAGGCCGTCGCGGATCCATGAGCGGGTGACCTGGATCGCATTATTCGCCCAAAACCCCTCTTTGCTCGCCCTGTCCATCCATGCTTCCAAAAGGGGGAGCGCTTTGGGCAGGTCAAGATAGAGGTGCCTGGTCTTTCGTAATTCCGGTTTGGTGCCGCACACCCCGCAGTGAGGATTGATGAGCTCGGTCGGTTCCAAAAGACTCTGGCAATGATCACACTGATCTCCCCGGGCTTTTTCATAGCTGCAGACCGGGCAGGTTCCCTCGACGAAGCGATCGGCCAGGAAGCGATCGCAGGTGGGACAGTACAACTGTTCGATCTCATGTTCCATGATATAACCGCGCTCGTCGACCTTCCTGAAAATTCCCTGGACGATCTCCGTCTGAGCGGGAGTCGAGGTTCGACCGAAATAGTCGAACCGGATATCGAACCACCGGTAGATGTCGCGATGGATGACAAAATAATGGTCGCACAGCTCGCGGGGCGTCACCCCTTCCTGCAAAGCCCGGGTTTCCGTGGCGGTTCCGTATTCATCCGTTCCGCATACATAGAGGGTTTCATACCCCTTCGATCGGCAAAACCGGGCAAACACATCCGCGCTGAGAACTTGAATGAGATTCCCCAGGTGAGGGATGTTGTTCACATAGGGCAGAGCACTGGTAATGAGTCGTTTTTTCATGACCGTCATCATAGACCGCCGGTATTTTCTTTTCAATGGTTCACCTTGACTATGCTTTGATGCGTAAGTACATTTAGGGCTGTGCTAGGCACAAAGGAGACAGCATGGATAACAGGAACCAGCGACCTGTCCGCCCGATCCGATTCAACATCAGCCCCAAGCTGGTCATCTGGATCGTGATCGCAGTGGTGGCGATCCTCATGGTGTTAGGCAGTTTCTTCGTCGTCGACCAGACGGAGCAGGCCGTGGTATTGCGCTTTGGCCGCTACCATCGAACCGTCGGGCCGGGCCTCCAGACGAAAATCCCGCTTGGAATCGAAAGGAATTACAATGTACCCACCCAAGTTGTTCAGACGATGACGTTCGGCTACCGGGGTCAGGGTGCCGCTTCACCGTTGTATGGACAAAACTACACGAATGAATCGTTGATGCTCACCGGAGATTTGAACATCATTGACGTCCAGTGGACCGTCCAATACAAGATTGAGAACCCCTACAACTGGATGTTCAAGGTGGAGTCCCGGGAATCGACGCTCCGGGATATCAGCCAATCGATCATGAATCAGCTCGTCGGCGACCTTCCGATTCTCTCGGTGATGACCAGCCAACGAACCCGGATCGAAGTTGAAGCTCAGGAGATGATGCAGAAGATGTTCGACCTTTACGGTCTGGGAATCCGCGTCGTTACGGTAAAGCTTCAGAACATCGTTCCTCCGGTGGGAAGCGTTCAGGATGCGTTCGAAGATGTCAACAAGGCGATCCAGGATATGAACCGGTATATCAACGAGGGCAAGAAGCTCTACAATGAAGTCATCCCGGCCGCCCGGGGAGAAGCCAACCGCCTCATCCAGGTAGCCAACGGGTATGCCGCCGAACGGGTGAACCAGGCTCGGGGAGACGTCGAACGCTTCAACAGCGTCCGGGAAGTCTATGAAAACTCGAAGGATATCACCCGAACCCGGCTCTACATCGAAACGCTTGAGGAGATTCTTCAGGACAACAACGGAAAGGTTACGCTGGTTGACAAGAACCTGACGAACTTCCTTCCGATGCAGATGCTTCAAGGAGGTCAGCAATGATGAATCGCTCACAAAAAAGAGTTCTGACTACCGTTGTCGTCGTTATCGTTCTCCTTGTAATCTTCATCATCCTCGGACCGTTCTACATCCTTGTCGAAGGCCAGCAGGCGGTAGTCACCCGCTTCGGCAAGATCATCGACGTGCAGGATCAGAGCGGTCTGAAGCTGAAGATGCCCCTGATCGACAATGTCGTGTACTACCCGAAGAAGGTTCTCTCCTGGGACGGAGCCGCCCAGCGGATTCCGACGAAGGAAAACCAGTTCATCTGGGTCGACACCACCGCCAGATGGCTGATCAGCGATCCGGCCAGGTATTACGAGACGGTGAACACGATCGACAACGGCATCGCCCGGTTGAACGATATTCTTGATTCCTCCGTTCGGACGATCATCAGCGAGAACTACCTCAACGAAGCGGTCCGGACCACCAACCAGATCAACGAGATCACCGTTGAGGAGGATGTCCAAAGCCTCGACAGCGCTGAAGATGCCGAACAGCTGCGGAATTTGACGGCAACCCAGACCAAACAGGAAAACATCCGAATCGGACGGGAGCAGTTAAGCGCCAAAATGAACATTCAAGCGGAGCAGTTCACCGACGGGTTCGGTATTAAACTGATCGATATCATCATTCGTCAGATCCGCTACAGTGACGACCTCACCGAAAGCGTCTATCAGCGGATGATCAAGGAACGAAATCAGATCGCCGAAGCATATCGATCATACGGGCGCGGTCAGCTTGCCCAGTGGCAGGGAAAGACCGAGAGTGAACAGCGGGTGATCCTTTCCACGGCATATGCGGAAAGCGAGGCGATCAAGGGTGTCGCCGACGCCGAGGCCGCTGCGATCTACAGCGACGCATATGAAGCGGATCCGGAGTTCTTCAATCTTTGGCGAACGCTGGAATCGTACCGAAAGACGATTCCCGACCTGGACAAGGTGCTTTCCACCGATATGGAGTACTTCGATCAACTCTACGGAAAGTAAGGAATTACCATTTGGTGTCAGGGGAAGGCGACCGCCCTTCCCCTTTTTTTCTTCTCCTGCTATGGTTGGCCATGGCCAAATCGAATCTCGTTATCTTCGATTTTGACGGAACGCTCTACCCGTTTCGCCCCTATGACAGCGAGCAGACGCTGGTTCTCTCCCACGCAAAGACCAAAGGTCCTCTCTTCCGTCTCCGCGCCCGTCTCTTTGTCCGCGCCGACCGGAGGGGAGCGTTCAACAACCCGCAGTTCTACAAACGCTACGAGAAGATAATCCGCGATGTCGATCCCGAGTTGGTTGAAAAGACCGCCAGAGATCTGGCAGGACTCCTCAGTGAAGAGGACAGAGCGGCGATCCGGACGCTGACCGAGGTCGCCGATCTGGCGATCTTAAGCCTCGGAACGGAGAACCTCGCCGAATTCTTTTTGGAGGAGCTTGGCCTACGAGAGGAGTTCTTCCTCATCAAAGCAAAACGAATCCGCTGGAAGAAGGGCAAGGCGTACCTGAAGGTCAATATCGGCGAAGCGGAAGGCAAGCGCACCAACCTCGAAGCTTTAAGAAAAACCTATAAGAAAATCGTCGCGATCGGCGACGGTCCAACCGATATTCCGATGCTCGAGGCGGCGGATCTGGGGCTTCTGCTGATATGGGGAGCGGAATCCTCTCCCCACCCCTTTGAGCTTCACTCATCGCTGCCGTCGGCGTGCAACCGGGCGAAGGAGTTCCTCACCTCTTAGGCGAGAAAGCCCTTTGCACTTCTGTAGGCAAGCCTTTGACCGGCCTTTGCGGTGACCACGGCCATGCCGAGGGCGGCCATGAGAGCATTGGATTGGGAGATCTCAAAGAAATACGGCAGACCGACCAGGAACAGGGCGACCCATACGACGAACAGGAAGGAAACCAGCATCCCGAGAAAGCCGTTGGGGTTGCGCTTCATCGCCTGTTGGGCGCTCGTCCACTCCAACAGAGGATTGTGATAATCGATCGCCAGATGGAAGTAGCTCGTTCCGGCGATCGAGATCAGGGAAAGCATTACATAGAACCAAAGATTCCCAATGGAGAGCTTGAGGATCAAGGTAGCGGCAAGAAGATAGATCGTATTGGTCGTACCGACAAGAGCCATGTGAAGATAAAACTTCGCATCGACGAACACCTTGGGTTCGAGGGGATACAGACGGTCGTGGAGGGCAAGCTTGCCTTGGCGCGATACGCTGGTGCAGGAAAGCAGGTTTATATTGGACATGAGCAGCACGATGAGAACGACAACCGGTTCAAAGATCGGATATTGGGCGAGAACCTTCGTCGCCTGAGAGATGTCGCCGATGATTCCCATTGCCGTGTAGGTGATGATGAGAATCAGGGGAATCAGCAATTCCCCGCCCAGTTCAAAGATAAATCCGCTGGTCGAGAGAAGGATCGTCCAGTCCCGCTTCATCAACGCTACTATCGGTTTTTGTTCGCCTGTATTGTTTTTTCTTCGTTTCTTTGTCCGGTATCCGCCGGAAGCCAGCAGGGAGCAGGCGTGATGATAGGTTCCGGCGGTTACGGTAAAGGTGATGTAGGCAAGAAGGAGCGCACCTGCGAGCCACACAAGGAGCAGGATCGGATTGTACAGACCTTGAGCCTGCAAGGCAAACGGAGCAAGAAATCGGGTAAGCTTTCTGATCACCGGGGCCAGCTGATGAGTCAGCCCTTCCAGATTGCCGGTCATCTCGGCGTTTTTCCCCATCTGGGAGGATATGCCGATCACCAAGGCCATCATGACGACCAAGTAGAAGAGCTCGCCCGACCGTTGAGCCCGCCTCCCCTTGGTCAGATGGACGACAGTGATCTCCAGCAGCGTGACCAGCGAAATCGGAATCATCGGTCCGACAAGAAGCAAAAACAGCGAGCTTAAGAGGTAGAAGAAGGAAAAGCCCGTGGTCATGATTCCGACGATGAGAGCAGGGATGACGAAGAAGAGATAGATCGGGAAAAAATTGAAATAGAAGATGATCATCCGGCTGAGGGCAAGCTCCGATTCGCTGATCGCCAACGCCCGAAGCCGCTCGATCTCTTTCGCCGCGTGCAAGATGTTGATCGCTGCGGGAAACGCGAAGATGAGCAGACTCAACGTTGCGAATGCCGCGCCCATCAAAAGACCGACATGGGGAACGCCGACCATCATTCCGACCAGTTGATAGTTGTAGTAGTTCGTTCCAAGCAAAAATACAAAGCTCATGAGCGAGGCGAGCATCAAAAGCGAAAGAACCACCCCGCTGATCGTCCGCACCGATTTCTTCTTTCCGAAGCTGAAGCGCTGGGTCACCGATCGAAGCGGCTTGGTTCCTTTGAGGTAGGATTTGAGCAAAAGCAGGACGACCGGGATGCGCATCAGCCCTTCTCCGTCAATTCAAGGAAGAGCTCTTCCAGACTTTCATCCCGTTCGTTCTGAAGCGCCTCGAACGTTCCATGGTAGATGAGCTTCCCTTCGTTGATGATGCCCAAGCTGGTGCAAAGCTGCTGGGCGACCTCGAGAACGTGAGTGGAGAAAAAGACGATTTTCCCCTCCTTGGCAAGCTCTTTCAAGAGGTTTTTCACTTCAAACGACGCCTTCGGATCCAAGCCTACCATCGGCTCGTCGAGCACCAACAGCTTCGGGGCGGGGAGCAGGGCGCTGATGATCGCCAGCTTTTGCCTCATTCCGTGGGAGAAGGAGCCGATTTCGTCATCAAGGGCATCCTGTAAGCGAAGCGTCACGGCCAGTTTGGAGATACGCTCGGTCCGCTCGCCTTGAGGAATCCGATAGAGATCCCCGATGAACGCAAGGTGTTCGTTTGCACTCATCTTGTCGTAGAACTGCGGCTCGTCCGCCACATACCCGATCAGGCGTTTATAGGCGATCGGATCATCCTTTGCGGTGATGCCGTCCAGACTCACCTCTCCGCTGTCACTATTCAACAGGGAAACGATCATCTTGATCGTCGTCGATTTCCCCGCCCCGTTGGGACCGAGAAATCCGAAGATTTCGCCTTCACCGACCTTCAGGGTCAAATCTTCCACTGCGTAGGGAGCATTCTTGGCGTATCGTTTATATAATTTGTCACATATGAGCATGAAAGCAGTATAAAAAGTTCAGGGTGTTAAAACAAGGGAAAGCGAATGATTTGTTGTACGCATCGGTGGAACAATGAACAATCATAAAAACAGATAAAATGTATATCTATTCATCGATATGCTGATTATCTCACAATAATTGGCAATATATCGGCATATAAAAGTATAAATATACATAGACCGCTTGTCTTTCTTGACGGATATTTGTACACTGCGCCCATAAGGAACGAAGCTATGGAAAAGAAAAAAATCATTTTGGCGTACAGTGGCGGTTTGGATACCTCCGTCATCTTGAAATGGCTGGTGAACAAAGGGTTTGACGTGGTCGCTTTCGTGGCAAACGTCGGACAGGACGAGGATTTTGACGCCATCAGAAAAAAAGCATTGGCCACCGGTGCTTCCAAGGTGTATGTCGAGGATCTTCGAAGTCAATTGGTGACCGACTATGTCTTCCCCGCTCTGTTGGCGAACACCGTCTACGAAGGCGGGTATATGCTCGGCACCTCCCTCGCCCGGCCGATCATCGCCAAAGCCCAGATTGAAATTGCCCGGAAGGAAGGAACCACCTACGTCTCCCACGGCGCAACGGGAAAAGGGAATGACCAAGTCCGGTTCGAGTTCGGATATTATATGCACATGAGCGAGGTGAAGATCATTGCGCCGTGGAAGGACAGCGAGTTCCTCGCCCAATTCGAGGGTCGGAGCGATATGATCGCGTATGCCAAAGAGCATAATATCCCGATCAAGGCCTCGATCGCCAAGCCGTACAGCGAGGACGAGAACCTGATCCACATCAGCCACGAGGCGGGAATTCTGGAGGATGCATCCAAACGGCCCGATGAGGATGTCTTCTCCCACACCCTCAGCCCCAAAGAAGCTCCCGATGAGGAAACACTTTTGGAGATCTCCTTTGAAGACGGGTTGCCAACCAAGGTGACCAACCTCAATGACGACATCGTCGTCAGCGATCCCTTGGAGATGATCCTCTACTTGAACAAGATCGGCCACGACAACGCGATCGGACGGGCCGACATGGTTGAAAACCGCTACGTCGGCATCAAGAGCCGGGGGGTGTATGAAACCCCCGGGTGTGAAATCCTTTGGAAGGCGCACCGGATGCTTGAGGGCATTACGATGGACAAGGAGGCGATGCACCTTCGCGACTCCCTCATGCCCAAATACGCCGAGCTGATCTACAACGGCTACTGGGGAGCCCCCGAGTTCAATATGCTGAGCGCCCTCTTTGCGGAAAGCCAGAAGCAGGTGACCGGAACGGCGAAGGTAGCCCTGTATAAAGGCAACGTCATCTTTTCAGGGGTGAAGAGTCCCGTCTCCCTGTACGACGAGGCGCTTGGCTCGATGGACAAAGCCGGCGGCTACAACCCGATCGATTGCAAGGGGTTCATCAGAATCAATGCGATTCGGCTGATCGCCCAATCGAAGCGGAAATAAAACGTTTTTGCGCTCCCATCCGATTCGTGATACTATGGAATTGCCGGGAGCGCAGTCATGAACGCAAAACACTATATGCGGCTGGCGATTGAGCGAGCACGAGAAACGATGAATAAAGGACTCGGCGGGCCATTCGGGGCGGTTGTAGTAGATAAGGATGGTCACGTTTTTGTCGCCTCAAATTCCGTTTTAGGCGACTGTGACCCGACCGCCCATGCAGAGATCAATGCGATTAGGATGGCGTGCGAGGCCAACGGCACCCACGATCTGACCGGTGCGGTCCTCTACGCGACCGGACACCCCTGCCCGATGTGCCTCAGCGCCTGCATCTGGGCCAATATCAAGGATGTCTATTACGCCGCTCGGGCTGAAGATGCCGAAAAAATCGGGTTTCGGGATGACCGTATCTACCACTACCTCGAGGGAGGGCACCAGGACAAGTCGGTCCTCACGATCGAAGAGATCGGCCGGGAGGAAGCCCTAAAGCTTTATGAGGAATACGCTGAAATAGAACACACCCTGTATTGAGAACGCTATTGGAGCTCCTGATAATGCTCGATTCCGAGGGCAAGAATCGCATGGATGTGCTCATCATTCAGGCGGTAGAGGACATTGCGGCCATCCTTCCGGTAGCGCACCAGGCGCCGGGCTCTGAGGAGTTTCAGTTGTTGACTGATTGTGGATTGCTGCATCCCCAGCTCTTCGCAGATTGAGTTCACTCCGCGCTCTCCCTGCTCCAATAAAAAGAGGATCTTCAAGCGAGTGGGATCGCCGAATACCTTGAAAAAGTCGGCAATATCGACGATTTCTTCCTCCAGGGGCAATGTCACCTCATCAGTCTTCATCTTTCCGTCCTTTCGTTGATTATAGCCGCTGCAGGTGCAAATGAAAAGAAAATCTCCTGTAAGCCCACCCTATTCTCAAAAAAAGAAAAGTACTGTAGTGTTTGCTATCCCCTTTAAGGAGATGGATTGATGGACATTAAAAAAGACGCAGCCAAACTTATTCTTGAAGACCGGGAGGTCACCCTTCCCATCATCACCGACTCGATGGGCGGCAAAGCGATCGATATCACTTCACTGCGAAAGCAAACCGGCTTCATCACCTATGACCCGGGATACGCCAATACGGGCTCTGCAATGAGCGAGATTTGTTATGTGGACGGTGAACAGGGAATTCTTCGCTATCGGGGATACGATATCGAAGACCTCGTTGAACACTGCGAGTTCGTCGAAGTCGCCCACCTTTTGATCAAAGGCGAGCTCCCCAACATACAGGAACGACATCTCTATGCGGAAATGCTCAACCGCCACTCCCTGCTCCACATCGATATGCGGAACTTCTTCCGCGACTATCCTCAGGACTCGCACCCGATGTCGATCCTGGCGGCGATGGTGGCTTCGCTTTCGGCGTTCTATCCCGAGCTCGCCGATGCCGACCCGCAGGCGAACCTCGACCTCACCGTGACGCGCCTCCTTTCAAAGATGCGGACGATCGCTGCGTTCACCTACCGGCAGATGAACGGTCTCGATTTCGTAAACCCTTCCTATAAGTTCTCCTACTGTGAAAACTTCCTGAACATGATGTTTTACACCAGCGTAAACGCCTACGTTCCCCCACCGCTCCACGTCCGGGCATTGAACATCCTTTTGATCCTTCACGCCGACCATGAGCAGAACTGCTCAACGAGCGCCGTACGGCTCGTCGGTTCCAGCGATGCGAACCTCTATGCTTCGGTCGCCGCCGGCTGCTGCGCCCTGTGGGGAACGAAGCATGGCGGAGCGAATCAGGCGGTGATGCAGATGCTGCTGAAGATTCACAATGAAGGCTTGACGGTCGAACAAGTCGTCGAAATGGCCAAAAACAAGGAAAACGGATTCCGCCTTGCCGGCTTCGGCCATCGGATCTACAAGACCTACGATCCCCGGGCCAAGATCGCCAAAGATCTCTGTCAGAAGGTAATCGGAAACACGGAGCTGGATCCCTTGCTGCAGATTGCACTGGAGCTGGAACAGGTAGCCTTGAGCGACCCGTATTTTATCGAACGGAACCTGTATCCCAACATCGATTTCTATACGGGAATCATCTTCCATGCGATGGGAATCCCCGAGTCGATGTTCACCGTCCTCTTTGCCTTGGGCCGCCTTCCGGGCTGGATCGCCCACTGGCTTGAATGGGCCGGCGACCCCTACCAGAAGATCGCCCGCCCCCGCCAAGTGTACACCGGTCTGGCGAAACGAAACGTCGTTCCTTTGGTCGATCGGGTTTGAGCTTGAAGGTTTCTTCTTTTAAATCAGCGCGCAGAGGCGCTCTCCGTACTCCTTTGTTCCGAGCAGGGTGGCGCTTCTTCCCTCTTTTTCGATCAGGGAATAAAAGTCCTTCGTCACGATCCCGGTTCTGATCGTCTTTCTGACCGCGTCATGAAGAAGGGCCGCCGCTTCATCCCACCCCAGGTGTCGAAGCATCAGGACGCTTGAAAGGACGAGCGAAAGCGGATTGACAAGGTTCCTGCCGGCGATGTCCGGAGCCGTTCCATGGGTTGCCTCGAAGACCGCGTGGCCGCTTTGATAGTTGATGTTCGCCCCGGGAGCGATCCCGATTCCCCCCACCTGGGCGGCAAGGGCGTCGGAGATGTAATCGCCGTTGAGATTCAGCGTGGCCACCACATCGTACGCTTCCGCTTTGGTGAGGATGTTCTGCAGGAATGCATCGGCGATGCAGTCGTTGATGATGAGGTCCGCTTCCCCTTCCCGTTTGATATGGTAACCGTCCGGCTCCTTGACCGCTCCAAACTCGCAAGCAGCGAGTTCGTACCCCCATTTTTGAAATCCCCCTTCGGTGAACTTCATGATGTTGCCTTTGTGAACCAGAGTGACGCTTCGCCTGGTATGGGCAAGGGCGTACTCGATCGCGCTTCGAATCAACCGCTCGCTTCCCTCCTTCGAGATCGGCTTGACCCCAATCGCGCTGGTTTCGGGAAAGCGGATCGACGAGACATGCATCTCTTCAGCGAGGAAGGCCAGTACCTTTTTTACCCCTTCGCTTCCCGCCTCCCATTCGATTCCGGCGTAGATATCCTCGGTATTTTCCCGAAAGATGACCATATCCACCAGCTCGGGATGCTTCACCGGTGAAGGAGTGCCTTCAAAGTACTCCACCGGGCGCAAACACACATAGAGATCCAGCTCTTGCCGAAGGGCGACGTTCAGCGAGCGGAACCCTCTGCCGACGGGGGTGGTCAAGGGACCTTTGATCGCAACCTTGTGCTTCCTGATCGCTTCAAGGGTCTCCTCGGGCAGATACGTCCCCACCCGGTCGAACGCTTTTTGCCCGGCGAGCACTTCTTTCCACCGAATCGTTTTGGCGCCTTGGTATGCTTTGCCGACGGCGGCATCCACCGCCTTCAGCATCACGGCCGTGACCTCCGGCCCCACTCCGTCCCCTTCAATGTAGCAAATCGTCCGAGTCATCATCCAATCTCCTTGAGAATGTTCAACAGTCCGCCCTTGATCAGCATTTTCCGCTGCTCCCCGGTAACATCACAGCGCAAAGGAATCTCCAAACTCTTGGTCCTGTTCTTCAGCATGACGGTCTCTCCGACGATCTGCCGGCGGATGTTCTCGATGACGATCTCATCGTTTTGATCGAGCTTTTCATAATCGGCTTCATCGATGAACGTGAGCGGAATGATTCCGAAGTTGCAGAGGTTGTTCTGATGGATTCGCTCGATCGAAATAGCGATCACCGCTTTGACACCGAGGTACATCGGACAGATCGCCGCATGTTCTCTGGAAGACCCCTGTCCGTAGGAAGCTCCGGCGACGATGAAATTGTCCTTGCCCCGATCCTGATTTTCCATGCAGCGCTGGGGGAAGAACTCGTCGATCGGCTCGAAGACGTACTTGGAGTAGACAGGAATGTTGGAGCGGTACTTGAGACGGGCGCCTGCGGGCATGATGTGGTCGGTGGTGATCTTGTCCCCTACCTTGATCGTCACGTACCCGTCAAGGGAATCGCTTAAGGGAACGTTCGCCGGCGGATCGCCGATATTGGGTCCCCGGATGATTTCCACGGCGCTTCCGTCTTCCGGGGGGAAGATGAACATCGAATCATCGACGATGAACTTCTCGGGATTCACGACATGAGGATACTCGATCCCATGATCCCCCAAGGGGTCGGTGAAGACGCCGGTCAATGCACTCAGAGCTGCGGTCTCGGGACTGACCAGATAGACCTGGGCGCTCTTGGTCCCGCTGCGGCCCTCAAAGTTCCGGTTGCTGGTCCTGAGGCTCACTTCGTTCGTTCCGGGGCTTTGGTGGTTGCCGATGCAGAACCCGCACGCCGTTTCAAGAATCCGCGCCCCGGAAGCGACCAGCTTTCCGAGCGAACCGTCCTCGGCAAGCATGAGAATGACCTCGCGGCTGCCCGGAGCGACTCCGAAGGAAACGTTCGGGGCGATATGCTTTCCGTCAAGGATGTCGGCTACTTTCTTCATATCCGCATATGAGGAGTTGGTGCATGATCCGATAAGCACCTGATCGACCTTTTTGCCGACGAGCGCTGATACATCGGCGATATTGCCGGGCGAATGGGGGTACGCCGTCTTGGGAACCAGCGTGGAAAGGTCGAGTTCAAAGGTTTCGTCATACACCGCCCCCTCATCGGCGGAAAGAGGTGTATACGCCTCCTCTCGATCATGGGCTGCAAGGTAGGCGCGGGTGTTTTCATCGCTGGGGAAGATGCTGGTGGTGACCCCCGCCTCCGCTCCCATGTTGCAGATTGTCGCCCGTTCGGGAACCTGGAGCGTTTTCACCCCTTCTCCCGTATACTCGAAGATGCAGTTCACGTTCCCCTTCACCCCGTACCGCCCCAGGACCGCCAAGATCACATCTTTGGCGCTGACCCATGGGCGGAGTTTCCCGGTCAAGCGGATTTCAATGATCTTGGGACTGATCAGGTGGAAGGGGCCGCCGGCCATTGCGACGGCAACATCCAGTCCGCCGGCGCCGATCGCGATCATTCCGAGTCCGCCGCCGGTCGGGGTATGGCTGTCGCTGCCCAAGAGCGTCTTGCCGGGGACACCGAAGCGCTCAAGGTGGACTTGGTGGCAGATTCCGTTTCCCGGACGGGAGAAGATCACCCCTTTTGCCGCCGCCACGGACTGCAAGTAGCGGTGGTCGTCGGCGTTTTCAAAGCCTACCTGAATGGTATTATGATCCACATAGCTGACTGCCAGTTCATTTTGAACCCGGTCCAAGCCCATCGATTCAAACTGCAGGTATGCCATCGTACCGGTGGCATCCTGGGTAAGGGTCTGGTCGATCGATATTCCGATAGGATTTCCCCGCTTCAACGTTCCCGTCTTGAGGTGAGAGCTGAGAATTTTTTCCGTCAGCGTGAGGGCCATAGCATCCTCCTTACGAATGATTACGCTCCATTGTAGCGAAAGCGCCTTTGGATGTATATGCTGAAAAGGAGTTCCCCTCCAACGGCGACCGCACCGAAAATTCCGACGGCAAGCAGCACGTTGGCAAACCCGAACTTCTGGTAGAACCACCCGCCCCCGACCGAACCGAGAATCGTTCCGATCGTGAGCAGCACCTCGTGGATAATCATCCGCGTGGAGCGCCTGATTGCACCGCTGGAACCATGGAAGATCGATTGGGTGTAGGCGAAGGAGAAGAGCACCCCGAAGAGAAAAAAGAAGATCCCGTAAAAGATGAGTGATGAAAACCGGAGAGCGCTGAAACACAGAAGAGCGAAGAGCGCTTGAACGAGGAAAATCAGGGATTTCCTGAAATGCCAAAACGAGAATCTGCCCAAAAGATAGAAGCTGATGCAGGAGGTAACACCGCGAATCAACAGAAGCAATCCGACGCGGGATTCCCTCAGCAGCAGCTCTTCATGGGCATACAAGGGGAAGATCGTAAGGATGATGCTCATTCCGCTGTAGAGCACGACGATTCCGATCCACGCATAAAACCTCAGCGGCGTCGATCGATCGGTCAATCCGCTTGTTTCAATATGGGTCGTTTCGCTTGGAACCATCCGAATTGCGGGAACCAAGGTGCTTACCGTCCAAATGCCGATGAACACCGCGATGAAGAAGCCGATGGAAACAAGGAAGGCGAGGATCGTCGATTGTTCAATCAACAAACCGGCAAGGTATGATGAGAGGGCGACTCCCAACGACCAGGAGACATTGAACCCGTTGACCGCCTTGCTGAGCTCCTCCCCCTCTTTGCCCCGGCTGAACCACTCCTCCACATGAGGCCAAAGAAAACTCATCCACATCCCATAGAGGAAGAGACACGAAAACGTGATCGCAAGATGATGTACGCTCAAGAGCAGCAGGATCGAACCGCTCATCCCCGCCAGAGAGAGCATAATCGCATGACGAGGTCTCAGGTTTGAGGAGAGCTTTCCTTTGACCAGACAGGCAATGAGATACGAGGTCGGCCCCATGGCCGCGGCAAGCCCGATCAGCGCGGAAGGGAGGTTGTAGTGATATCGAAGGTGATAGACCAGCGTCAGATTGATCATCGCAATCGCAAGCTGGCTGAAAAAAGAAGCAAGATTTATCGTATGAAACTGAATCGAATTACTTTTCATTCACACGCTCCTCCATGATTGCCCAAGTTAGGTAAAACCTATACATTTATGCTATGAATAACAACCTCCTGGCAAACAGTGCTTTTATCTCTGCCATGCTTGCGTTTCTTATTGCTCAACTTTTGAAGCCGTTTGTAAATGTACTCTTTGAACGAAGGTTTGTCTGGCATCTGCTCTTTTCCACCGGCGGAATGCCTTCCAGCCATACCGCCGGTGTGATCGCCTTGGTCACTTCCATCGGATTGTCCTACGGAGTCGGAACCGTATACTTTGCGATCAGCGCGACCTTCGCTTCAATCACCATCCACGATGCGATGGGCATCCGCCGGGCGGCGGGCAAGCAGGCCGAGGTGATCAACGAATGGAGCAGGATTTTAAGCGACATCCATAACGAAGGCCAGTTCACCCCGGAAAACCTCAAAACGATGCTCGGCCACTCCTTCAGCCAGATTCTTGGCGGGACGATCTTGGGGCTCGTCATCGGTCTTCTGGTAACGAATTATTAAACCCTCCTGCATACTTATACATTTATTTTGAAATTACTTGACATTATTTGCATATCTATCCATGATATCCAGTATATATATGCAAGGAGATTCAAGTATGAAGAAATGGATAGCGCTCTTTATATTGGTTGTGCTGGTTGCCGGTACAGCCCTGTTCGCCGGTGGTAAAAAAGAGTCCGCCGAAGGGTATGTGTTTGCCAGTGACGCCACTTGGCCTCCGCTGGAGTTCATTGATGAAAACGGCAATCTCACCGGCTTTGAAGTCGAGCTGATTCCCCTCATCGCCAGCAAAGTCGGTGCAACGATGACCGTGAAAAACATCCCTTGGGACACGATCTTCGCCGGACTCGCCAACGGAGCATATGATGCGATCGCCAGCGGGGTCACCGTGACCGAAGATCGGAAAGCGACGATGGATTTCTCCACGACGATTCTGGAAGCGGGACAAGTGGTCATCATCCGCGCCGCCGACCAAGGAAAGTATAACGGAATTGATGATCTGGACGGCAAGGCGATCGGGGTGCAGATCGGAACCACCGGGGATTTCGCCCTTGAGGAGTACCCCGTCGTCACCCGGGCATACGATGAAATCGGTTTGGCGATTGAAGACCTGCTCAACAAAAATGTGGAAGCTGCGGTCTGTGATTCCCTCATCGCCAGTGATTTCGTCTTGGCCAATCCCAACTACAAGGGCAAACTGATGGTTGTCGGTGAAGCGTTCACCCGGGAAGATATCGCGATCGCCGTGCAGAAAGGCAACACGAAGCTTCTGGATCTGATCAACAAAGGCCTTGAAATCGCGATGGAGGACGGTTCCTTCGATGCTCTGAAAGCAAAGTGGAACCTGCTGTAATCAACGATGAAACGATCTTGGGGGGGAGCACGGCTCCCCTTTTGTTTGTCTGAATAAATATACGGTGAACCTTGACTTAATCCGCATAATTATGTAAGAAGAATGTCCGATGGAAAATCAGGAATTAGACGAAGTAAAACTCGAAATGGTGCGTAAGAAGGTTCTTTCGGTTGACCCTCACGCGGCCAAGAAAAAGATTCCCACGATCACGATGACCGACGGAGTTCTGATTCCCCGGAAGGACAGCGGACATCTGTTCAACTCGTGGCGGATCACCTTCATCAGCGCCTTGAGTCTGTTGGCTTTTCTGGTGGTTTTCAAACCCGACCCCTACCGTTCCATCTTCCTGGTCACGATCAAAGGAGCGCCCGTTACCTTTCAGGCGACGATTTTCGCAATCATCGGTGCGATCGTCATTGGAACGATTACCGGCTTGGGCTCGGTAAGCAAGAAGCATTGGGTGAATATTGTCAGTGGAATCTATGTCGAGACGATCCGGGGGATCCCCCTCCTCGTCCAATTGATCTTCATCTATTATGCGATGGGCCGGTTCTTCAAGATCGAAGGGATGCTTGCCGCCGTCACCGCGCTGGCGATCTGTTTCGGTGCGTATATGGGAGAAATAGTCCGGGCCGGTATCCAAGCAATTCCCAAAGGGCAGATGGAAGCGGCGATCGCTCTCGGCCTGAGCCGCACGCAGGCGTTCCGGTATGTGATCCTGCCGCAAACGGTGAAGGTGATCCTGCCAGCGATCGGAAATGAGTTCATTTCGATGCTGAAGGACTCTTCCCTCGTTTCAACGATCGCCCTCAGCGACATCCTTCGGAAAGGCCGGGAGTACATCTCCCGAACGTTCCTTTCGTTGGAGACGATGCTAATCGTCGCCTTGATCTATCTGGTGATCACCCTGATGCTCTCGCGCCTGGTGGGAATTATGGAGGAGCGACTGCACCGCCATGGCTAGAATCGTATTGGAAAACCTCTGCAAAGATTACCACGTTGCCGACCATAAGACGGTCCATGCGGTGGTTGACGCTTCGCTCACCGTCGATGACGGTCAGGTCGTCGTCATCATCGGCCCGTCGGGAAGCGGAAAATCTACGTTGCTGCGCTCGATCAACAGACTTGAGGAGCCGACGAGCGGGAGAATCTTCATCGACGACGATGAGGTGACCGCCAAAGATGTGGATATTCGTTCGATTCGGGAAGAAGTGGGAATGGTCTTCCAATCCTTCAACCTCTTTCCCCATCTTACCGCCTTGGAAAACATCACCCTCGCTCCGATGAAAGTCCGCAAGCTCTCCAAGAAACAGGCCCATGACGAAGCGATGGAGCTGCTCAAGCTTGTTGGGTTGGAGGAAAAGGCCAATGTACATCCGCCAAAGCTCTCCGGCGGCCAGCAGCAGCGGGTGGCGATCGCCCGGGCTCTGGCGATGAACCCCAAGGTGATGCTCTTTGACGAACCGACCAGCGCCCTTGACCCGGAGATGATCAAGGAAGTTCTGGACGTGATGCTCAAACTTGCCAAAAGCGGGATGACGATGCTCCTGGTGACCCACGAGATGGGGTTCGCCAAAGCGGCGGCGGATCTTATCGTGTTCATGGATGAAGGATCGATCGTTGAAATCGCCCCTCCGGATGAGCTGTTCTCCAAGCCCAAAAGCGATCGGACAAAGCATTTCCTGGAACATATCCTCTAGTAGAACTCTACTAGCATAAAAGAAGCGGTCCAAAACCTTGCTCAAGAAGGACCGCTTTTTGTAGTGTAGGGTGATATGAAAACGGAATCCTGGCTGCAAAAGCACATCACCTTGCACGACTATGACGACCCGAAAGCGGAACGGGCGAACGCGCTGACCCACGGCTTCGGAGCGATCCTCGCCGTGCTGGCCCTTGGAATGGTCATCGGGCGGTTCTCCTTCTACTCATCCGGTTCCCTCGCCCGGGGAATGGTCCTCTTTTGCCTGACGATGATCCTTCTCTACAGTTCGTCAACCCTTTATCACCTCGCCCCCAAAAGTGATGCCAAACGGATCTTGCGAGTCTTCGACCACTCGAGCATCTACGTTCTGATTGCCGGAACCTACACGCCGTTGATGCTCGGCATCGACTCCGATACGGCAAGGATGGTCCTCTTTCTGGTATGGACGATCGCCGTTGCCGGGATCATCCTGACCTTTCTCTTCTGGGGAAAATTCAAGGTGCTTCGCGTTCTTTTGTACGTCGTGATGGGTTGGCTGGTCGTCTTCTTCTGGGGTGACATCATCCCGTTTCTGCCGCAAGGCCTTTTTCCCTACGTTCTGGCCGGGGGAATCACCTACACGGTGGGAGTGGCGTTTTATGCAAGCAAACGCCTCCCCGGCCATCATGCGGTCTGGCACCTCTTCTGCATCGGCGGAAGCGTGCCGTTCTTTATCGGCTTTTTCGTGAAGCTTCGCTAGTGATCTCTTCGATGGCGTATTGAAGATACTGCTCGTTCACCATCCCCAATTGACCTCCTGCGATCGCTCCGTCAGCGTAGAAGAAGACGGTCGTCGGCAAGCTGGTGGTCTGGAAGATGTAGGCGAAGATTCCTTCATCGTAGAACACCGAGCTCTCATCCATCTTCTGCTTCCTGATGAAGGTTTTCAGCGTGGCGAGGCTCTCCCGCTCCCCGTCCAGCGAATCAAGGAAGATGAACGTCACTTCATCCTTGTGGGCGTTGTAGGCTTTGACGAAGTCGGGCATCTCCGCCTGACAGGGCGGGCACCATGAGGCGAAATAGTTGAGCACCACCGGCTTGCCGTCGGCCACCTCGTAGAAGTCGGTCTCTGTGCCGTCAAGACGGAAGAGGGGGATGTTGGGCATCTTCAGCTCATCCGATTCTTCTTTCTCCGCCTCTTCGGAGACATCCGGACTTTCTTCATCAACCGGTGCCGCCACACTCATTGCGCTTTCACTCTGCGGAAGCCTCTCTTCTTTCGCTTCTTCCTTGGCAGCGGTGGGAGCTTCATCAACCGATGCCTTCGCGCCCATCGTACTTCCACTTTGTGGAAGCTCCCGCAACACCGGGGCATAGGAGACGGTCGGAGCGGCTTTATCCACAAGTTTGTCATAGAGGACGGCGGCGAGAATGATGACCAGAAGAAATGCGATGATCGCTATCAATAAATTGCGAGTCTGTTTGTTCATGGAACGCTCCTATAAAAAGAGTGCGGCGGGATTGAACCCCAAGAGCAAGGCTACACCGAAGATCAGGAGGAACACCCCGCTGATGATCGTGATGAGGTTGGAGTGCTTTTTCATGACGTTGAACACCCCCTCCAATTGGTCGAGCAGCAACGCTGAAAGGAGAAAGGGAATACCCAACCCCAGAGCGTAGAAGAGGAGCGTCAGCATCCCCTTGTACATCATGGTGGCGTTCGCCGCCATCATCAGCGCCGAGCCCAGAAGCGGCCCCACGCAGGGGGTCCAGCCGAAGGCAAACACGATGCCGAAGAGGATGCTCTTGCCGATCGTCATGTTGTGGAGACCCTTGAATTGAAACTGCCGATTCTTGTTCAACGCGGGGATCAGGACAAAGCCGAGGTTGTTGACCGCAAAGAGGATGACGAGGACGCCCCCGATCCGGTTGAGGAGCTCCAGATGGTCGCTTAAGAACCGGCCGATTGAAGTCGAAGCCGCTCCGAGGGCGACGAAGAGAATCGTGAACCCCAGGACGAAGGCGAGCGAGTTGGTCAGGAGAACCCCTTTGCGCTCTTCACGATCGGTGATGCCTCCCGCCAAATAGGAAAAATAGAGGGGGAGAATCGGTAGAATACAGGGACTGATGAAGCTGATGATCCCTTCTAAAAACGCTGTCAGGTATGCCATTGGTCATATATAGCACACGTTGAAGGTTGTTCACAAGAGCAGGAAAAGTTGGTACAGTCGATTCATGGTCAAGAACACCCCCAAAGTACCCACCTTCGATGAGTACTACCGCGTATTCTATCAGGATCGCTGGGAATCCTTAAAAACCGCTCTCCTTGAAGAACGCAAGCCGGTCGCCTATACCGAAGGGCTGCTCCAACCCTACTATCTTGATGAGGCATCGATTGCCGCGGCCCGGGCGTTGGGTGTCAGCGAAGGAGACCGGGTCTTGGACCTCTGCGCGGCGCCCGGGGGAAAGACGCTTGTTCTGGCGACTGCGCTGAAGGGATCGGGCAGCCTGACGGCCAACGACCGCTCCTCCGCCCGAAGGGCCCGCCTGCGGGATGTGATCACAAACCATCTGCCGGAACAGGATCGAGCCAACATCACGATCACCGGCCATGATGCCGCGAGGTGGTCCCTCTACGAACAGGATGCGTATGACAGGATTCTCCTCGATGCGCCCTGTTCCAGCGAACGTCATGTCCTCTCTGATGAGAAGGCTCTCAAAGATTGGTCACCGTCAAGGCCCAAGCGCCTTGCAGTCAATCAATTTGCGATGCTCGCCTCCGCCCTCGAGGCGGTCGTCCCTGGCGGGCTGATTCTCTACTCCACCTGCTCGATCAATCCTCTGGAGAATGAAGAGGTCATCGCCAAGCTTGAGAAGCGAAGAGCTGGGCGGTTTGAAGAGCTGCACCTCGACCGGGGAGAGAAACGATCCTTCGGCTCGATCATCCTTCCCGATGTCTCGGATGGAAAGGGGCCGTTGTATATGTGCTTGATTCGGAGGCTCACATGAGTTGTGTTTCCATTGTTCGGTGTGAATCGTATGAACCGGTCTTGGTTGACAAGGCGGTCAGGGAGGCGTGCGCCTTTGCAGGGATGCCGGATGTCAACGGCAAGACGGTTCTGCTGAAACCGAACATCCTCTCCGATTCCAAAGAGGAGCTCGGCATCACCACCCACAGCCAGGTCGTTCGAAGTGTCATCCGCTTGCTGAAGGAGCAGGGAGCCAAACGGATTCTTGTCGGAGATTCGCCGGGGCTCCATACCCCGAACTTTCGACCCCGAGCCAGCGGGATCTGGAAGGTGATCCGGGAAGAAGGGGTCGAATGGGCGGATTTCACCGATCGTCCGACCACCTATCCGATCCCCTACGCCCGCGGCAAGAAGCTTCCCCTTCCCTCCCTGTTGGAAGAGGTCGACCTCCTTTTCTCCCTGCCGAAGATGAAGACCCACCAACTGATGTACGCCACCGGTGCGATCAAGAACCTTTTCGGCCTGGTTCCGAACCTCCACAAGAGCCCGTGCCACTTAAGCTTTCCGACCCGGGAGCAGTTCGCCTCCCTGATGGTCGGCATCGCCACGGTCGCCAAGGCTTCTTTTGCCCTGATGGATGGAATCATCGCGATGGAAGGTCCCGGTCCGGCCAACGGCTCAAGCCTGCCAATGGGCCTGATTCTCGCCTCGACGGATCTGGTGGCTCTTGACTATGCCCAGGCGGAGATCATGGGCTACAATCCGACCGATGTCCCGATCGTCGCCGAGGGATTGAAGCGGGGGTTGGGAAAAGCGCCTAGCGAATATCCGAACCTGAAGGCGCATGACCTGATCAAGACCGACTATAAGCGGATTGAAGTACAGAAGAAGACCCGTTTCTTCCACGCCCTGATTCTCCCCTTCTTTGCCGGACCTTTCGTCCGCTGGCGGGTCAAACGCCAGCGCAGAGCCCCCTTCTTCCTGAAGGAAGAGTGCATCCTCTGTAAAAAATGCATCCAGATCTGTCCCGTCGAGGCGCTGAAGATCGAAGAGGAGCACATAGTGATTGACGAAAAGCGGTGCATCAGGTGTTATTGTTGTCACGAGGTGTGTCCCGCCTCCGCTATCCTGGTCGATGAGGAGATTCCTTCGTGACGTCCATCCACTACCTGATAACGATCGCTTTAGCCGTCCTTCCGATCAGCGAACTCAGAGGAGCGATTCCCTACGCCTATTTCAACGGCGCTCCTCTCTTCCTTGCCGCCCTGATCGGAGTTCTGGCAAATCTTCTGGTCGCTCCGATCGTCTATCTCTTTTTGGGATCGCTGCACAGGGTGTTCTACCGGATTTGGGGGTGGTACCGCTCCTTCTTCGACCGCTTTGTCGAGCGGGCACGAAAAAAGGTCGAGCATCACTTCTCCAAATGGGGATACATCGGTCTTGCCCTGTTCGTCGGCATTCCCTTACCCGTCACGGGGGCATGGACCGCCGCCCTTGGTGCCTGGGTGTTGGGCCTGAAGAAGAAGGAGACGATCTTGGCAATCTCTTTGGGAGTCCTCATCTCCGCCACGATCGTCACGCTGATCATCGCCTTCGGAGCGGGCGTCGATTCGATCTTCATCAAGCGGATCAATCTTTCAGCGAGCCGATAGGCACCACCAGAACTCCATCCTTGCGGCGATAGGCGAATTCGCCTCCTGTAAGGATCATGAGAAACGAGGGTTCGTTCATCTTTCCGGTATCGACCTTGGCTTTCAGCTCCAAGAGGTGTTCCGCCGCCTCTTCGATCGCCCTGGCACCGAGCTTCACTTCGATCGGAGCCCATCTGCCGTCGTTGAGGCAGACGACGGTATCCGATTCCAGCCCGCTCGCATCCCGATAATGGAAGACCTGCCCATCAATGGCATCCGCATAGATTCGAAGATCTCTGGTGCAGAGGGATTCGAAGAGAAAGCCGAAATACTCAAAATGCTCAAGCAATCGGAAGGGGGTAAGCCGCATCACGGCGGTTGCGATCGAAGGATCTACGAAATGCCGTTTCACTGAACTTCTGATCGCCGTCTTGGATCGCAACGCGGGATTCCAGGCAGGAAGATCTTCCGTGACAAATATCCGATCCAATGCAACGAGATACTGGCTGATCGTTTTTTCCGAAATGCTTGCATCGGCATCGCCCAGAGCAATATCATCACGGATTGTTCTCATTGTGGCCGTCGTCGCGATGTTTCGGGCATAGGAACGCATCAGAGCCCGTACCCGGGCGGGATTCTTTTCCACGCCATCCACCCGGGAAATATCCGCATTGATGATCGCCTCAACATAATCAACCGCATGGCGCAAGGCGATGCTTTCATCATCGCCTATGGAAGCCGGCCAACCTCCCCGTACCAGTGCGGAAGCAATGCCTTCTATGGAGAGATCTGAAACCGCTTCGACATCGATGTGCCCGTCAAACAATGATTTCAGCGAAACCGACCCATTCGACTCCAACGACTCAAACAGGCTCATGGGACGCATCATCAGGCGTGAAATCCGTCCCGTTCCGGTGTGCTGCACCGCATCATCCTTCGGTACCGCCGACCCTGTCAGGATGAACTGGCCCGGTTTTCCCCGCTGGTCGACCATAAACCGCACAGCATCCCACAAAATAGGTGCGCTTTGCCATTCATCGAGCAGACGGGGCGTCTCCCCCTTCAAGAGAAGAGAGGGTTTCGTGTCGGCTGCCGAGAGGTATGAGACGGTCATATCGGGATCCTGCATGAACAATTGACTTTTTGACGCTCTTGTCGCGGTCGCCGTTTTTCCACACCATTTTGGGCCTTCGATCAGAACCGCTCCACTTGATCGAAGTCTTTCCTGCAAAAGTCGATCTGCAATGCGCTTGAGATATCGTCGTCCTTCCATGTGGAATCCTCCCCCTTACAAGCATTGTACCCCTAACTTCCGACAATATCAATGTTTTACTTCCGATAATATTAATATTTTACTTCCGATAATACTACTATTTCACTTCCGATATTATTACTATTTTACTTCCGATAGTATCATTCTGATTCATGGTGAAATAAAAACACTGAACCAAGCATTTCAAAAATGAATTACCGGTTTCCGGTAGTCGCTTGAGAGTTAAACTCTTGGAAAATATGAAGATTGGCTAGTTGCTGTTGGTTAGGGTAACGGTAATGGTGCTTTTGTATCTGCCTTCAGCGGCCTGATTGACGAAGGTTTCATCTATTCGACCCATGTAAATGGTTTTCGTATGCTCTCCTGCTACCAGATTATTCCATTGAATCGGAGAGTCCTTCGTGATCCGGGTTGTGGTATCCCCCCAGTAGAGGTTGTAGGGAATCGTGGGACCGGGTGTCTCGTGAAGAAGATGAAACCCGTTCCAGCCGGCCGGCGAGTCGTCCGTGAACAGTACCTCCACGCTGATCTTCTCATCACCCGTTCCGTTATCAACCACCACTTCCAACGTTGCCGTATTGATCTGTTTTACCTGAGTCCCGGTAAATTGGCTCAATATGATGGGAATATCCTCACTCTCCAGCGAAAAGAGCGTATGGATGACCGGATCCGATATCGGTTCATCCCCGTAGACGATTCCCCCGTTGCCGCCTCCTTGGCCGGGTTCTCCCCCGCTCATCGCTCCGCCGGGGATGATCGGGGTCGTGGCATGTCCGGTATTGGTTCCCGAGGGGCTTGCGACTGGAACGTATGCGCCTTTGTACTGATCGTTTTGACCTGTTTTAGGCGTTGTGCCATTCATGTAGTCATACATATTGCTGTTGGGTTGATTGGCGGTAGCCAACCCAAAGCAGGGGTTGAACGGGTTTTTGAATGCATAGGGAGTGTTCAGGAAAAACCCGCTTCCGGGGTTGCCGGAATTGGCTGTTGCATGGATTCCACCTTTCGAATTGATGTCGGCATTGGTATTGATGAGAAAAATATCGACAAGATACGGCTGGGCGGAGGTACCTTGCACATTTGCGATATTACCTGCTACCGCCACTCTTGGTCCACTCCATGATTGTGAAATGTATCCGGGATTGCTGCCTTCACGATAGGCAAGAAAGATGACATGGAACGTAAGATCTCTTTCTTCAGGGTCGTTTGGATGATTCCAGGAAAAAAGGCCGGTCATCTTTATGGGCGGTGAGGCTACATCGGGAGAAAGCGTGATTACCGGTGTATAGATGTTCCCATCATCCGACCAAATCCTGAATTGACCAAGCTTGGTGCCGACCATCGTATCACTGGTAAACGGTGGGGGCGGGCGTTTGAAATACAGACTTGTTTCCGGTTCATATTCCGCATAGACCGCCGCACTTGCGGACACCATCCCCGCGATAAGGATGATGAACAGAGAAAGAATGAGTCTTGCCTGCGTTTGCAATCGACACATATTAACCTATAACGACTATTTCAATCGCTATTGGTCAGAGTATATGTATTTCCTTTCCCGGTGTCTATCCATACGACAGGATTTCTTCCGGCCGAACGTACCTGTCTTGATCAGGGGTTTTGGATCTCCACGCTGATCGTGTCGGTATACGTCCCGCTGGCAAGCGAATCGATTGTGTTCTGGTTAATTCCGCCGATTCGGATCGTTTTTGTGTTATTGGAGCCGTTTTGGAGGTTGTTCCACGTGATGGCCTCTCCCTTTACCACCTCCGTCGAATCAAAATAGAGTTTGAAGGAAATCGGGGTGGGTCCGCTTTCCTCGGGAAGCATCCTGAATTCGGTGGATGTGGATACGGGTGTCAAATCGGTGAAGATTACCTTTTGGGAGTAACTGGTACCAACCTTTCCGTTGGAAACGGTTATGCTCATCGTGTTCACCTCTTTTCTCTTTGAGCCGATCGCATCGGCAAGGTTGAACTCCGTCGATTGGTTGG
>SHOI01000259.1 GCA_004294855.1 Sphaerochaeta sp. | reverse complement strand
CTTCAAGCAGCTCTTCTTTACCAAAGAGTCCTCCATCCCCATTGTGGGGATTGAGTCCCGCCACCGCCAAAGGAAGCGCGGTATCAAAGAAAGCGGGGTATTTACCGGTGATCTCCTCGCTCGTGACGATCGTCTGAAGCAGCCGCTCTTTCGTCACCGCCTTGCACGCATCGATCAGGGAAAGGTGGCGGCTGTGGAAGAAGATCTTCAGCTTGTGGGTATCGAACATCGTCGTCGGCTTGGGACTGTCGCTCAGCGAAGCCAGAATCTCCGTGTATCCGATCTCCTCGATTCCGGCGGCTTTGAGGGCTTCCTTGTGAAGGGGCGGAGTCACCACCGCCAAGACCAATCCTTCTTCGACCAGATTAACCGCCGTCCGAACGCTTTCGAACGCTCCCCTCCCGCACTGCGCCTGAATCTCGCCATAGGCGAACGTGGATAAATCGATGAGATCGAGGTGGTAGAGTATCGGAGTATGACCCTCTTTTTGGGCGGTACGCAGTTGATTGGTTGAGGTTACGATATTGGTAAAGGGAAAAGGAAGACCAACATCCTTTGCCGTTTTGGCGATCAGCTTCCGGTCACCGACCACCACGATCGGTTCCTTCACGCGCCCAAGCGCTTTAAGAATGATCTCAACACCGATGCCGGCAGCGTCCCCAAAGGGAACGACGAGGTAGGGACTCTTCATAGCCCGATGATAACAAGGCGCTTCAGAGCTGTCCAGAGTCCATTGTTTGGAATGAAGGGATGTGGAGATGTTTGCTTTTTCCCGTGACGCTCTGTTTATAAAGTAGGAAGGATACCATATATGCCTTACTTGCTTAGCGAATCCCCTTCCTCCGTTTCCGTCACAAGCTTGCACCGAATGTTGTATACTATTCGGTGCAGAGCGTCCATCTTTACCTAGGATGGTCTCAAAAACAGAATCATTTTTAAAAATCTTCCTTCCCGACTTTCGGACTTACTGAAAGAAAAATCAGCCAAAAAGGCTGAATGGCAACGCCAAATGAAGTTTTCAAGGGAAAATCGAGAAAATAAAATCTCCTACTAAATTCAGCTCAGGTTCTTGTTCAGGTCAAGCTT
>SHOI01000258.1 GCA_004294855.1 Sphaerochaeta sp. | reverse complement strand
GAAGGGATAGGGATCGTCGAGAACTTCCGCCCCCTCCTGATCGAGGGCCAGAAAGAAGCGATGCGAACCGGCGATGCTCGCCCCTTGCGGCCAGCGATAGACCGCGATCCCTTCCTCCTGCTGCCGGGAAACGTACTGCGTCCTCTTCAGGTGGGAGAGAAAGAGGGCGTACAGCCCGTCGAGGCGTTCCCTGTTGCACGCCTTGAGGGCTTTATCAAGCTGCTCGATCTGGTTCATCGCATGGGCGAAGACTTCTTCCTGAGGGGTTCCATGCCATTCGCTTTCTTCCCAGAAGGCATCGCGGAAGAATGAAAGCGAGCGGATCAATTCGGCAACCGAGGTCGCCTGAACGATCGCGGAAAGCGAATCGCGGAACGTCGTGTACCATCGAATCAGGGAGCGATCCCGCAGTCGCGTCTCGAAATAGTCGGGTCGAGCCGCCGATCCGTAGAGGATCGAATCCTCCAAGCTGAGGCGGATGAATGTTTGGATGCGCTCCCTATCCTTCCAGGGGATCGCCGGTTCCAAGAGGAGGTTCTTCAGGCTCGTCAGGGTGAAATGACCGCCGTGCACTTCGTTCAGCAGGGTAAAGAAGCGACCGGCGGGATATTCCAGCGGCGACCGGCCCTGACGGATCGCAAGCGGAATGCCGTAGAAGAACGCCTCATCCTCCAAGGTTGCAAGTAGCTCGTCGCTGTTGGCCGGGCAGATCATGATCTCATGCGTCGCCACCCCCTCATCGAGCAGATCCCGGATCCGGCGGAGGGTCGAGCGGATCTCCTGAAGGTGGTTCGCATAGACATCAATCGCCGGGGTCTTTGCCTTCGGCGTCGGAACCAGCTTCAACCAGTCCGGCCTGCCCAGCTCCTCATACAGGAGGGCCGCTTCCGGAATAAGATCGCTGTAGAGGATCCGCACCTCTTGATTCGTGTTCCAATCGGTCGGAACGGATACCGAATCGTATCGGGGTTCAAACAGGTTGTTTCGATCAAGGAACTCGGTGTATGCGGCGTGCACCGTCTGCAGTTGTCGGAACAGAGCACCGGGTATGCGGGCCGTGACCTCCGAAGCGAGCACCTCCCGGAGGG